>CANHQR010000043.1 GCA_947462815.1 Pseudobdellovibrionaceae bacterium
AAGGTGATCATCGAACGATGGAGACGTCACTACAACGAGATCAGACCCCACTCTTCGCTTGGTGGAAAGCCACCCAAAGCACTAGAAACATGGGAGGTAAACGACAGCTTGTCAGTGATTCATTGACATTGTAAGCGGTAGCAAAATTCCCGGCCGGTCAATCCCAGTTAAGGTCAGTGCGGTGAGGAGTTCTCCGTCGGTCTTGAAAGTGTACTACACAAATTATGAAACCGTCGGTGACTGTCGCTGATTTGCACTCGAAGTGCGGACCACGAAGAAATGCGGCAAAAAATCGAATGGCATAGCGCTAGCTTCCTCAAAGATGTTCACGAGACGCTGATATTGAATTGCAGAGCTATCCTCTGCGCAAATCGATTGCGTGTCCGCTTCACGGCGTGGTTGGAGGATTGCGGCGAAAAATTCGCCTTACTAAACTTTGAAGCCGAAAAAGGTCGAGGCATTGCTGAAGTGTTCCAGCGCTTCGATTGGGCTTATTTTTCAGATCTAACGGGATCATCTCATTCCATCAACTGCGCCCAGTTAACTTCTTATGAATCAAGGGGAAAATATTCTTACCTGCTGATTTTGCGATTCTGAAATGTTTAGGCCTACTTTGCTCGCCACATTCTGAGACGAGTCCATCGTCGATGATTTTGGTGCTTTAGATCTCTGCAGGACTGCCGAAGAGAATCTTGCCTGGCGTTGTAGCCACGCCCTCAGGGCGGGACAGCGGTAAGAGGTTCGAAACTCGTTGCAGGCAAATCATAAGGGGGGCGTGTGCGGAAAGATGGCCAATTGTACCCGCGGCTAGAACTTCGAGCTGATTTCGAGCGTGGTCCTCCGTAACTCCAGTTTCGGTTCCATAAATTGGCCGAACCAAAACGCCGGGATATCCCCGGCGTTTTGTATTTCAAGCGCCGTTCGGTCCGTGCCACTGCGGTCCGTAGTCGTGAGATGTAAACTTCGCGCGGTGTAGGACAGCGAGACACCTACGGACTGTCGACTACCGTCGCGGAAAGGCGAAGCGAGCTCTCGCCAGTTCGTTAGGGCTCACGAGGAAATGGATACGGACCTAAAGAAGCCGCGATTGGTCCGTTCGGGGCTTTCGAGTTTCTGATCTTGTTCGCTGATTTGCGTATTGCTTCGAACATAGGCCGATGCCGAAGGCTGAACGCCAGGAGCCGCATCAAATAAGATCAGAGGCCCCTTGGATTTTTAGGGGGAAGAGCCGCCGGATCTCGACTGAATGTGGTGAAGGTTCCGCCATGCCCGCGGCCATCCTTAGCGCAAGGGGGGGGCGTGTTAAGCGCGCAACGTGCGCGGATTCCAGCTGCGAGGCCGCATCCCGGCGGTTGAAGTCCGTCGCGCTCGCAGGAGCCACGCACGGAGTAAGGTTGAGTTCAAAGCTCACAAAGAAACCCCAACCCCGTGAGTTTTTCGGAAAACTCGGTGGCCTTCATTTCGCAGTAACCCTCTTGGGCTTGAGCTGAGTAGATCACCATTTCGCCGTCGGCCTTTTTATAAACCACTTCGCAAGGAACCTTTTTTCCGGCGGTGAGACTCTTGATCCAAATCTCCCGAATCTCTCGGCCACTTTTGCAGCGGATGACCTCGAATCCATCAGTTGCGGCCGACGTGGCGGAGGTCGCCGTGACGGCTTGGACGGTCGATACAGCGGACTTGGCCGCCTCGTGGCTGGAGGCCACCGTTGCCCAACTCAAGGTGCATGCGGTCAAAAAAACGATCATCCATCGGCGTCCGCCGCGAACTTGGAGGCCTCGCTGGCCGCGAGAAATTTGCTTCAGTTGCGTAACCCACTGTGTATTCCACGAAAAGTTCAACATGTGACCGCCTTTGATAGTCTGAGCTCAGCCAGGGGCGCTTCGAGAAGCTGACCTGACAAGTTTGAAAGAGCGGGTTCAATGAGGCAAGCGTGCGCAGCGCTGCGGCAGTAGACGAAGGCCATCGGAATGGTTAAGCTTCGACTCATGCAAATCGACATCATCGAGCTCCTCCTCACGGTTTTTACCTACTTCATCCCTATGCTTTTTTCGATTTGCGTGCATGAGGCGGCTCACGCATGGGCAGCCAAGCAGTTCGGTGATCGAACCGCCGAGCACATGGGGCGATTGACCTTGAATCCCGTGGCCCATGCGGATCCGATTGGCACAGTTCTTTTGCCGATTGCGGGGATCTTGTTGCCTAAACTCTCCGGTGGCGCCTTACCGATCGGACTACTGGGTTGGGCGAAGCCAGTTCCGTATAATCCACGAAATCTTCGCAATCCTCGCAACGATGCCTTTTACATTGCCGCGGCGGGGCCAGCCTCAAATCTCATTTTGGCGGTGATTGGTAGCTTTTTTGCCGCGATGATCGTGATGGGCATTGGTGTGGCGAGTCTCGAACCTGAGCAGGTTCGCTTTATGACACATTTTGCGATGATGTTTGTTGGCGTGAATTGCTCGCTCGCGTTCTTTAACGTTCTTCCGTTTCCACCCCTCGATGGCAGCAAGATGCTGGCCCGTTTTCTGCCGGTGCGTTGGTCGGAGTGGTTGGACGATAATCAGATGATGCTGGGCATGTTCCTCTTGTTTGTGTTTATGAGCCCGCTTCGACATGTGATTCTCTATCCGGCTGTGCAGTTGGCGACGGGTTTGGTCTACGCTTGGGGCTGGGTGTTTTCGTCATTGGGATGGGGCGCGCTATGAATCAGGATCAGAAAAGTTCTCCGCCAACAGATTTGAAGCCAGCTGAATTCAGACCAGGCGACTTGAAGTCTTCGGATCTGCAGATTGCGCGCGCCAGTGAAAAGCCCGCGCCAGGGTCGCTCATCATGAGCGGCATGCGCTCGACTCATCATTTACACATCGGCAATTTCCACGGAGCTTTGAAGCAATGGCTGGAGCTACAAAAAGACTATCGTGGTTTTTATGGCGTGATGAATTGGCATGCCATGACCTCGCGCTACAAAGAGCCGCACGAGGTGCAGCGCTTTGCGCGCGAGATCTTTGCTGAGTGGATCGCCTGGGGCTTGAATCCTGAGCAAAACGTGATTTTCATTCAAAGCGAAGTTCCTGAGCACATCGAACTCAACATGTTTTTCATGATGCTGACACCGATGTCTTGGCTTGAGCGCGTGCCGACTTGGAAAGATGCGGAAGAAGACGCAAAAGCGACGGACACGCACAACTTGGGGCGCTTCATGTATCCGGTTCTGCAGGCTGCGGATATTGCGATCTACCGAGGAACGCATGTGCCGATCGGCCAAGATCAGATTCCGCACCTCGAGCTGTCACGTGAGATCATTCGTCGTTTCAACTTCCTCTATGGCGGTAATCTTCCAGAACCCAGGCCTATCTTTAGCGAAACTCCGACCTTGATGGGTTCAGATGGTCGCAAGATGTCTAAGTCCTACAACAATGCGTTCAATCTCACCCAGGAAGCCGAGGATGTGACCAAGACTCTGCGTCTCATGCCGACGGATCCGGCGCGAGTTCGCCGGAATGATCCCGGTGAGCCGACCAAGTGCGCGGTCTTCAGTTTTCACAAACTCTATTCGAAATCCGAGGACCTCGCTTGGGTGGAATCGGGCTGCCGCTCGGCGGGAATCGGCTGCGGGGACTGCAAGAAAAAGTTGGGCGAGAATATCGAGCAACAGATGGCTGGCCCACGAATGAAAAAGCGCGAGCTCCTCGAGAATCCTTCGCAACTCGATCAGCTCATTGAAGATGGCTGTATGCGAGCTCGTAAAGAGGCTCGAAGGCAGTTGGAAGCGGTCAAAGAATGGACAGGCATCGGGATTTCGTACGACTATCCATGATCGTGATGATTTTGAACCGATCATGTCGGGCGCCCCGTGACCTTAGTTCGGCGCGGGTTTCCTCGATTTGGTGTTTGACGCGGCCCTGCTCAGAGCCTACGTCGAGTGAGGGTTCAAGCCTCGAAATCCAATCGGCGTAAGGGTTTAGTGCCGACTCTTCGAGCAACTCAAAAAGAATTGTTGAACTGGACCTTCGGCCTTGTTTTGATTCGGGCTTGAGGGGGAATTCCATCCATGTTCGGCTCGCCGCGCTATCTTGTGCAGCTCCCACATTTTGAAGGCCCATTGGCCCTCTTGCTCTATCTTATCCGCAAGGAAGAGATGGATATCTTTAATATCAACATCCATCACATCACCAAGCAGTACCTCGAGCACATTCGCTTGATGAAAGAGTTGGATCTTGAGGTGGCGGGTGAGTTCGTCGCCATGGCGGCGACACTGATTCATATCAAATCGCGATTGTTGCTGCCGCAATACGACGAGCAAGGTGAAATCGTCGAGGCCGAGGATCCGCGTCGCGAACTCGTTCAAAAATTGTTGGATTACCAGATGTATCAAGAGGCGGCGAAGAAGCTCTACGATCGTCCGCTTCTCAATCGAGATGTTTGGGCGCGTGGTCTTCGCGAAGACCTTCGCAGCGACGAAGATGGTGGGATCATCATCGATGTCGAGCAAGGTGAGAACGGGCTGTTCGGCCTGATTGCGGCCTACCGACGAGCGATGCGTAAGGCCGATCGACTGGTGCATCGCGTGCGCCCAAAGACGGAATCGATCGCCGGACGAGTGATGATGATCAAAGACCGTCTGATCGTCGGCGCTCGAGTTCTGTTGCGCGATCTTCTCAATGTCGGCGAGGCGCCGATGCGCCATCAATTGCTCATCACATTTTTGTCGATGCTGGAGTTAGGGCGCCTGGGTTTCGTGTCGCTCTTTCAAAATGAAACTTATGGCGACATCCATATCGAATCGAAAAAGCAGATTGAGCGCAATGTCCTGGAGCGCGTTCAAGAGTTTGATGCGCAAGATGCCGAGGCCGTCGCCGCCAGCATCATTCAGGAAGCGGCCGAGCAGGAGATGCTCACTGGTCAAACTTCAATTCAAGTGGATCTGAGCGGCGAGGCGGATGACGTGGCGGTTTCACCTCAGCAGCACTTTGTCGACACCGTCATGGCCGCGGCTTCGGGAGAAGAACCCTTGCCTGAGCACGATGTATCCCTTGAGGCGGCTCGACAGGCTGTCGCGATGGAACTGGATCAAGAGCTTGAAGCTGAGCTGATGGAAGCCGAACGAGAATTGGGGCTTGATGCAATCCCAACGGGCGAATCGGTTGAGCCCTCGATGAATTTGCAAGCCGACGTCGACGTTTCGACTGAGGCCGCGGAGTTTTCTGAATCGCCAAAGTTGCCGGAGGTGGAATCGTGAGCGAAATCATCAAAGATCAAACTGGAGCAGATGATCGCCTCGAAGGCCGCGAGTCGCCAACTCAAGCCGTCGTGGAGACGGCCGCGGTATCGGACTCCTCCACGGAGAGCCGTGAAAATGTTCGATCGGCGTCGGAGTCGGCAGCGTTCGCGTTGGCCAATTTAGATTTTATTGATGGCGCATCGGCGCCTTACGAGACCGAGTCGACGGCTGAGGTTTTTGCTAGCGAGTCGTCTCCAGGCCAGTCCGATCAATTGGAAAGGCTGCAAAAGTTGGCGGAAGATGTTGCTGAAACTGTGGCCCAAAATGCGGCCCAAATTACGATCCAGAGTATGGACTCCTCAGAGTCCGAAGAGTGGCCCGCGGAATCGACGGGCAGCTCTTGGCTAGATCTCGCGCCGGAGAGCCAA
Source organism: Pseudobdellovibrionaceae bacterium (assembly GCA_947462815.1). Taxonomy (GTDB): domain Bacteria; phylum Bdellovibrionota; class Bdellovibrionia; order Bdellovibrionales; family JAMPXM01; genus UBA2339. Next base: position 5,653 of record CANHQR010000043.1, read on the forward strand.
ATGATGGTGGGCGAGAGTGAGCAGCTCCCAATTCTCGGCCTCGAAGAGCCTGCGGCCATGCTGGATGAAGCGGAAGATGAGACTGTGTCCGACGAGCCTCGAGAGTTTATCGAGCATGATCGCCTGGTCTCCGTGTTGGAGTCGCTTTTGTTCTCAACCGATAAGCCCGTCTCCGTGGCGACCATGCGACAGCTCTTCAAGGGCTCCAACATTCGAACGAAAGACATTCAGCAGGCCTTGGATCTTTTGGCGAGCGAATATGCGAGTGCGCAGCGCGGGGTCACGCTTGAGGAGATTCACGGTGGCTACCAGCTGCGAACTAAAATCGACAACACCGAATACTTGAAGCGCCTCGCGAAAGTGCGTCCCTTCCGTCTGTCGGGACCGGCGTTGGAAGTGATGGCCATCGTGGCTTACAAACAGCCCATCACCAAGGGCGAAGTCGATCAGATTCGTGGTGTTGAGTCGGGGCATCTTTTGCGTGCTTTGATGGATCGCGGCCTGGTGAACTTTGGCGAAAAGTCCGAGTTACCGGGTAAGCCCATGACTTACCTGACCACGCGTAAATTCTTGGAGATCTTCGGCCTTCGAAATTTAAAAGAGCTGCCGACGCTTTCGGAAATCGATGAATTGCTTCCGGATGGAATCGGCGACGAGGCAGACGGAGAAAAAGAAAAGTTGTCGGATTTGACCTCGGCGATGTCGAACGAGATTAAAGGTACTTACTCGGAGGGCGAAGAAGAATTGGAGGAAATTTCCAAGACTCTTCAGGTGATCGATACGACCTCTGAGTTTTTTGAGCAGGAAAAGCTCCGCCAGCGTGCTGAACGAGATCGCGAGCGTGCCCAAGATCTGCGCGAGCGACTGACCATTGGCGAAACTCTCGACAGTAAAGACGCGCGATGGTTGTCTCGTTACGAAGCACAGTTGGAGCGGGCGGCTCAGGCCGCCGAAGCGGGTCAGGCTGTCTCACATGTTGTGGTCGAGGATGAAGGCGTTGCTTCCGAGGCCTCGCCGCTCGCTGAAAAGGGTGACTTGCAAGCTGAATCCGTCCACGATTCATTGGGTGGTAGCATGCGCGAGGTCGAACACCGCGCCGAGTTCGAATCCGAAGAATCTGGCGAATCCGACGAAGGTTCCGGCGACGAATCCGACTCAAGCTCAGATCTCGCTGCAAAGTTAGACTACGATGACACCGAAGTGGCGGAGCGCGATGCCAGATTTGATGACATGGACGGAAATGATTCGGAAGCTGAAGGTCGCGATCGCGACGCCGACGGGCACGCTTAAGTTCCTCGCTTCTAGTTTTTTGTTATATCATTTCTTTGCGGTCGCACTCTTCCCCATGGGGAACTCCATTCTGGTTCGGGAGTTCTCGCCCTACTTTAGAGGCTACGTGAACCAATTGGGGTTCAATACGACCTGGCAGTTCTTCTCGCCAGGGCCAAGTCCCACGTTTTATCTTGAGTACGTGATCGAGAATTCCGAAGGTGTGGAATCGACGGAAGCTCATTACGTTCCTGAAAAACGTGAAGGTTTTGGCTGGAGTGACTCGTACTCGCGGCGCCTGTATTCCATGCGCTACTTTGCTCTGGATCCAGAACGCTTGGCCAAATACTTGGTTCCTGTACTTTGTGAGCGCCATCCTGAAGCGGCCTTCATCACCACTCGCCAAGTTGTCAAAGAATTAGAGTCTTTGGATTCGGCACGCCTTTCCAATGTGGACGAGTCGCAGTTTAGCGATTTCGGCGAGCGAAAAACCTTTCCGCCCCAGCGACACGCCTGTGATCGCGCGGAGGTCTCGCCATGAGTGTAAAGAACCGGAGTCTTTCAATTCGAGAGTGGATTCGCCACCTCAATTCGCAAGTCTGTTCCTGGGTGTGGTCGCGAGGAGAAGCATGGGATAGTTGGGCGCTTCAGGCTGGCGGCACTGATCCCCGTTTGGCGATCTCGCTGTTTCGCTGGATGTTTGGTTTGACCTATCTTGCGAACGTGTCGTTGCGCGCTTGGCATAGCGCCGACTACTTTGGGCCAGCCAGTGGTGTTCCGGCTGCAACGCCCACCGAACTTTTGCCAGAGTATTTTCGCCCGCTCTGGTCCTTGGCTCCAGAAACTTGGGCGGGCGTGTGGCTGTGGCAAGGCGCACTTCTCGCTTCGGTTTCGCTTTTGATCCTGGGTATCCGCGTTCGGTGGATGGCGGTGATTGCCTTCTTAACTCACTCCGCGCTCGTGCAGAAGAACTATTCCATCGTTTACGGGGCTGACATTGTTTCGGGATTTTTCCTGTTTGGATTGATCTTCATGGGGGGAGGCCAGCGTCTCAAGCCTCTTCGGCCGCAATCGCTCTCCGAGCTCGGCCAGTCGAGCGTTGATCGACTGGCGCAGAGCGTGGGTTGGCGCATGTTGCAGGTGCAGCTCTGTTTGATCTACGCCTACACGGGTTTTGAAAAGCTCAAGGGTCGTGAGTGGTGGGATCAGACCGCACTTTGGCAAGTGCTCGGCAATGAGCAGCTGATGATGTTTGATCTCAGTTTTTTGAGGGCTTGGCCGGCGCTCATTGGGTTACTCACTTGGGGAACCGTCGTCTTTGAGATCTATGCGCCGCTCACTTTATGGTTGAAGGGGACACGCAAGTGGACCCTGATGCTCGGTTGGGGTCTGCATCTTGGAATCGGTCTGACGATGGGGCTTTGGTTTTTCTCACTGACGATGATGTCAGCTTATTTGTTGTTCTTAGATCCGAAGTGGCTAGAAAGCAGTTTCGCGACTCTGCAGCGCCGTTGGCGCGGTCGTCTTCGTTGATTCAAGTCTGAACCGATTTTTCGTCTTTATTCAGGCTGAGATCGCGATCAATCATGCCTTTGAAGCCTCGCCAGCCTGCGATCAAAAGCATCGCCACCAAAGTGGAGTGGTAGACTTTGAATTCTCGTAAAATCAAGTCAGTTAAAGCCAGCGCGATGCCCACTTGAATTTGTTCGCTGTGTTTTCGAGGTGAGGTCATCGGATCACTGATCATGTGAAAACAAAACACTAAATTCATGGGGGCGAGGATCCGATAGGCTCGAAAGCCCAATGAGGTTGGATCGAAGATCAGACTGACCATGAGAGACATCAAGACAAATGCGCCGAGATAGCTCAACGTGAGTCGCCACCGGTCGGCGAGAATCGTCGCAAGGGTACCCATGATGAGAACGAGAATGAAAAAGTCCTGACGCACAGGAATTCGCGTTGGATCAAAGAGATAGAGATCAGGACCGAGGCCAATGGCGAGCATAATCGCGAGACTTGCTGGATTGAAAAAGTGATGACCGCGATCGTCAACGATGAGTCGTTTCAAGACAATGGCCATCGAGCAAAGCGCTGCAAGGGCCCATTGCGAATCCACCTCAACGAGGAGAAAGAGCGCAGAGCTTGAAATGAAGGCCGCCGAAAACCGAAATCGCTTTCCACCTGTCTCTTTGGGGGTGCTGGGATCTCTGATGCTGGCGAGCAGCCACTCCGTCAAGATTCCAGCAGATAGCGCGATCAGCCAGCCGCCGAGATTAAAGTATCGCAATTGGAGATAGACGCCAGCAAATAAGATATACGACGAGAGGCTGAGCAGTTGGGCGAACTCCGGCCATCGAAGTCTGAACGCGTGCGGCAGGCGGTGGCCGAGATCATCGACGAATCTCTGAAGGGCCAAGCTCATGGTGAAATCCCTTGTTGATTTTCTTGGAGCGAATGATCTGACGGCGTATGTGGCGTGGTTTGGGGCGAGCTTTTTGGGGAGAGAGGGGTTGGCAAAGCCTTGGGGTCGAATTCGATCACATGATTTTGGTTCGCTTTGAGATGATCAAGTCGCATCTCCGTTCTCGAGCTTGGAAAATACAGCTGAGCTGTCGCTTCAGTGGCTTGACCGATACCAAAGTGAATGCGGCCGTCATTTTGTCCCGCAAAGCCATTCGCGGGGAAGTGTTCATAGCGAGTGGTTCCGTCGCTCGTGGTGAGACGAATCACGGTGCCTATGGCCGTCGTATGCTGGGAGCTTCGCAAATCCAAGCTCACCCAGTTTCCAGTGGCTTGGGTCTGATTGATATACACGGAAGGCGGGGCTTCGTTATTGGCGATCACGAAATCAAGTCGTCCATCGCGATTGAGATCGGCAACGGCGACCCCTCGACCATTCTTTAAATCTCGGACTCCTGCAGCGGGAGCGATGTCGATGTAGTGACCGTCTGAAACTCGATGAAATAAACAGTTTCGTTGTTCGCCCGAAACTGTGTCCTGAATATCAATCAACGATTTGTCATAAAGAAAATCAGGAATCGTGAGAACTTGGAGGTAGTAGTACCAGTTTTGACGCTGCCGGCTTTCAATGGGTCGATCCTCAACTTGACCTTTGATAATGCCATTTGTCGCGATGAGGTCCTTCAGGCCATCGTTGTCGATATCGATGAATTTGGCTCCCCAGCCAAAGCCGCATCGATCAACGCCGAGCTCGTTGGCGACTTCGTCCAGGCGAGGGGAGTTCGGATTGGGGCGAAAAAGATAGTTATAACCGCGAGGCGATCTTGGGCGCGAAACATTCGTCACATAGAGCGAAATCTGGTCTTCGCCGCCCAGGTCAGCGGTGTCGCCCCCCATCTGACCGTGTTTGGTGAGTGGCGGTATGACTCGGCCCGTTCGCTCTCCATATTTAAAATTATCCCAGCGAAAAAAACGCGGCTTCTGGAAGTCATTGATGAAATAGAGATCGGGCCCAAAGACTTGCGGGGGGGCTATGTGGGAGTTCGCGGCCCGTCGACTCCCTGGCTTGTGGTAAAAGAGCAGTGATCCCCAAGTGAAATCTGAATTCTTGCCAAGCCAGTGTTCGGTTTCGTCATACCATCCATCAATTCGATTGATGAGGATCCGATTAGATCTGACATCGGGCAAAATCAAAGGCGAGCGATGCGATCTCGCGTGAAGAAGCACATCGATTCGACCATCGAGATTGAGATCAGCGAGATTTGCTGAGAGATAACGACCGCAAACGCGCTGTGGATCTGAAGTTGCGGAGTTGGACTCAGACCGAGCCAGCAAGGGTTGCCGTTTGAACCCCCCTCGATTATCGCCAAGGAGCATCCACAGGCAGGCTGATTTTCTGACAACCAGAACGTCCATGGTGCCGTTGAGATCGAAGTCGGCGGCGACGACGGCCGAGGTCGTGCCGTTGGGATGGCTGGCACGAGAAAGCAGCAAAGCATCCGACTGGATTCGATCGAAACGAATTCCGTTATGGTTGAGATAAACTTCGACAAAGCGCTCTGAGGATCCATTTGAGAAAATGAGGTCAGGCCAAGCATCCTGATTCAGATCCGCTATGGCGACTGAGCTAATGAACTCCATTCTCTCGATGAAGGTGGCTTGAGGGTGTTCGAAGGGTTTGTGATCGATACCGAAGGCCTCGGCGCGGTCTTCGAACTTGCCGTTGAGTCTGGCCTTCGAGTTCGTGTTGAGATCGCGGTCTTCGACGCTTGATGGGTGATAGACGGCGAGGGCGTCGGTCGTCGGCCAAGGTATGGTCTGGCGAATCATGGCGAGCAAAATCGAGCCGACGGCCACAGTTGGCGCAAGGAGGGCTCTTCGCCTTTGCATCGAATTGAGTCGGAGATAACGGCGCCAGATTTCACCGATCATCTTCAGGATCATCGTCCACATTCAGATGATCTGCAATTCGATCGTCGGCAAATCTGTGGACCCACGACGTTCGGTGATGGGAAGCTTCGAGAGTTTTCAATGCCATCCGAAGTTGACCAGAATCCAAACCCTAGCGGTGTAGATGTCAACTGGCTTCGGGTTGAAAGTTCGTTTGGATCGCGAGGCCTCAGAGACTTCGAATCAATAGCGCTTCATTTGCGAGCTTCTCGGCGCCATCGCGTGCCCAAAAAACCTTAAATGACGGGTGATCGATCGCGAGAGATAGCATCAACCAAAATGCTCGAGCATCGTATTCATCCACGGCGGTCACGATGAGGGGCGTGTCGGTTGTGTAGTTGGGAGGGAGATTAAGTCGAACCTCAGAGTTTTTCACCTCGCCGAGAGTGACCTCGGGCCTAAACTGACGTCCTTCATCTTGAGCTTGGAGAAGCTTAAACACGCCCGTCCGCACGTCGAGCCATCGTGAAGCCGGTGACGTCTTGAAGTCCGGGGATTCAAACAAGGTATCAGATCTTTCAGCCTCAGATCGAAGATCGAGAATGATAACCTTTTGGCTATTGGACTTGGCCTCGGAGATCAATTCATCGAGAATGCCTGAATTCAAATGACTCAATCGGGGGATCGGCCCCGGAGTGATCTGTTGGTCTTTGTTGTCCGACGAGTTCGACTTCGGACCTTTATGCGCCAGGCGAACACGAACAAAGGCTGAGTTTTGCTCGGGCTTTCGAGTCGGAAAGCTCAAAAGGGCTTTGAGTTCATCCTCCGTCAGCTTGAGGAGTGCAGCCACTTCCGGTTTCAAATGCTCAAGCCGAAGAGACAACACCGACTCGACCTGAACCTCGCCGATCTGGGAAGCCGCAGGGGCATCCGGCCGGTTCGAAAAATGGAAGAGCGGGGCATCAGGACCCGTTAGAAAGCAGCGCTCACCCTTGATGTTGGGGATGATCGCCGTTCCTTCCTTGAGGATTTGGTCGGCGATTTGGTCGCTGATGATCCAGTAAGCGCGAGGGCCGATTTTACCCTTGAAGCGATCGCAGCCCGAAGATTGTTGCGAAAAAAGATTTGCAAGTGTGGCGTTGGACTTTAGGTTCGCCCACTCTGCATCGGAGTACCGCATTTTTTGTCCAACCAAATCCTCGACGATCTTCAGTCGTCGATAACTGTTCGGTGGCAGTTCTTCAACTTGGAAGACCGGAGTCGTTCGTTGTGAGGCTGTCGAATCTATCGGTACTTGGGGACGATGGATGGCGCCGGTTGATTGGGGTGCGCTTCGGCGATCTCGCTTCCAGAGGGAGTAGCCAATAAAGCCGATACAAAAAACGATCGTGCCGATGAGAGCGAGATCGAGCCATCGACCTCGGCCACGCTGATTGAGCATGCGTCGTGATGTTTTGAATTGAAGCTTCGATGAAAGTTCTTGAGACGCTGACATAAGTGAACACCTCTCGATGTTCAGTTTGTGTTAAGCGATTTAAAAACTCAAACCCGATTTGGGATCAACAACCGCTAAAGTTGCTCTTTAGCCAATTTGAAAAGTTCCGTTGAACATCGGATGATTCGACTCGTCTCGCCCTGTTGAACTCCAAACGTGCAGGGGCATGACGAGAAGATTCTCCTCGAAAGACTTGAAGTGATGAGGGCACATACGGTCGAGGGCGATTACGGTGCCCGGCTTGAGGACATGCGTCGAGGTGTTACCTTTCTGGCCGACAACACTGATTCCAGAGCCCTCGAGGACATAAACGAGGCGCGCCGTTGAGTGAATGTGATGGGCTTGTTCCATGGTGTGAGGAGGCATCAAAAGAAGCTGAAGAGTGGGGTCGCCGGGCCGATCCGGAGGGAAAATTTGCTTGGTTGACGCGCCATTGATGTAGGGAAGGACGGTCCCTCTTGTGATGGTCGAGGTCTTGTTCTCCGGAGCGAAGCCTCGCACAATCGCCAGAAAATGCTGTGACGTGATTTGGCAGGGGCCTCGATTGAGATGAGCCACCAAGCGATCCTCACTCAGCCAATAGGCGCAATCTCCTGCTTCAACCGTGACGACGTGCTGACCTACGAAAAGCTGATAGCGGTAGGGATCCGAATCCTTAGAATCGAGAATTTCGTGTGCGCCCGCTTCAAAAAAATGTGCGCCATAGGTCTTTTCAATCTTCTCATCTCGTCGGAATGCATTGCCTTGTGTCATGTGACTTCCCTGTGGAGCTTTGGCCGCCGGCCGATGAATGTGAGTCCACTACAGAATCTCGACATTTACCATCCGAGGCAAGTTGAACTACGATTTCATGCACGAGGCTTTTGCCAAGTGACCTAGGGAAAAGGATGGGTCAATTGGGTTTCATATTGATTGGGTTTCATATTGAAATGAGAGACGATCGAAGTTGAGCGAACCTTTCTCACCGAAAGGGCAGAGGGGTAAGAGGTGAGTCATCAAATGAGTCAAAATGATACGAAGTCTGTTCCCCCGCGAACGCCCGTCGCCGGCGAGTTTAAGCCCGAATGGATCTCTGCGGTGCGCTCGTTGGGACAAATGTTTCCTCAGCTCGACTTGCGTCGGCCTCTTATGGAGCAGGTCGACAGTCTCACGCTCTTTGAGGTGATCAGTTCTTGGGAAAGCCAGGTGGGGCAGCTCGATGATGCTTGCATTGACTGGATGGCTCGAAGGGGTGTTTCAGACCAAGACATGGCGGACGGATCGCAAATCAACAAAGTTTGAAAGCAACTTGCCGTATCGGATGTCGAGCCTTCTGGCTCTGCAGATCGTGAATTCGCCATGACAGACCTCTCTACGGATTCGTAGAATACTGGAATGAGTCGAGTCGATTCTCCGTGGCAACGATGCCGCCCCCTTCTATCGCGACCGTCTTCGCCTTCGGGGCTGAAGAGTTCGTCAAGATCCGTTCAACCGGGGTCCGTTCAACAGGAAATTGATCAAATCCTTCAGCCTGATTTTTTTCGTGAGATTCAGTCGAGTGATGGTCATGAGTGGCCTTCCTTGCTCGATCGTTTGCAGGTTTGGGCCGCCCAGCGACCTGAAGATGTGGCGTTCAAAACTTGGCAGGCTCGTGGCCATGGGCAAGCGGCGGAATCGATGAGCCTCACATGGTCGCGGCTCAATCAACGTCTTGCGAGCTCTCGACTTTCGTCCCGTAGGTCCGATCCGCGGCCCGTCGTTCTGGCTCTCAACAATTCGGGCTGGGCCCCCCAGCACATTTTTGAAGTATGGTGTGCGGATCGATGCTTGATTCCCTTGTCTATTTCGGAAACTGAGGACCGAGCTGTTGAGATTCTTCGATATCTTCCTGAAGAGATTGACCGACGATACTCCGTCGATTGCTCGGCCGAAGACTTAGCGAGGCGCTGGAGGAATTTGGGATTTTGTTCCATGTCGGACACCGGAGGACCCGGGTCAAAGTTGGCCGCGGCACCCCAATCGGAGTTTGGTCCCGATGCGGAATCTGAGAAGGGTTCCATGCAACTTTGGATGAACGCTGTCTTGACGAGCGGTTCAACAGGCTTTTCCAAATTAGTCCCCCAGACGCGAGGGCAAGTGTTCGCCAATGCAGAAGCCCTCGCGCGTCGATTGCAGCTCAGATCGGGTGATCGAATCTTGACGCCTCTGCCGCTCTATCATGTGAACGCCTTAAATTTCTCGCTTTTGACCTCGGCGATGGTCGGCGCGGAAGCGCATTTCACACATGCTCTACCTCTGCGAAGTTTTCTGTCGACGATTGCTGAGGTTCGCCCGAGATTTGTGTCGTTGATTCCTCCGCTGCTGCGGCAGTTGCAGTCCTGCTCCGAGATCGAGTTGAGGGCGGCCCTGAGGGACACGGAGGCCTTGATCACGGCCGCGACAGCACTATCGCCCGAGTTGTATGAGTTTGTTGTCCGCAAGTTGGGTCTGCGATTGCTACAGGGTTATGGGCTCTCCGAGTCCGTGAACTTCTCGTGTTTGATGGAGCTTCATCCTCAGCGCCCTGCGGAGGACTTCCTATCTGAGATCACCGTCGAGGGTGAGTCTGTCTCAGCGGCGCAAAGGTATGTATCGATCGGCTCAGCTCTGGAGGGCACGGAGGTGAGTATTCGAGATCAAGAAGATCGAGCCGTGCCGGAGGGCCAGGTCGGTGAGATCTGTGTGCGAGGGTTTTCGACGATGAATGGCTACTGGAATGTGAAGCCCGAGGATCAACCCATTCGGAGTGAGTGGTTGCGCACCGGCGATTTGGGCTTTGAGAAAATCCCCCGCGACGGTCCGTCAATCTTCTTTCATGCTGGACGAATCAAAGAAGTGATGAAGCGCTCGGGGGAAACCATCTCTTTGATTGAGGTGGATTTTAAAATCAATCGAGCTCTCGCGACTGAAACGGGTCACCAGCTTCGTCAGCAACTGGAGTCTCTGGGATTTCTAGATTTCATGGCCGTAGGTTTTTCGCACTCGATCACCGGCGAAGAGTTGGCCCTTGTTGTCAGAGTTGATCCACGGCAAGTTGGCGAGCTCGGTCGAGAACCTTGGTCGGAAAAAAGTCAATCCGAATGGGCTAAGGTCTTTTCTGCCCTCGATGTAAAGTTTCGTCCTCGTGTTCTGCTGTACGTGGCCGAAGACTTCCGCACCGCCAGCGGCAAACCGCAACGTTGGAAGCCCAAGGTCGAACTGGCGCCGGCTCGAGATCAGATCATGACGGCCGTTCCCCTGGTGTTGTGGAGTTCGAGTCTAACGGGAGCGGATTAAGTGTACGTCATCGCATGGGGTGCCTATTTCATTTCGCTTTTCGCTGGGGCTCTGGGGCGTCGATTTCGGGGATCTCTGGAGCCATCGGCTACGGGGGGACGGTTCCGGAATATCCTGCTTGATGGTCCATGGGTTTGGGCCATTGTGGTGGGTTTGCCCTTTGGCATGTGGTCCTGGCAGCTTGGGCTCTGGATCATGTGCTACGCTCTCATCGGTATTATGGGTTGGAAGTTTCTCCCCGCAACATGGGGCTATCTGCTTCTTCCACTGGCTCTGATCTTTGAGAATTTTGGTGTTGAGCACCGCGTGTCGATGATGAATCTAGCTTTGGGTCTTGCGAGTCTCTGGTTGACCAAGCCGATGCCGAGTCTCCAGAACGCCCATCCGCTTCGGCTCCTGTGGGGGAGTGTATGGTCGCCGATGGAGGGAGCTCGCAATTCTAAGTCGCGGCCTTGGAACTGGTTGGCGATGGCCGGGATGTTGAGCTTGGGCTTGTTTGAGATTTCTCTGGCGACCTGGTCAGGAGGCATTGTGGCGACATCTCCTGAGTTTGCTGGCTCGGCCTCGCCTGCTGATGCGCTCGTTATGTTTTTGTCCATCACTCTCTGGTTCTTCTTGGGACTCGACGGAGCCTATCGCGTGGTGAGGGCTCTCACGGCTGTGTTTGGATTTCGAGTGCCCTCAAATTTTGATCATCCATGGCGCGCATTGGATGTCGCAGACCATTGGCGCCGTTGGCATGTGCCCGTGATGCGCTGGCTGAACTTCTTTATCTACACTCCTGCGAGAGTCAAACTTCGCCGCTGGCGACACGCTCATGTCGTTTTGACCTTCCTCATATTTTTGATCGCCGGCCAATTGATTCGAACGGGATGGGGAAGTTTGATCTGGGGAATTCTCAACTCGATACTGGTGTTGATCACACCTGCTCTGTTCGGCCAACTCCGCCGTGCTCTGGAGGCATGGGGCAGGTTCGGAATTCAAAGTGGTATTTTGATCTGCGGAACATTGACCTTGTTCCTCGAGCTACTCATGAAACCTTTGGTCGCGATGGATCTGGATCTTTACAACGCGATCCTTCTTCGCATCCTTGATGCTCCCAGGGAGGGATGGGGAGTGAGCTCCCTCTGGGATGATTTCGTTTTTGTTTTTGTCGTCACCATCGTCATATTCCGTTTGGGAGAATGGGCTGAGCAGTTTTTTGAATCCAAAGATTCAGAGGCTCAGCCCCAGGCTATCGAATTTTTGTTCGCCTTCTCCATTCCCATCATCTTTTTTTTAGGTTTGCTGCTTATTCGTTCTTCGGGGATTCCCTATATCGGAGGTGATTGAAATGCAGCGGCCGATCAGCTCCTCTTGGGGTGCAATTCAAAGTCAGGGCGTTAGAGCGAGGGCCCGTCGAGACTCGTTGGCGTTGTTGATGACTTTGCTGGCTTCTGTTTTGCTGAGTGGGTTTGTCATACAGAAATTTGGTCATCAAATCATTACGAGTCCAGATTTTGGTTTGCAGTTCCGTAGGGAGAGAATTCGGGACATGGTGAAGGCCGTTCCGAATATGATCCATAGTTCGCAAGGCTCGCGTTTGTTCTTTGTGGTGGGTACAAGTGAAATTGAATCCGGCTTTGATCCCATCAGCTTTGATCGTGAATATGCGTCTTTGAGTGGACAGCCGAGCGTAAGCTGGAATCTTGGACTACGGGGCCGGGGCACGGAGCTCGATGACATGCAGTCAGCGATCATACATCGAGTCGCCCAAGAGCGTCGGCCGAGTCTGATTTTCAATCAGATTTCTCTGAGTCGGACGACCTCGCGATTGGTCGATCAAGAACTCGAAGCCGACGTGACGACGGATTTTGCGATCTACTTCGATCGATTATTTCATGAGCAATATGGATTCCGACGTATTTCCGAACCAGGATTGGGCACGCAGTTGCAGATGTGGACCATGGATTTGTTTGGCGTCGATACGACCTTTGCGATCAACTTCTACGGATTGAAGTCGACGCTTCAGGAGGCTTTCATGCCTGAGGCCAAAATGGGAAGTGTCTTCCCTTGGCGAGATCTTGATCTTCACGTTCGGCCGGCCTTCGAAGTTGCATCGCGTGGATTCTTTAACTGGAGTCTTCCCGACTCGTCAGCGGCCTATCAACGTCACATCGAAAATCAAAACAATGTATTTGCACGACGTCGTATTCGTCGTTTCTTTGTGAACTGTTGTTTTGGCGGTCAAGTTGAGATCAGTCAAAGCGCTTTGGAGCGACAAATTGAGAAGGGCAAGACCTGGAGTCAAATCCTCGGGGTTCCTGTCGTTCATGTGTTGCTCCCTGTTCGACGTGAGGGGTACGAAGGACTTCCGGTACAGTCCTTAAATCAAGAACTAAAAAAATCGTGGCGAGCGGATTGGGGTGAGCTCCTCGATCTCACTGAAGACAAGGAGCTGGGGCGGACCGACAATTTTTTGGATTTCGTGCATTTTCGTCCTTCGGGTCAGCAGATTCTTGCGCGCCGATTGGCTGTGCGGGCTCATGAGTTGACTCAGGGAGGTCGATGATGAGTGTGACTCATTCGGATCCTCGTCGAGGAATGGCTGAATCTCCCCGTTGGACTTCGACCCAGGTCCTTCAGGGTCGTTGGGAGAGCGTCGCACTTGGATTTCCTTTGGTGATGTTTTTCATTTTCCTCTGGCTCGACTGGGGTGGTGAGTTTTCTCAGAGCCCTGAAAGCATCCTTTGGGCGCGTTTTGTAACCGATGCCGTGTTCCTTGGAACCATTCATTCGGTTCTGAGTTTAACTTTGCTCTACTACCTTCCCGAGTATCGAGAGTGGATCCAAAGTGTGACGGGTGGACAGTCGTGGCGATATGTTCTGCAATTGCTGGGTGTCGGCTTTTGTCTCTTTAATCTTTTCTTCTACATGCTTGAGCGAAATATCCATACGCCCCTGATTTTGCTTTCGGTGTATACAGTCTTCGATTTCATTTATGGGCTCAGGCACTGGGTGAGACAGACCCAGGGCTTTTCATTAGCTTATAATCATCGACTCAAAGCTCGCGGCCATGTGGGGTCTGGCGATGAATTCGAGAAAGTCGAACGACGGGAACGAAAGCTGTATACTTTCGTCACCTACACCTCAGTGCTCGCCGGCATTTTCGGTGGCTCGCAGCTCGTAGGGGCCTTGGGAATTTCCCATCCGGTGTTTTTTGGCATCAGTTTTATCGCGTGTGCCACCGGCGCCGTGGCTTTGGTTTATTTGGCTCTTAGGACTCCAGGCGGGGAGGAGTCGCCGAAGTTTCTCTATAGCTTGCGAGTTTTGTTGGTGCCCTTTCATTTCATTTCCTTGTCAGCCAACTTGGCTATGCGGGCGACGCATGGATTTGAATTTCTTCTGTTCACCAGACAGCTCGTCGAGAGGTCGAAGTTGCGACGCTCGCGCCGCTGGAACTTTCTCTTTGCGTCCATCGTGTTGGTTGCCATTGCGGGAGTTTGTACAGCGGCGAAAGGTGCGATTTGGGGACCGATTGCCGCGCGAAACTGGCCAGAATATTCGCTCTGGATTGCCATTCTTGCGGCCTTCAACGGAATGTTCACCTATCTTCATTACTACACCGACTATTTCATGTTCCGGATGCGTGATCCAAAGACTCGAGAGCAGGTTGGTCCTCTGCTGGCGCCTCATCAGGACCGGGAGTCGCCTCGATGAGAGTCCTATTCCAATCTCGAAAGTCAGCGAGATTGTTTTCGCTCATCTTGTGGGTTGCCCTTTTGGGATTTGGGTACATCAATTGGTTTCGCGAGGATGGAGGGCAACGGACCCATCGATCGGCGACGATCGATTGTGAATCGGGGCGCGATGCGAGCCCGGAAATTGAGCTCAATCCCAACAGTTCAAAGAGACTTCTCGATCAGCGATTGACTGTGGCCACGCTGGGGCCTGGTGATGGTTGCTACCTCAATGGCCAAGAGCTTCGAACATGGGTCGTCCGTCGATCGACGGGGAGCGGCCAAGTCTACTTTCGAAGGGAGCTCGGTCGCGTTAAGGTCCAGCAGGTCGTGCGAAGCACTTATGCGCGGCTCGGTCATGGTCAGCGTCAATTCGTCGATAAGAAGTTCGGGCCAATGGCCAAGCTGCAGACTTACGATTTGCTGACACTCAAGGTTCTTGAGCTTCGCGAACCATCAGCTTCTGTCATGAGGTCGCGCGAGCCTCATCCTTACGTGAAGCTCGAAGAAGCTCAGACCTGGGTGGAGATTCAAAAAGAACTGAGCCTTTTCAAAGATGATTCCATAATTGTCTCGATGGAGTCTCTGCAAGATTTAGAAGAGCGGGGAGTTCTTCAGCCGGAGGAGCTTCAGCGGTTTCTCGCGGCGGATCGGCGGGCCGAGCTTATTCTTGACCCAGCCGAGCTCGTTCCAGAAAACTCTCGCTCTCGCGATGAGCGAATGGCCCAAAGCGCTCTGTCGCGGGTTTTACCTCGACGTTTGGTGGTCGTGTCTCAGATTTCTCGAGAGGTTGAGGCGTACAATCTGAATTCGTTGATTGGTGATCTTCACCCTGAGTTAACGATTATTTGGAAGCGTGAACGGGGTGAGGCGGCAGCAGCTCATTAGTTGGAGTTGTGCCGTCTCAATTTGATCCCTCCGATTCGGCAAGGCTTGAGAAGTCATCTTGTCTTTACTCTCAACATCCTCGACACTGGTGACAGCATGAAGCTATTTGTTTTTCGCGCGCAGCAACTCTGGAATGAGATCCGGCGTCTGTATTTTGAGTCGACTTGGATTCAGTTTTGGCGAAGGATTCGCTATACGGTCGGTCTGGCCGTAGGCGTTTTGACCTTGTTGAACTTGTTCTGGTCAAAGAAGCTCCACGATGAACCGGACACCGTATTCCAAGAAGAGGCGAGCTCTGAAGAGCTCGAGGCCAATCCGATTCGCTTTCAAGAGGTGGGTGAGCAGCTGGGAATCGATGCGCGACATTGGTTCTACAATCCATTTGCAAGCGGCGAGGGATTTCACGTTTTGGGTTCAGTTTTCCAATCCGTTTCGGTCGTCGATTTCGATGATGACGGCTTTATGGATTTATTCTTCACGGCTTCCCGACCTGGAGAACCCAATCGATTTTTTCGCAATCAGGCGGGGCAAAGCTTCAAAGACATCACCGAGGATCTAGGTATTGGTGATCCCGAGGCCAAGAGGCCTTCGACCTTCTCGGTATTTGCCGACTTCAACCGCGATGGGAACGTCGATGTTTTAGTTGCCAGGTGGGGATGCCACCAGTTTTTTCTTGGCGAACCAGGCGGCCGGTTCCGTCGGGCGAACGAGGGATTGCATGGTTATTGTTCAAACCCGAACGCCGTTTCTGTAGGGGATCTGGATGGGGATGGACATCTCGATCTTGTTTTTGGGAACTTCCACCCCTTCGACTACAAGAACCCTGGCGAAGTGGAGTGGTATGTGTTCGGCACTCGCCAAGATAAATCGAAAGGCGCGAAGAATCATATTCTTTACGGGCGGGGCGACGGGACCTTCGATCGGGCGGTGGAGCTCCCGTACTACAATTTCACGCACGCTGTCGGTCTGACTTATTACAATGCTGATCAACTTCCTGAGCTCCTCATCGCCAACGACTACGCGACGGACGAGTTTTACTTGAATCGTGGCAACAGGATTTGGACCGATATCACGGTCGGCGCGATGCCCTTTCATCGCCATGGATTTAGTTCGATGAACTCGGAGTTTTTCGATGTGAACGAAGATGGGTTGACCGACATCTACATCACCAACATCCATAAGCCACCCTATTTTCGAAGTTCGAATGTGCTTTGGATGCGAAAGAAGGAAGGTGGTTTTACGGAAGTGGGTCGCGATTGGGGCGTCGCGAAGTGCGGTTACTCCTGGGGGGCTAAGTTTGCTGACTTCGAGCTTGATGGGCATCCTGACTTGTTTGTTTTGAACGGTCGCACGCGAGGACCTGGAGTTCAACGGCAAGAGGATGCCTATTCGTTTTGGTATGAGCGCATCCAGTCGATTGAGGTCCCGATCGCTTTGCGTACCGAGTACAGTCGAACTGTCACATTGAATTTGCCGAACAACTTTAGCTTTTCCTCCTTCGAGCGCAATTGCATGTTTCGAGGCAAGTCGGGAGGCGGATTCGCCGACGTCACTCGAGCTACAGGAATTGATGATCTTGAAGATGGGCGCGGACTGGCCCTGGTTGACCTTAATAATGACGGTCTTGTCGACATGGTCAGCACCAACATGAATTCGAGAGTGTTGGTGTACATGAATCAGAGCGAACGCCAGGGTCGTTGGCTTGGGATCGACTTGGACGGAGGTCGGGGCTCGCGAGTGCCCATGGGGGCAAAACTGGAAGTCGAGCGTAAGTCGCGACCGAAGCTCGTTCGAGAGCTCTTCCCAACCAACGGCATGATGTCAATGAGCGATCCTCGCTTTGTGATTGGTTTTTCAAGCGAAGACCAAACGCCGACTCGAGTGACAGTGACCTGGCCCGATGGCGTACGAGAGTGGTTCCCTGATCTGAAATTCGACCAGTATAATCGCCTCAAGCGTGGAACTGGTCAGTCTGTGGAGGCCCCACGTGGATTTCTTGAAGCCCCGACTTCAAGCACTGTTAGCGCTGCTACAACGAATTGATGGTCGATACTTCCTTTTTGGAAGTCATCTCACCTTGTTTTACGTAGCGGTTACGCAATATGGGTTGCCTCGAACTCAGTTCCAGATTGTATCGGCGTACGTGACAGCCGTTGTGACGGAGATCGTGCTCCATTATTGGACGAGGAAGTATCCCAATGCGAGTCTTGGAGATCGGATCTTTTCGGCCTTCTCGGAAGCGGCCGGCTTGCTCTTGTTAGTTCGTTCAGGTCTGCCGGAATACTACATTTTCGGATGTTTCCTAACGGTGGCTTCAAAGTACGTGTTCGTTCGACCGGACGGCGTGCATATTTTCAATCCAACAAACTTTGCGATCGTTGTCGGCTTGGCTGTGTTTCCGAATCATTACTTCCAGCTCTTCGCCGACGAATACTCGATTCAAAATTATCCGATTTTTCATGTGATGGCTTTTGGTCTTGGCGCGATTATTTTTGGACGAGTCTGGGCGGTGACTTTGGGATGGTTCGTCGGGATTCTCTCTCTCGGTGGAATCATGCAGTTGTTCCACGACACCGGGTTTCGACATGTGGTCTACCCCGAGCTGGGGGCCTTCGCGATGATTTTCGCTTTTCTGATGATCACGGATCCGCGGACGACGCCGGGCTCGCATCGACTGAGATTTATTTTTGGCCTCAGTGTAGCGGTGGTCGTCACAGTATTGAGGCAAAATCACGTTGCTTTCCCAAACTTCGTCGGTCTCTTTATTGTCACTTGTACCACTTACGCCCTCAGTTTGCGTTGGCCTTGGATTTATAAAAAGCCGCAAGGTCTTGTGACGCAAACGGATCTGAGAGGTGCCAGTGCGGTCCAAAGAGCCACCCTGTGATGTTTGTTGAAGATCGATGCCGCAACTGACACTAAACGGTTTTTACGCACTCAAATTCGACCGCGTCGCCTCGGATGACCGTATATTCAGCGTGTTGAACTTTGAGCTTGCGGGCCAAGTCTCTGGCGAAGCTCATGCTATTCAACAAAAATGGGGCGTCTGCGGCGCTTCTCGCCTCGATATTGAGTTGCCCAAACTCTGGGGACCAATGAATAAACACCTGCTTTTCGTGATGGACGAAATGCAGAGTCAGTCCGTGCGGCTCAAACTGATAGATTTGTTCGGTGGTTTCCGAAGAGGAGATCGGGAATCTCAGCCCATGTTCATTCATCAGGGCGATCACTTCCATTGGCTTTGCGGACGAGGCTGAGATGAAAGCATCAGAATCTTCAACTCCGCCGAAGTTGAATTCGACGGTCAATGAGTCGTCGAACTTTCCCCAGCTGCAGTAATCATATCCGTTAAACGCAATCTGTCGGAGGCCTTTCGTTTGCCATCGCTGCAAGACCTGTTCAGAGGCCCCGGTGTTGTGGGAGTGGATTGGGTCGAATTTCGACCAACGCCAAGCTGTCATTTCGTCAACGGGAATGGAGTCTAGCATGGCGAGGGGCTCGGCTTGGCCGCAGGTGAGGATCACCGCGCGATGCCGATCGATGAGCAGAGTGCTTTCCGACAAAACAAAAATCTCGCCATTTTGCCATCGACTTTTCAGGACGATCTCGGCGCCGATTTCTCTCAGCCACTGAGTCCAAGGTGCTTGATGAGCGAAGTCCCGTTGGCCAAACAGAATCTCCAGTCTTTGCGGGATGGGTTCAAAAATTTTTTGCGGCATGGGTACGTCTCCTCCAAATCGGTCGAATCAGCAGGGCCACCATCACAAAGGCGAGGCCTGAGGCGGTGAGAAGCATCGAGTATCCAAACTCGAGTTGAAGGTAGGTGCCGATTGGAATGCCGAAAAGAGTTCCGAGATTTTCGAGAGTAAACAGCCATCCTCTTTGGCGATCAGAATGTTTTTGTAGCAAGCTGATGTAGCTCATCTCGCAGAGCATAGCGAATGGAACGAGGAGAGCCAAACTCACGGCCACGCGCGAAGAGAGCTCAGGTAGTCCAATAGCACTTTGAAAATTGCCAAAGGCAAATTGAGCAAAGACCATCAAGGCGAGTCCCAACAAGAGAATAGGGGTGCGAAGCCAGACTTTTTGGGCTTTCAGCATGAAAAAAGACGTGAATAGAGCCACAAAGAGTGTGGTTACGAAAACGATAGTGCTCGACAGGCTTGGAATTCCAAGAATGCTCGATATGGGTCCGACACTGCCCATGACAAATAGAATGTACGCGATTCCCATCGTCGTGATGGCAAAGCCTTCATCGGCAAACTGAATCTGAGATTCGAGTTTCGAGGCCTTCGCCCGATGAATCGCAATCTGCCAGGCAACGAGGATCATCGCGATGAGAAATGCACTCAACCAGAGTGCTGGCCTCGAGATCATGGATTTAGGGATTTGAAAGTAAAAGGGATTGTCGTCGGTGATCGGTCGATAGGAAGAGCGTTGAGGTGGCTCCATCAGTCTCAGGGACTCGTAACTCTGAAGGTGAGAGGCCCAAGCTGCGCGGCTCAGATCTGCGGGTGGCGATGAGGTGCTCGACTGGGCCGCAGGCCAATGGGTGCCGAGGGGTGACTTGCTGATCAAGAGCCCCTCACGGGTGAAACGCCGATGTTGTCGCGAATTGGGGTTTGATCTCGCTTGCAGGTATTGCCACCGGAGTACATGGAGATCTGGATTCTCTGTCGCGGCAAACAGTGTTTCGCGAGCCATACGCTCTAAGATTTCGACGAGGCTGAGTTGCGATGACTTTTGCGCGGTGGGAATTCGCGCATCGCGGTACTCATCGAAGTAAATGGCTCCTTGATCGGTCAGACGATTCCAGAGGGCTTGGATCGCTTCACGAGTAAACAGCATGGACTCCAGGAGGGCTTGATTCAGAGGTGAGTTGGATGAGCCGGTTTGCACGCCTTGGAGCGTGATAAGATCGTAGAGTTCATTGTGAGATTGAATAAAGGATCTTCCCTCGGCGATCACGGGGCGGACTCTTGGATCTAAATAGGTTCCGCCGGAAGCCTGTGCGAGCTCATGGGTCATCAGTTCGATGACAGCGGGATTGATATCAACTGCGACAACCTGCTCGACTCCCGCGCGAAGGGCCGCGATGATGTTTGAGCCCTCGGCTGAGCCGATCACCAAAGTGCGTTTGGGGCGGAGAAATTCGTAGGGCAGGTCGTAAGTCAAAATCTTTTCCGCTCGTCCCTCGATACGAGACTTGGCTTCTTCCGCAGTCGGGATCACTCCGAAGCGCGATCCGTTCACCGTGAACACAACTTGTCCTTGCGGGTTGCGATAGAGATCCGTCCGAAAGAGCGGTGAGAATCGGCTCAGTGGAAGTTTCTCAAAGCGCGCAAAGTTCGGCGACGTCCGCTCAAGAAACGATTGGGGTACGAAGAGATCAAAGCGACAAGCGAGTACGACGGCAAGACCGGCAGCAAAAAGTCCGAGCCATCTGAGTCTCAATGCGTTGTCGAAGCCTTGACGTGTCGGCAGCGAAGAAGCGAAGCCCGCCAAGGTCGCGGCGAGGGGAGCGATGGCCCAAGAATGTGTACCAAGAACAGCATAAGCTTGCTCGATGAAAAGATAAGTGAAGACTCCAGCCATTCCCGAGCTGACAACGAGAGTCACAAGGGGCGTGTCGATGTACCGGCGCGCGAGGTAATGACCGAATCCGATGAACGGGAAAAACATCCAGAGTGGCGTCCAATTGGGCGCCAGGGTCACGCCGATGTGAGCGATGATCGGTCCAACGATGCACGAAGTGATTTCCCAGCTGCGTTCATGACCCCTATTGGGATGGGGAAGTAGCAGGGCTGCTAGATTTCCAATGGCGATGCCGCCAAACATGGCGGGTGCTGTAATGAAATGAACGAGGTCGGAATAAACATAGTTCGCGGAGCGTGAAAAGATCACCTCGCAGCTGAGCATCCCCACGGCCATGGCAAAGATTTCAAGCCAAGCGCCCCAGCTTTGCGATGTCTTTGCCTCATCGGCCATCGGCTTGTCGGCTTTGTCAGTTGGACTCACCAAAAGCTCCCAGTGATCGTTTTCACTCTTCCACACGCCTGGAGATTGGGCCGCTCTCAGGTCGACTCTTATCTCAGAATGATTTCCGGTGAGGTTCAAGTCCAAATCGGACTGATAAATCGAGGGTTTGATCGCGGCGATTTTCAATCGCGAAATCTTGATATTTCGTAGCTGAAAGTCTGTCTGTCGCTCTTTAGGAACGTGAGGAGTGGGGGACGAGAGACGCGGAGGGGCTTGATGAAGAAGACAGGGTCTCCGCGATCGCATCGGCGATTCTCACGCCGTCACAGGCGGCACTCGTGATCCCGCCGGCATAGCCTGCACCTTCGCCTGCGGGATAGAGTCCGGCGTGTGAAATGCTCTGCAGAGTTTCAGAGTCGCGAGTCACACGTACAGGGCAACTTGTTCGCGTTTCGACACCGTAAAACTGGGCATCGGCCGAAATAAAGCCGCGCATTTTGCTCTGGAAAATCTCCAGAGCTTCGCGCAGTCGATCGCGAAGTGGTGCACTCAGCAGCGCATCCAGGCGCACCGCCACTGACCGGCCGGGAATTTTGCTACCGCTTACAATGTTAATGAATCACTGACAAGCTGTCGTTTACCTCCCATGTTTCTAGTGCTTTGGGTGGCTTTCCACCAAGCGAAGAGTGGGGTCTGATCTCGTTGTAGTGACGTCTCCATCG
>CANHQR010000044.1 GCA_947462815.1 Pseudobdellovibrionaceae bacterium
GGAGCCGATGTGGGCATGGAGTCGACCGGCTTGGGAATTGGCGTGGCAGGAAAGTCGATGGGCTCGTTGGCGGGTTCAGTGGAGAAGATCGGCTCATTTGTTGGTGTCTTTAGCCTCGGCAATTCAGCACTTGCTGAATGAGCCCTTGGTTCGACGAGTTTCTCCGCAACATCGGCCCGAAGCTCGACATGAATTTGAAAATGTCGAGCTGCGAGCAGGAGGTTGGGGACGTGTCTTATAATCCTTCTTCGACTGTCGCGGTCATTACGGAGACGCGAGAGTGGACAAAGCTCTCGCGTCTTTTTCTTTCAAATGAAGGGTCGAACCGAGTTCTGCCCCGTCATCATTTTTCTTCCGGCTTCACGCCTCAGGGGCAGGTCCCGTCATTTTTTCCTACTTGTTCATCGAATTGACAGCTCGCTCAAAGCAACGATTGGGGCACCCCAAAGCCTGGCTTTTAGATGGTCGGCCTTGACAGCGAACCCCGCAATCTGACCCTGAAATCCCTTCTCAAACTCAATTCTCAGATACGACGCATGGCCCCAAGCGTGCTAAATTCCTGCGGCGCTGGGCGTTTCGGGCTGGTGCCAATTTGGGCGGCGAGCTCCTTGCTCCTGCCGATGCTGGCGCGGAGCCAGGTGCGCGGCCCTGCCGAAGCTGATGAATCGATGTGACCGCGTTTGAACCGTGAGCGTGAGAGGAATGAGTTTGAACACCATCAATGGGTTGGGCTCAATTTTGAAAGACTCAGTTTTGAAGCTGAACAAGCTGGAACTGAATCAGCTGAAGCTGAAGTCAGCGTTGCAGTCGCAGAGTCCGCGGACTCTCGTGCTGACTTTACTGTTGGGTTGCTTGGCTGCCGCTGTCTCTTCGAGATCACACGCGCAGAGCATTTCTTCTGCCAATGACCCCGCGACTCTCGCGGCAGCCGCTGCCGATGAAGGGCGACCGTTTCTGTTTGCGGGAACCGTTCTGATCGAGACGACGCGCAATGCGAATGAAGATGATCGAGAAAGTTATGGCGGATGGTATCAGCTGACCGCCAATGCTGTTCATAAGAAGTCCGCCATCTCCACAAGTCTCCGACTGGGATGGACACAGGAGTACACTTACCAGCGTGACGATGGCAGCAATGGCTCGCTCGAAAACCCTTCCCTGGGGATCGCAAAAGTCTACCGTCATGGAAAAGACTATGAGATTCCGTGGATCGACTCGCTGTCGCTGTCTTTCGGAACGTCAGTCGGCGCCAATCGGGAGGCCGCACGTCGTACCTTCCTTTGGTCGAACTCACTCACGCTAACGGGAGTCAAGAATCTGGGTCGCTTCACTTTCCGCCAAGGTTTCGGCTACTCGCGTTCCTTTTTTGAATACGACATTCGAGATAACGGTGTCGTCAACTCTCCCAACACTTATCGGTCGACCTCATCTCTGGAATTGGTGGTCACAGATCAGCTGGCACTCAGTAGTTCGTTTGCCTATGCCTACTCGGTGAGCTTTCAGGGCGTGGGTCGAGCGACGCAGTCGTCGTCCGCTAGCGTCGACTACATGATTTCGAATCAACTCGCGGCCTCATTGGGTGTTGCGGTCGAACGCGGCACCTTAGAGCCCGACGGTCAGATCAATCGGGTGAAGTTCTTTGCGCCGGAGTCGGCGCAGTACTTCTTGGACCTCATGATCTCGCTGTAATCCGGGTGAAAAGCATTTGAGTTATAGGTTTCTCTATTGAGAAAGGAGCCGACATGAAGAATCGGCTGTTGAAGACAAAAGCTCCTCTCCTCCGCGCGGTGGCTGTATCGCTGGCCCTGCTGGGTGCTGGTACATCCTTTGTCGGATGTACAAAAACAAAGACTGAAAAGTCGATGGTCGACACGAGCTTCTACGTGCCGAAGTCGGACTTTGAGGGAAAGACTTTCTCATTGGTTCGGGGCATTGAAGAAGCCGACTCGAGCAACGTGGTCGGGGCCGTACCAGGCTTCTCGCAGGACTATGGCTTGGTAACGGTGCGAATCACTGAACGTGAGATTCAGTTCATTGAGGTCTTCAACCCCGAGACGCGAGCCGAAACGCGCACGGTTTTGGCCTCTTTCCCGATCGTCGATCACTTCGACATTCAGCGGGAAGAAAACGACTTCAGAGAGAAGACGCATCGAATCGTCGAAAATCGCGAGCGTCCCTGGCAGCAGCGAGCCTTTATGCGAGTGGACTGGACACGTCCCTCGAACACGCTTTCGAGCCTATCGCGACTTGCTGATGATCTAACGGCCCGCGAAGAGAACACCGTTCTTTTGGAGACTCCTAAAAACGAGAATGGGCATATCTCTTGGTTAACCGAGTTCAGCTTGAAGGCGGCCGCACCTTCTTGGTTACCTTATGATCCCTATGTCGGATCTCGCATTGTGGCGCGCACACACTTGGTGCCGCTCAAAGCCTCGGACTACCAGCCGGTCAACTATCGTGAGAAAGACTTCTCGCGATTTGGCTACTTCTTTACGATGCAGCAGTTCGAAGATCCGGAAAAGGGATTGCTGGATAAGGATCTTGAGAACCATACATTTGCGATGATGCACAACGTGTGTGAGCCAGGGCGAAAGTCGCCCTCGGGTCAGCCGCTTTCGTGCTCGACCAACAAGGTCTCTTTCAAACTGACCAAGGGCTTCCCGGCTCGCTATGTGCCTTTGGCGCGTCGAGCTGTTCAGGAATGGAACCAGACATTTAAGACCGCTCTTGGTCGAAGCGATGACGTCGTCGTTTTAGATGAGTCTTCGCAAGTGGATTTGATCGATCCTCGTCATCACACTCTGGCCTTCTACGAGCCGAAGTCTCCAGGTGGTTTGCTGGGCGTGGCTCAGTGGATGTCCAACCCGATGACAGGTGAGTTGATCGCGGTCCGTGCAACCGTCTATCAGGACGGCATCCGAGGAACCCTGGGTTGGGTGGATGAGATCATCGATCTCATTTTGGCGGATGAGCGCTTCAAAGAAATGTTCTTGAAGATTGGAGCTCCGGCTCACGTTGCTCAAGGCGACGGAGCTCATCATGGTCACTCGCACGAGGGGCCCGGGGTTCGTGAACAGCTCAATCAACTGCATCGCGCTCTGAAGATGAGTGAGGTTCGCGCGTCGAATCGCGGAGTCTCTTTGAGTCAGCAGAAGCAGCAACTGCGCACGACTTTAGCTGAGCCGCGCGGTCGCGCTGTGGAGCGCAAGCGTGATCTGATGCGTAAGGCCCCCGAGTTGTTCCAGGTCGCCGACCTTGAGCGTATTGGTGGTCGTATTTCGGCTTTTGAAGAAGCTTTTGACTTGAAAGGTTCGCGATCTGCTCAAATGGCAACTCGAGCGGCACAGCTAGGCGGGATTGAACATCTCCATGAGTTTGGTGCAGCTCTTCGCCAAGAGAAGGCGCTCGCGGTTCAGCAAGCTGCGACCGGAATCCACGGCCAGGAATTGGTTGAGGAGTCGGCGGTTCGATACATTCAGCGTGTCCTCGAGCGTCATCCCAATCTTCAGGACTTTGCCGCACAACGTTCGGTGATTCGTGATGAAGTCGAGAAGCTCACGTTCTACTCGACGCTGCTTCATGAGATGGGCCACACTTTTGGACTCCGCCACAACTTCGAAGGTTCGGCGGATCAACGCCACTACCATCCCGAGTATCGAAACATCATGCAGAAGCTTGCGGCCGGTGACACTTCGGTGAAGCCTGAAGATCTCGAGCCCTATGCTTACTCATCGATCATGGACTACGGCGGCGACTTCTATTCGCAAGCTGGAGGCCTTGGCCCCTATGACAAAGCAGCAATTCGTTACGCTTACAATCGCGGTATCAACAAGGAGTCGGATCCAGTCGTACAGGCTCGCTTTGCATTCTGTACCGATCACGAGGTCAATGAGTCGATCACTTGCCGTCGCTTCGACAAGGGCTCGAACGTTTCGACGATCACACAGAGCATGATCGAACGCTTTGAGCGCAACTGGCTCTTGAGCCATACGCGCCGGGGTCGAGCGAATTTCGAGCGGATCGCCCGAAACTATCCGATGCGAGCGTTGGTCAACTACATGATTCCGATCCGTCAGGTGATGGATGAGATGATCTTCTCGTTGATCACGTCTCCGACGGTTCCTGCACAGCAAGGTCAGTGTGACTCGTTGTTCATGCGAATTTCCGTCGAGCAAGGCGAAATTGCGAATATCTGTGATCCGATGACCGCAGAACGGGCGGGTGTAGATCCGACCGACATCGGCACTTTCGAGAATGGCTTGTTCAATGAGCAAGGCCAGTTCCGCAAGCCGCCTTCGAGCTATGTTCCGGGTGGCTTGGCGGACGTGTTGTTCGCCAATGCCATGGCCAAGATCTTCTTCGCGAACACCATTGGTTCGACTGAACCGGGAACTTTCTTGGCGATCCCGACCCAATCGGGTGAGGTCATGCTGGAGCGCTTGGGTGCAGGTCGTACGGATGAAGAAAAGCTCGCGGCATTTGCGGAAGAGCGCGGCATCAACGATCCGCGATTCTTGGAGCAGGCGAAGAACTTTATCGGCGAACTGGAGTTGGGACGCTATGGACGCCCGTTCATGTCTTCGGCTTCTTCGGGCGGGGCATGGACTCGTCAAGAGAACATCGGCTCGTTCTGGGATAAGTACGTGGCGATGATTGCCCTCGGCATCAAGGATATCGGTGTGTCGAAGTACTCGCAGATCTCGATGAATGGAAACGCCTACTCGTATCCGCAGACGCGCACATTCACGACACGTCTCTTCGACGCGTTGGTGAATCAAAAGGGCCGCGTCGCTTCGGTTCCTCTGAAGCTTCGCTCGGGTCAAACCGTAACCGGATTGGTTGAGGCGTCGATGAATCGCGATACGCAAGCGATCGCTACGGTCACGGCCCTGACGGATTTCGTTGCCGATGGCGATGAATCGGTGATCGATAAGATGCGAGTATGTTCGACGAATGAGCGTGGTTGTTTGACGAGCATGGGTCAAAGGTCTGTGGAGTTCACATCGGCGTCCGGTCAGGATCAGTTCCGTGCCGTGCAGACCCTGCAGAACGACTCGATCGCCTTCTCCTTGGTGAGCTCTGCGGCTGAAATCGCGAAGCAGCGCGAAGAGTGGTTGGAAAAGCAACGTAAGGCGAGTGATCAGAATGCGGACAACTTGATGAAGGTGGCTGAGGGCGAAGCTCGCTTCACAGCCTTTGCTCAGGCGATCGCTCGGGTGCCGGAGTTGGAGCAAGTTGGTCAGTCTTTGGTTGGTGTGCAGGGACGAGATCCGGGCGCATGGGTATTGCTGAAAACGATTGTGGGTCGAGTGGATCAGTTGCCCTTGTTCACCACAATCAATTTCGCGCAAGAGGCTGCGGGACGCTTTGTTCGTGCTCAGCAGGCTGTGACCGAACTGATCACAGCGATGGGTGACACGGGCCGTTGTGGTCCGCCGCCAGCGGCAACGAATGCTCGTCCGCGCAATAATACTCAACCGGTTCCAGGTCCTGCGGCCGGCGAAACGGGTACTGGGCAGCCGGAGAACATCACAGCGCCGGGTGTCGCGCCGGGAGCGGTGACGGGTCTTGCAGGTGCGCGACTCAACGGTGCGGCTCCTGTTGTAGTGACACCGCCGAATGCGCCGCCGGTGAATGCGGCTTGCGAACAAACTCCGGAGGCACAGAAGCGTCGCGAGCTGGAAGCCCTGCGAGTGCAAGCTGAAGATCTGGCGAAGTTAGCTGTCGAAGTGATGTCCTCGACTCTCGACGGCAAGGTGGCGCCACTGCGCGTGCGGCGTTTGAGCGATGAGATCGCTCGCGCTGAAGCGAACATTCGCCTCATTCGTCGCGTGATGAAGTCGACGGGTGCTGACTGAGTTCAGTTCACCTGAGCTGAGGCTCGAGGTGATTGAAACTGAATGATCGAATAAAATGAATTGGGGGAAGCGAGAGTTCGCATCTTAGGTCCAGAGGGGGTCGCAAGGCCCCCTCTTTTTTTGTGGGGTGCGATTGATTGCTGTGGTGTTGATCTCATTCGGGGTTCGAGCCAGGATACGAGCATCATGAAGGCAAAAGATCGGCGCGCGCGAGAAGAGAGACGAGGTGAGATTGGTTTTATGCGCCATCATGAGACCCATTGGGGAGAGCGCTGGGGTCCTCTGTGTGAAGCTTTGAAGAAATCCGGTCGCAAGGTCGGTTTCGAGCTACTTCGAGCTGTCGCTCCGCGCGAACGAATCTACCATCTCGATGCGGCTTCTTTGATTCCGCCGATGGCACTTCAAGTCTGCGAAGACGATGAGGTGCTTGACCTCTGTGCGGCGCCAGGAGGCAAGAGCTTGGTGATGTGGTCGGCAGGCGCTGCTCGACTCGTCGCCAATGAATTGTCGGACCCTAGGCGCGCGCGGCTCAAAGCCACACTTCATGACTTTTTGACGGATGAGCAGATGCTTGACGTCAAAGTGACGGGCTTTGATGCACAAAAGTGGGGCCTGCATGAGGCCAACGTTTACGACGCCGTGCTGGCGGATGTTCCTTGCTCGGGCGAGCGGCATCTCCTGGAAAATCAAGACGAGCTCAAAACTTGGTCCCCGCAGAGAAGCGCGCAATTGGCCGTTCGCCAGTACGCAATTTTGACGTCGGCGTTGACGGCGGCAAAGCCAGGCGGGCGAGTTGTCTATTCGACGTGTTCGATCTCTCAAGTGGAAAACGACGATGTCATCGCTAAGCTCGTCAAGCGCCGCGGGCATGAATTCGAAAACGTTCAGCTTCCTCCCGAAGTGCTTCTGCGCGCGAAGGAATTCAAGATTGAACTCGAACCTACAGAGTTTGGATACTGGATTCTTCCAGATC
This sequence comes from Pseudobdellovibrionaceae bacterium, assembly GCA_947462815.1. Classification (GTDB taxonomy): domain Bacteria; phylum Bdellovibrionota; class Bdellovibrionia; order Bdellovibrionales; family JAMPXM01; genus UBA2339. The sequence continues at coordinate 6,829 of CANHQR010000044.1, forward strand.
GTTCAGAAAATGCGGGTCCCATCTACTTTTCGCTTGTGCGGAAATCTCAGACTGTCAGCATGTAAGTCATGGCGAAATACCCACTCAAAGACCAATGTGTTCTCATCACCGGAGCGAATCGTGGAATCGGTGCCGCGATTGCTCGCGCAGCTGCTGAACGTGGTGCTAGGGTTGTGTTGGGCGTTCGAGATTTGAACGACCCCACTTCTCAACAGGTACTGTCCCACATTCAGCAGCGAGGTGAATCGGCGGAGCTCATCGAACTCAATATGGGCTCGCGAGCCCAGATCGAAGAGTTCGTGAAACGATGGGCAAGTCGGGAAACTCCTCACGTGATCGTGCACAACGCAGGTGTCCTCACGGGTGGTTTGATCGAGTCGCAGAGTGTGGATGAAATCTATCAGTCTCTTCAGGTTAACTTGGTGGGTGTGGCTCATCTGACCCGTGAGCTGTTGCCCGGGATGCTCCGTCGGGGTTCAGGATGTGTCGTCGTCAACTCGAGTGTATCCGGAGTCATGAATTTTCCTCTGGCGTCGACGTACTCAGCCGCAAAAACCGGAGTCTTGGCTCTGGCGAATTGTGTTCGAGCTGAAACTCAAGGCACAGGTGTACGTGTTCTGAGTCTACTCACCCCAGGGGTTAAGACACGTATGTTCGATGAGATTCCAAAACGTTACGGGGCTCATCTGGATCTGGATTTTCTTGAAGTTGCGATCACTCCTGAAGAGTGGGCCGAGAGGATCTGTGAGGCCATCGAGAGCGGAGCCGAGGAGCTGCACCCCCAAGGTGCCACACGAGCCGGCCTGTGGATGGCGCGGCATCTTCCCGGAGTTTTTCAGAAGCTTGTCTCGAGTAAGTTCAGTCGCTCGGCAAAGTAGCCGGGCGATCGGGGCGTCGTTAAAATTGACGTAGGTGAAGCTTGGTCGATGACATGTGAAGATCCTGAAAGTCCTTCGATTTTTTGCGACCTTTTCCGAAAAGTTGCGAAGAAGTTCGTCATCGGTGCGGAACGGCGTTTCGAATTGAGACATCAGGCCTCCTCGGATGGTCTTAGAAATGCAACCTGGCAAAGATGAGGACGGTTCAAAGGGTTCAAGACCGCAAAAGCTTGGTACTGGTTCTGCATTACATCTACGAATCAGGTCCTCGGATCTGATAAGAATTGAGATGAGTCAGCTGACCGGTGAGTTTTCCGGTCACAAGAATCTCCAATGGCAGGTGGGGTGGATGTGAAAAACGAAGACGATTTGAGCCAACCCTCTTTTCGGTCAGCCTCGCGGCTTCGGCCGTGGCGTCTATTGTTCCCGCTCTTGGTTTCGAGTTTGGTTCTCGTGCTTTCGTTTCAGAATTGCGGCGGCGAAAACATGAGCGGTCCGGAGCGGCCTGTTCCCGACTCCAGCTCTCCCGTTTCGGTCATCAATCCCGTTAATCCGGCTGCGGATCTTCAGTTTGTTGAAAGCAAAGTCGCCGTCGCTTCGGTAACGGATGAGTTGCTATTGAAGGGCCGATGTTCAATTGAGCAAGAGGGGGCACGGCCGAGCTGGACTTTGAGTGATCCGAGCGGACGCACGCATTTCAGCGGACACGCCGAGTGTCGTGATGGAGAGTTTGAGGTGGATCTTCGGCCTTTGGCTGTCCTCAATTGCGGGGAAGAGGTTCGGGTCATCGCTCGCCTCGGCGTCAAGTCGCCGGCCGAGTTACTTCTTGAACGTCGCTGCCAGGCTGAGGTCGTGAAATCTGGGGAGAGCTTGAAGGCGATTCTGCCTTCAGCGCTTGAAGCCGAAGCCCTCAGCTGCTCTGTCGAAATCTCGCGCAGTTCCGGAGTTTGTCAGCATGTCTGCTATGACTCCGTTGGGCGTGTGGCCCATGCGATAGCCATCACGGGAGCAATCTGCGAGTAAACCTCGACATCGGTCGAGGTCAGTACATGAAGAGTCGTTGTCGATCCTGTTTTCCCAAGCCAGAATAGGGCATGGATCTCGGCGCCGCCGTGCGTTTTTTATATGACCACAATGAACTCATACTCGGCGTCTCGCTGGTATTGTTTCTCATTCTTACCGTACTCATTCTTGTACGAAGTGTGGTGGAAGGGCGAGCGGCCGCGAAAGCCGAAGCTGCGGCTCCAGCGATCGATGCGGAGCAATTGGGTTCCGCAATTGAGCAGGCCCTGAGTAAGGCTCTTCACAAGGATCGTCCGCGAGGTCTGTCGACTTCCACCTCCGAGGACGGCGAAGCACTCGAGGGCCAAGACGACGCTGAACTGCAAGCGGCCCTCGAAGAGAAAGAAGCGAAAATCGAGGCGCTACTCGCCGATCTTGCTATCCTCAAAAAGCAAATTGATGCGAGTTCGGCGACCGTGACTCCGACAGCACAAGGCGGTGTGGCCGTGAGCGGAGGCGATCCTGCTGAGACTGAAGCGCTGCGCGCTCAGCTCTCGGAGTTGCAGGCTAAGCTCGCGGAGTATGAACTTTTTGAAGAAGATATTTCGAACGTGTCGAGTCTGACTGAGGAGAACACGCGTTTAAAATCTGAGCTGGACAAACTCCGCGCAGCTCTCGAAACGGCACAAACTCAAGTGCAGTCAGCTAAGACTTCGGTTGCTGAGGCCGCACCCGTTCCCGCAACGGAAGCGACGATTGTTCCGCCGGCCCCTGTCGCGCCGGCCTCACCTGTGTTTCAGCTTGATCCCGCCGACGATGTGATGCGTGAGTATGCTGAAGCCATGAAGGGACTCCAGCCCGAAGTCACTCCGGCCGTCGACACGGCGGAAGTGGCGAAAGTGCAGACCCAAGCGAAAAGAGAAACGTCATTGATCACGAATGACGAGGTGTCTGTTGACCCGCAGGCAGCTATCGAGGAATTGATGCGTGGAGGACAGGAGGTGACAGCTCCTCCGACGGCCGATGTTGGATTGGATCCGGCTGCAGCTGCACTCGCTGAGCTCGAAGCTGCGGCGGCCGAATCTCCACCTCAGCTTCCCAATGCGGACGGTTTTGATTTGGGATCTTTGGATACAGACAAACTCATGGCCGAAGCTACGGAGCTGAAAGACCCCGAGGGTGCCGACGAGCCGATGGGGGAGATGAGCTTTGATACGGATAAGCTCATGGAAGAGGCCGGAGGGATGAATGAATCGGCATCTGCTCCCACTCCGACTCCGACCCCGGCGCCCTCGGCGGAGGCTTCGGCCGGTTTGCGCGATCAAGCCGGAGCGGATTTACTGCCGCAGGTTGAACTTGAAGATGATCTGCTTGGCGAATTTCAAGATCTCTCACCCAACTCCAACGACACGAAGTCAAAAGGATGAGCGTCATGAAGAATGGTTCACGTGAGTTCTCTTACCTGGCGATGAGTTTGCGTTTTGGTGTGACTATGGTCGTGCTGCATGTGTCGATCGTTGCACAGGCGGCCATTCCACCTCGATCCAAAGATAGCTCGCCGACACTCGCCACAGGAACTCGCGCTGGTCTGGCGACGGTGCTTGAGACCCAACTCGCGCTCAGCTTGCCACTTGATCGTCGGATTGACACGCTTCGCGCTCAGGGCCCTCAGGGCTACAAGAATTTGCGTCAGATCATGTTTGATCCAGCTTCGAAAATCGAATCGCGATGGCGGGCTGTGACGGCGGTTGGCGCCATCGGCGGAAACTTGGCGCTTCCGGAGCTCGAGAGGGCTTCTCGAGCTCGATCCTGGGAGCTTCGTTCGGCTGCTCTGGTGACGGTCGTGTCCATCGATAAGAAAGTCGGCGCCGAGTGGGCGCGTCGCCTTCTCAAAGACCCGGCGCTCATGGTGCGCTTACAAGCCGTGCAGACCCTTCAGGAGATTGGCGATCGAGATTCGATTCCGCTTTTGTGGCATGAGTTGAGCGAAAAGCGAAACTTTCATCGTGGAGAAAGTCTTTTCATTCGCCCACGAATCGTTGAGGCCTTGGCTAAGCTTGAGGGCCGCGGCAGTGCGGGGAAGTTTATGGCACTCCTTGAGGACGTCGATCCAAAGCTGCATCTTCCCGCGATGCGTGGCCTTGCTCGAGTCACAGGCGCGCGAATTGGGGAAGAAGAATTTAACCCCAATAAGCGTCGAGCGATGTGGCAACAGTGGTGGACGAGTTCACGTCGCGAGTGAGCGACGGTTAAATCTGACGAAGGGAGCTTAGGGAAGCTCCTCCTCCATGTTCTTCTTGTTCGCCTTTTCTGTCGCGCGAGCCACGGCACGATTGAGAATTAACTCGCGATAGATCCGATACAAAATCACCTGTTCTTCGAAGCCATCCGTTGTCGTCTCTTGCGGCGTTGTGAAGAAGTCACGTTGGATTTCAGGGCGCTTGGTGATTTGGACTTTGATTGTCTCTTTGCTGCCTTTACGTCCGCGAACCAATCGCACGATCAATCGGTAACGATAGCCCGGCGGGTATTTTTCGACTTTGTGGGGGGCAACAAAACGAGCATCACCCCTGACGTAGTCGGTTTCAAAGATTCCGGCCTCGGTGTTGTCCACTTTGTGGGAGTAGCGAAGCATGGCTTGCTTGAGGGCGATTTCGACTTCCTCGTAAGTGGCATTGAAGATTCGAGAGTAAGGACGGGGCGGCGTTTCGCGTTTGGCGATTTGCTCCGTCGCCGTCGTGCAGCCTACGGTGCCGCTTGCGAGCAGGAGTGTTGTGGCGAATCGACTCAAGAATCGTAGGGGTCGTTGCATATCCCTATCAGTTTAGGTTTCTCGTGGAGAGCCGACAAGAAAAAGGGCCGAAGTCGTGACTTCGGCCCAAAAGAATTGTTGTTCATTTTCCGTGGAGCTTCAGGAGTCGATCGGAGTCGGGCAGGTGAATGGGCTCTTTGGACTTCAGAGCTTCGAGGCCGACTTGGCCACGTGGCTCACGCTCTCGGAGAAGCCTGGACCCATGGGCACGCTCTGTCCTTTACCGGCGGCGCCGAACATCACTTCCCAACGATGTTCACCCTTAAGTCCAGTGATCGCCGGAAGCTCCATGCGATTGACCCAGCCCGGAGCGTAGACGTCCCAAACGGCGAGCTTACTGTCGATCTGCATTTTGCCCGACTGAATCGTGTCGACCTTGGTCAACATCGCGTAGGTAACGGCGGCATCGATCGCCGCAGACGGAACCTTGGGCGGGTTGGTTTGCAGCGACATGCTCGAAGCTGTGGCGACGGCCTTCGGGGCTTTGGGAATGTCGATGAAGTCAAAGCCTGAGGTTTGGTTGTTGGGGGCCACAACCACCGACATGGCGTCGGACTCGGGGCCGAAGGTTGGCGCTTGTGAGTCGCGAAGTGCGCCCACGACAAGTCCCGGAGCCTTCGGTGGGGCGACCAAGCGAACCTTCTGCTGAGGCTTAAGGCTCTTCACATCTGTAGGATAGAGAAGTCCCTGTTCTTCAATCACGGAGACCGCCAGCATCGCGTAGTTGGAAGCGAAGCGAGGTGCCGTAATATCAAGGGCCGGCGAGAACTTGGTTTTGTTTACGGTGAGATCCTGGCTTTGGCTACGACCTGTGATGCTCACGGGTGTCAGAGTGGCCGACTTGAACTCAAAATAGTTCATGACATCGTAGAAGCTTTTGCCACCACGAAGCTCATCGACGACTTTTTCAAAGGGGAAGCGCGCATGGGCAGCCACCATCGTGTAGGTGCGGGGCTCATTCACGAAAGCGCGGTAAACAGGTTTGTCGAGGGTGATCGGGAAAACATAGTTTTCCGATTGCTGAGGCAGCGTGATGTTGCTTGGCAACTCAATGGTCTGCCCAAAACCCGGTCGGATGGTGTCGATCTCGGGGCTGATCAGATCCGTCACTTGCAGTGATGCGAGTTGGCCGCGATTGAGCGCCGGGAATACCATTCCCACATCGACCCAACCGTCTTTTTGCAGGTTGCCAAAACCCGAGGTCTGGCCTTTCAGCTCAAGTTTTTGGGGGGTCACGGCACGCCGGAGCTTCAAGCTCACGGACGCTGGAGTTTGGGCCAACCAAGTGGCTCGAACATATCCTGGGGCCTCGATGGTCACCGGCTGCGCATCGGTCCATGCGGCAGGCAGTTCAACGCGCCCGTCTGCACCCGTCACAAGCTCATTTCCGGGAAAGGGAACGCCGGCCCGAAGACCAATCAAAACCTTGGCATTGGGGATGGGCTGCCCCAGAGCATTCAATACGGCGATTTGTGAGCTCAGAGGAGTCGACTTTTGAGTGCCATCCTGGCCGAAAAATCCGAGACGTCCATTCTCGGGTGCGCAACCCGCGGCTGTCAGAACAGCCAGAGCCGCGACAAGAAACAAATGGCGATGCGTAGAAATTGAACGCATGAACCCTCCCTAGTGTTGGGCGCCTTGACGGCGCGTAAAAAGAGCCGATTCGTCCCCTTGAATCAGCCGTGGCAGAACGCACGGAAAAATTGCAACTTTGCTTGGAGGGAGAGTCAATTTCGGCGAGCTCAAAGCAACGCAGGGCAATGCGGCTTTTTGTGAGGGTGCCATTCAGAGGCAATTGACGAGTTCGCCACTGCCCAGTAAGTTGCGGGACTTCGGCTTCGAACCGGGTTTTTGGAGCAAGTGATGGACTTTAAAGCCATTCCTGTTTCGATCCTGTCCGAAGGCGAGTCCAAGTGGTGGGGTAGCTCAGCTGGTTAGAGCAACGGAATCATAATCCGTAGGTCGGCGGTTCAAGTCCGCCCCTCACTACCAATTCTTGGATCGCCTTGGATCTCTTCACCTAGGGCGTCTTCACCTCGCATTCTTAACTCAGGATCCCTATGTTTAACTTTGGGACCACACAGAAGCTTTGCGGCGGTCAAGAGCCGCCTGACAGGAGTCTTTGATCGTGAATTGGTTGGTTCTGGATAACCCCGTCGCTCTTTGGTGGATTTTTCTCGCCGTAATCTCTGTGCTCAATGTGAGCTTTTGGTTGTGGTTGGGGGTTTATCTTCGTAAGCGCCGTCCCGGCGAGACGTTGACCTCGATCATGTGGAAGTTGGCAGGCGCGTATACGCTTGTGTGTGCGTTTCGTGCGCTTTTGCCCCGCGCCGATGTCCAGCGCATTGTCCTGTGGGACACTTGGTTTTCGAGCGTCCTTGTGGGGCGAACTGTGGCCACCTTGGCCGAGCTCGCATTCGTCGCTCAGTGGGCGATCATGCTTTATTTCGTGAGTCAGCAGGTGAATCGACCCGCGGTCCGCCTTGTGAGTCTTGCGATCGTGCCGCTGATCTTCATTGCGGAAATCTTCTCTTGGTATGCCGTCGTGACAACAAACTATCTGGGTAACACCGTCGAAGAGTCGCTTTGGGCCTTCACCTATGTGTTGATCGGAATCTCGCTTTTGATCCTGCAGGCGAGCCTCGTGGGCTCCTTGAAGTGGGCCGCTCGCGCGGCGATTATCGGTTGCATTCTCTATGTCTCCTTTATGTTGGGCGTTGACGTGCCGATGTATTTCAATCGATGGCAGAGCGATCTCGCGGCTGGGAAAGATTTTTTAGGCCTCTTCCAAGGATTTCGAGACCTCAATTCGCGCTGGGTGCTGACACGAGCCATCGATGATTGGCGCGACGAGATCGCCTGGAAGACGCTCTATTTTAGCTTTGCTGTATGGGTGAGTCTTGCTCTTTGCTTTGTCCCGCTGACCAGAGAGCGCTGGAAGGTGACGAATTCGCAGCAGAAGGACCGCAGCTCTTAAGTTTTGCTTCGAAAAACTCACGTCGAAATTGTGTCCTCTTTATTTGTCGCCCTTAAGCGAGAGAGCAAATTGTCGGGAATCTGCAATTATTTTTTGGGGGGCTGCGTTCACCTCTGGAAGCTCTGCATGTACCGACCGTCGATCCAAGACTTTAGCCTCAGCCACAACCGCGACATCCCCAGCGAATACTTGCCCCAGATACCAAATGCCGCATCTCCCATCCTCAGTAGCTTAAGCTGAGGCCTCTGCGGTTTGAGGTGGAACTTCCGTTCTGTGGCATTTCTTGTCGTGATCGATTCATGCCACAGCGAACGCAAGGCCTGACCCTGACGAACAGCGCTGACGCCGGATCGGGGCCACGGACTCTTGCTGATGCAGTCGCCTGCGATCCACACCCGAGGCTTTGTGTTTGCGGTCTTCGTGGGCATATTGACTTGAAGACGTGAATCCACGGGCATCGGCTGTTCGACCTGATCGATGTTGAACTGCGGTGGCTCGGTCGGCGTTGCGGCGAGAATGAGGTCGAACTTCATACGCGTTTCGCCGAGCGCGAGTTCTGGATGACGAGGCAGGCCAATGATTTGAGTGTTCAAGTGCAAATGCACGCCGAGTTTGTTGAGTTGTCCTTGGATTCGACGTTGCCAATACCTTGAGAGCCAATAGCCTGAGAGCTGAAGTCCTAGCGCGGCTCCGCCTTCGATGAGATGCACCTCGCGCTTTCCTTTGGCCGAGGCTGTTTGTGAGAGACTTGCGGCGATCTCGATGCCGGCCGCGCCGGCGCCGATGATCGCAATTCGCTGAATGGTATTTGCTTCTTGCTCCCAAAGGTCAAGGAAGCTGGAGAGTGGCTTCACGTGCAAGCATCGTGGAGCCGTGCTTTGCCAATTCGTCGGCGTGTGGCCACCGGTGTTGATGAACAGGTCGTCAAACTCCATGCTCTCGCCATCTGCCAAAACAATATGCCGATGTTCAATACTGAGACTGCGCAGGCGCCCCAGTTGCAAACGAATGCCACGGCGTTCAGCGAGGGATTGCAGATCAATTTGGATCTCAGAACGTCGAACTTCTCCGAGGAGGTAAGCGGGAAGGAGGCCTGAGTAAATCGCATGAGCGTGAGGTGTGATCAGCGTGAACTCAGCCAACTCATGGTCGGACGCTCGCCAGCTCTTGATGAATTCAAGATGGGCGTGGCCTGCGCCGACCAAAAGAACGCGGCGTTTACTTGAGGGCTTCATAGAGAACGCGCCCATCGCTGCCCGACGGGGAGACGGTGCCCAAGACGTGGGTGAGAGTCGGCGCAATGTCAATCACACGCGCGGCTTGGCCGTACACGCCGGGCTTAAATCGCGCACCCATCAAGATCAACGGGACTTCGCGATCGTAATTGTAGCCGGACATGTGAGTGGCGTAGGCGCCTTCATCAACCCAGAAGGCCTCCGTGATGATGATGACATCACCACTTTGTCCCTCGACAAAACTTCGTCGGATTTGTTCGCCGTAGCGACCTGCGGGGAGTTCGCCGCGAAGGATCTCACTGCGGGTCACGACGTGGGCAATGCCTTCAGGTTGAACTTTGCGGATGGCCGCCTTGATCTCGGCTTCGACTTCCTCGCGCGACCGTTTGAGCGAGCTGATGGCTTTGAGGTTCGGATAAACATTGAGCGAGCGAACGCGAAGAATCCAGTCTCCCTCGCGGCTCTTACCCAGCTTTTGCGTCAACTCTTGATTGAGGTTTTCGAGTAGCTTTTTGCCGTTGATGCTGCCCGCAGGCATTTTTTTCGCTTTCGCCTCACTCACAGCTGGCGCGACGCCATGATCGCCTGTGAAGACGACCAGAGTTTGAGCCAGCCCGACCCGTTGATCGATTTCCTTTAAAAGTTGGCCCAGGCTCTGATCTTCATGTGCGGTGAACTCTTCCATCTCGAGCGAATTTGGTCCCTTTTGATGCCCGAGAATGTCATGAGATGAGTACGAAACGGCGAGCAGGTCGGGATGTGCGCCTTGACCCAGCTTGAGTTCACGAAGCGCACGGATCGCAGCCTGCGTGGTGAGGTGAGTTCCGTAGGGCGTCGCCAGGGCAGATTTGTCGTCGACTTTCACTTCGCGCGCGATTTGACCTTGGGGTGACAGTCCTGTCGCCTGGCCGGGTGCTGTCCACTTGAAGACTTTGGGTTGCGTGGCGAGCTCTTCATTGAGAGCTTTCACCCAAGTTGGCAAAGCTTCGGCATAGTACTTGGAGGTGACCCAGCGTCCCTCTTCAAACCAGATCGCCAAATCCGCTTGATGTCCGCCGAGCATGATGGCGGATCGATCTTTGAGCGCAATACCGATGACCTGAGACTTGTGACCCGCGAGCTTCAACTCATCACCGACCGTCGAGCCTTTTAAGCGTCGCGGACTCATGCCATCCTCGGGCTTCGCGGAGTCGAGTCCCACGAGGGGACTTTGCTGGTCTTCGGCGCAGTAGACAGGTGTTTGCGAGCGATTGTCGTACCATTCATTGAGAGGGATTCCCATGGCGTAGGGATAAGCGCCCGAAAGCACGGTTGCGTGGCCCGGACAAGTCATGCTTTGAAGCATGTCGTAGGTTGCATTGGGGAAGTAGGCGCCCTTTTCCATCAGCATCTTCAAGCCATGCGAGGCCTTGAATCGGGAGTGAAAGCGCGTGAGCGTGTCGCTTCGGCACTGATCGACGACGATCACCAGCACCAACTTCGGTTTTTGTAGATGGGCTTTAAGCGGAGTTTGGGCCGCGGCTTGCACGGGCAAGCCGAAAACTCCAAGGGCTATGATGGCGACGCTGAGAAGCATGGTTAAAACAGGCTTGCTGATGAATAGAGGGCCTCGCATTTGATTCTCCTTACAGCTTGATTCGTTGAGAAAGAATTTGGTCCATGACGCCCTCGCCGAGATGGCGCGCAAGCCAAAGTTGTAACTTGGTTCCTCGGCCCACGGGGTAGCGAAGTCGGGGCTTCGGTGAGATCAGTGCATGTTCGATCAGGCGTGCCACGTGCTCGGGAGGCACCGCCGTCTTTGACACTTCTTGAATGAGTTGATCCATCCGATCGATCATACGCTGGTAAACGGGACGCAGCTCTTCAGGCAACTGGAGTTTCTGTCGCTCGGACTCGCTCTGGCCCTTTTCCCAAATCGGCGTCGCAACAGGACCCGGCTCGATCACAGCGACTTGCACCCCTAAACTCATGACCTCGCGCCGCAGAGAATCGCTGATCGCCTCCAGCGCAAACTTGGATGCCGCATAAGGTCCCAAAAGTGGAGAGGCCACGCGTCCGCTGACGGAAGAAATCATGACAATCCGTCCCTGGGCCGCTCGCAAATCTTTGAGCCAGATTTTGGTCAGACGAATCACCGCAAAGACATTGGTTTCAAATTGTTCTCGCCATATATCGAGGGAAGTGGCTTCGATGGGTCCGCCTCGAGCGATTCCCGCATTGTTAATGAGCGCGTCGAGGGGACGGCTCTGAACAAGTTCGCTCAGTCGTCCGCGGATTTCGTCCTGAGCTTTCAGCACACTGGCTTCAGAAAGCACATCCATGTGAACGGGGAAGAGTGTGGAAAGGCCTCGAGCTTTGCTGAAGCTCTCCAAATCGATCCGGCTCTTATCGCTTCGGTAGCCTGCAAAAACATAGTGTCCATCGGCGGCCAGATGAAGTGCCGTACAAAGTCCGATCCCGGAAGAGGCCCCGCTAATGAGCACGCTCAAAGGGCGAGTTGCAGTTGGCATGTCGGAAAGTTTGTGAAAGCTTCAGGAGATGAGCAAACAAATTCTCGTGGTTGCTGCGGCCATCGAAAACAATCTTGACCAAGTCTTGATCGCGCAGCGGCCCGAGGGCGGCGCGATTGGCGGACTTTGGGAGTTTCCGGGCGGAAAAATCGAGTTCGGCGAATCTCCGCAAGCGGCGTTGGCGCGTGAAATTGAAGAGGAGTTGGGGCTTCACGTCCATGTGGTCGAGCCCTTTGGCGCGTCCCACTTTGTGATAAGCGGAGCCGCACCTCAACAAATCATCCTTCTGGGTTTTCGCGCCAAGCTCCGCGATTCGTCCGCCCAACCGAAGACATTGGGAGTGGCTTCATGGCAGTGGGTCGCCCGGAAGACCCAGGCTTCTGAAATTCTGAAAATGGTCAAATGGGCGCCCGCCGATTTCGATCTCGTGCGGGCTTACTTTCCCGATGCAGGTTTATAGTCCGTGAGCATGAGACTCGCGAGTTCCCGCCGGGCTCATTTCCATGAACAGAGCCTTGTCGCGAATTTCTCCAACTGTGGTGGCATTCAGATAGCTCATACCACTGCGAAGTCCGCCACAAATCTCGCGAACGACGTCGCGAACATGACCTTTAATGCTAACCATCGTGCTTTCGCCTTCGGCGGCCATACCCTCGGGCACGCCTCCTCGCCAAGACACCTGGGCTGACTTCGAAGCCATACCTCGATAATGCTTGCGGCCGCTTTTTATTTCACCGGGAGTCTCCATAGTTCCGGCGAGCATCGAGCCGAGCATGCAAAGGTCCGCGCCGGCGGCGAGGGCTTTCACAACATCGCCGCTGGTGCGAAGACCACCATCGGCAATAACTGGTACTCCCGTGCCAGCCGCGGCCTCGGCGCAAAGAGCGATTGCGGTGAGTTGCGGGACACCACAACCCGTGATGATGCGAGTGGTGCACATGGAGCCCGGTCCAATTCCCACTTTGACGGCGTCCGCGCCGGCTTCGATCAGGTCGCGTACGGCGTGAGGCAAGGCGACGTTACCGGCAATAACGTCGACATGCGGGGCCTTATCTTTGAGCCACTTGAGCGTCTCCATCATTTGCAACGAGTGCCCGTGGGCGATATCGACCACAATGACATCAACTCCTGCAGAAAGGAGAAGCTCAGCGCGCGAGCGACCCTCGTCGCCGACGCCGATGCTCGCGGAAGTCAGATGCGCGCCTCGCTGTTTGAGTTGGCGAATCTGTTGAGCTTGCTGCTCAGCCGGCATGAAGCGGTGGATGGGGCCGAGGCCGCCCTCCTGAGCGATCGCGTAGGCCATATCCAGTTCGGTTACAGTATCCATATTGGCACTGATGATCGGAATCTGGAGACGATACCGGCGTGTCGCTTGCGTGTCGAGCTGTGGGTCGCGGCGCGAACGCACATCGGATTTTTGGGGCATGAGGAGCACATCATCGAAAGTGAGTCCGCGGCTTCGCTCGCTGATTTCTCGCCATTTGAACATGAGTTTCATGAGGCCTCCATATGGGGATACGGGCAAAGCGAGACTTTGCCAAGGCCACCGAGCCGGCTCAAGTCGGCCGAGGCCTACGCTGCAATGCGCGTCGCGGGAAGCCAATCTATGAGATTTGAATGCCGGAAAATTCGATTTTTTTCATGAGGCCGGGGGGTCGGTGAGACTATCCAACGGCGCGATCGCTGCGAGGGATCGGCACTCAATGAAGAGTAGGCGCTCGACAGTCGCCGGCTAGCTCCAGGTGAAGTCGATGGCCCTCGTGATCCGAAACGACTAGGGTGGATCCTGAACAGAGTTGTTGCAGATCATGCAGAAAGACCGCAGAAGGTGAAGCGTAAAGTGAAGCGTCAATAATTTTATTAGTCATTCAGGTTTTTCCAGGCTTGGAGTTGCCGATTGCGAAGAGAGGCCTCGACGACCACTTCAACAGCGCGGTGGCGCATGGCCTTTCGATGTTCTCGAACCTTGAGTATCCCGAGTGTTCGATTGCACAAAGCGGATGGAGTGCCCGCGACGGTCGGGAATTTGTGAGTCTTGATACGAAGATGGAAGGCATTCTTCGCGATCTTCGTTCTTTGAAAAAGACGGAGTGCTTCTGGATGAACTTCAAATTGAGTGTCGACTTCAGCTTCCCGCAAGACTTCGTCTAGGTTTGTGGAGAGAAAATGGTGGATGTGTTGAGCGGGCGTTTGGGCACTCGTTCGGCTTGGCAAGCCAGTCCCAGCAACTGGAAGAGCTTGTGTCGAGCTATGCTGATGTCGATCTCGCGAAGGCTCGACATCTTTACCAAGGGGCTCTCCACAATTCACTCTACACAAGATTTATGTCCTGCGTAATGGGCACAAATTTTTTGGATTTCCACGCCCCGGACTTTGCAAAACTGGCGCAGGGGGAGCTGAACCCTTTCCTAAGCTCTTCGCCCATGCCAGAGGGATGTTTCATCTTCGAAGTGATTCGGCCCATCATGCACAAGTTAACGAAGACTACTGACCCTTTTCTTTACGTCGAAAGTCGCGGGAGCCGAGTTCCTGCAGATCCGCGACGATTCTCAAGATCGCAGGAAACACGAGAACGGTCAGTACAGATCCGATCATCAATCCCCATCCGAGCGTGAGCGCTAAGGTCGCGACAAAACCATCGCTTCCACCGATCCCGTAAGCGGTCGGCATGAGTCCCAGTACCGTTGTCAGAGATGTGAGAATAATCGGACGAAGGCGTGTCGTGGCGGCATCGACGAGAGCCTCATCGAGACTTAAGCCCTCGGCTCGCCGCGAGTTAAAGAAGTCGATGTAAACAATGGCATTGTTCACGATCACCCCTGCGAGAGCGATGATTCCCAGCATCGCCATGAAACTCAAAGGTTTCCCATGCAGAAGTAAGGCGAAGACTACGCCCATGAATCCCAAGGGGAGCGCGAGCAGAACGAGAAGAGGTTGGAGGAAGCTCTGAAAGGTCAGTACGAGAATCAAGAAGATCAACACCGCGGCAACGACAAAAGCTCGTGCGAGGCTCGTCATACTCTCGGCCGTATCTTCATTCTCTCCGGCAAACGAAAGCTCATAGGTGGGAGTGTCCTTGAGGACGTCTTTGAGCCTATCTTGCAGAATCTTTGTCGCAGCCATCGCCGTCGTCTGATCCAGGTTGACCGAGGCGGATACGTTGAGGATTCGCTTGTAGCGCTCGTGTTGGATGATGAGCCGCGAATCGGTTTCTTCGAAGTTGGCCACTTTGTGAAGGGGTACAAGGTTTCCTTGAATTGTGCCGATCTTAAGATCTTGCAGCTGCTGCTCGGCCCCCTTGGCTGGAGGTTTAAGCTGAACGCGAATATCAATTTCCTCATCGAGAGTTCGCGAGCTCGAGGCGACGAGCCCCGCGAAGGCGGCACGAACTGTCGTGGCGATTTCGCGATTGGTAAGACCGGCTTGGCTCACTAAGGCGGGAATCGGCGAGACTTTGACTTCGCGTTTGCCGATCACTTCGGAATCTTCAATATCTTGGACACCTTTTACTTCTTTCATGACGACTTTGACTTTGTCCGCAATTTGCCGGAGTACGGCAAAGTCCTCGCCGTATATATTGATCGAAATCGGTCGCCCCTGAGGTGGGCCACCTTGCGCGATGGAGAAAGCGATCTTAGTCGCGCCCTTTGGTTTCTGAATGCGCTGCCGTAACTCTTCGACGATCTCGTTCACGCCGCGATCGCGCTCCCCCTCAGGTGATAGGTTCACGAGAATTTGCCCATAATGTGAGGCGCGTTTGGTCAATGGATCAGAAGGCTCCTCTTGTTGAATGCCCACCATCGTCGTGTAGTCGACAAGTTCTGACTTCGGAAGCTGAGCCAGTTGCGGTTCGACCTCGGCGAGCATCGCCGTCATTTCCTCAAGCGACGCACCCGGTTCGGCATCGACGCGGACGAAGAAAGTGTAAATGCCTTCCGGCGGAAAGAGGATGAACCGCATCTGTGTGGTCGCGGTCGCGGTGATGACCAAGAGACCTACAAACACACCGAGCACGGCGTAGCGTCGACGAACAGTTGCGGCGATCAGCGCGCGATACTTTGGAAGCCACCGCTCATACCAATGTGTTTCGGTGCGCAAACCCTGATTCTGCTCGGCCTTGCGACGCGCGAGGTAAGCGTGAAGCTGGGGGCCAATCAAGGCCTGAAAGTGAGCGGGCGCCATGATGAAAGCTTCCAGAAGAGAAAAGAGCAGGGGCAAAATGACCAAGAGAGGAATTTCAAACACAAACTTTCCAAAAATTCCCGACATGAACAGCATCGGACCAAAGGCCGCAACCGTCGTGAGAACCGAGGCCGTAACCGGTGCAATCATCTCCGTCGCGCCATCGACGATGGCTGTCGTGAACTCCTCGCCATTTTCGAGCCGCCTCCAGATGTTCTCGGTCACGATGATGGTGTCGTCGACGAGCATTCCGGAAACGATAATCAGACCAATCAGTGAGATCAGATTAATCGAGTAGCCGTAGTACTGTATGGTTAGAATTGCGAGCAGCATGGAGAAGGGAATGCCAATGGCTACAATCAGGGCAACTCGGAAGGGAAGAAAGAAGGCGAGCACAACGCAGACGAGAATCACACCCATCGCCATGTTGCCGCCGAGGGTCGAAAGTCGGTTTTTGAGATAGAAGGTGAAGTCGTTGATGAATGCGGTTTCCACACTCTCAGGAAGATTGGCTTTGATCTTCTCCATGCCGGTCTTTACGATCTCGACCGTCTTGAGTGCGTCGGCGCGTTCCTTTTTGATGATGGTGAGTTTGAAGCCGGGTTTGCCATTGGTGCGATAGAGGATCGATGGTTTCTCTAAGCCGAGCTGAACTTCGCCCACATCGGCAATGCGTACACCGTAGCCTTCGAAATTTGAACGGATGGTGGCTGAAGCGAGGTCTTCGGCCGAGCGAAACTCGCCATCAGTTTTCACCGACATTTCGCGACCACTCGGGAGGAGCAACTCGCCGGCCGGCAACTGGACGTTATGCGCGCGAACGGCGTCGACGATGTTTGAGAGCGCGATATGTTGCTGTGTGAGTTTTTCTTGATCGACCAGAACTTTGTATTCCTGGCGACGCCAACCATCCTTTGAGACCTTCGCCACACCCGGTAAATTGGATATTTCATCGGCGATGTATTTGGCTGCGGCCCGCAGTTGAATTTCACTGAGGGTGGCTGACGTGACGGAGAGTTCGATGACGGGGGTCTGACCACTCTCGAGCGCAACGACGACAGGGCGCTCGGCATCGGCGGGGTAGTCGTCGACCTGGTCGATCGCACGTTGAATGTCGTCATTGGTCTTATCGGGATCGCGAGCATCGGGATCCAGAGTGATGGTGATGACGGCTCGGCTGTCGAGTGCTTGGCTCTGCACCTTCTTGAGGCCATCGACTTCACGGATCGCCTGCTCCAAGGGATTGACGATGAGTTTCTCAACCTGATCCGGTGAGGCGCCCGGAAATACGGCAGTGACCAGCGTGACGTCGAACTCAACTTTGGGGAACAGGTCCTTACGGATCGTGAACAGCGAGATCGCTCCCGCTCCGATCACGAGAGCGGTCATGAGATTCGCGAAAAGGTGTTGGCTGTAGAAAAATCGGATCAATGACTTCATGCTATAGCCCTCGTCATTTAATTGCCGTCATCGGAAGAATTAGTCGAGTCGGTGCTCGAGGTTGTGTCGACAAGGCTCACACGAAAAGCTGGATCCGAATAGGATTGTTAAAAAAATCTCGACCGCTCGACGGCCAAGGCGCTTTAGCCGAAGTGGAACCATTCGGAGGGCGACCTTGGTGGCCTGGATCAGGTGGGCTGAATCAGGCGCCATCCGATGGCAAAAATGGCGAGGTCGGCGGCGATGTGGCTGAGCCATACCCCCAACAGGTTGCTCTTCTGCAGTCCTCGGCGTTCGCGATCCAGCCACCAGGCCCAAAGCCAGCCACCGACCAACACGAAGCTCGAAAACAATACAATGAGGGGCCAGCGTCCCGAGCTCGGCGCATATTGCGAAATCACCACGACATGGTGGCCGGTGAAAGCCAGCGAACTGAGCCAACGGGCTTGGGTCATGCTCAAGGGTGAACGTCGTTGGAGCGCTTCATGGATCCAACCTCGCCAGTAGAACTCTTCGAGGAAGGAGTGAACAAACGATATGCCTAAAGCCAAGCCCAGATAGGCTTGAGCTTGTGTGAGTTGTAAGGGCGCAAGCTTATCGACGATTCGGCTCCTCGACTCGGCAACAAAGCCGAGATCTTTGAGGCCGAACTCGAAGAGCGAGATTAGTCCAATCGCGATTGCAGCGCCGCTTGCAAGGCCTGCCAGCACTTCGCGACGTGTGAAGCGAATCGTCCAATCTCGATTGGACGCAAAGACATAGATCGCCACGAAGGGAAGGACAAACTGCGCAAGTTTGCAGGCGACATAAAGCCCCGCCGACAATTCGACAAAGTAGAGCCAGACGGCCAAGTTAGGCCAGAGCATGCCTGCCATGAGAACGATGGCTTGTCCGCGTGTCACAGGAGTCTCCTTCGCGAATACAACAGAGATCGGGGGGGCGGAGAGCATCAATCGCGCGCTATCAGGATTTTCGTCGAGTTTTACGTCTTCAAGCCAGTTGTCTCAGTTTGAGACGCCTCAGAACAAAACACTCGGTCGAAACCGCTCGACATTGTTATTATTTGAGAAGGCGGGGTGAAGAATGTCTATGGATTCGAAGTCGAGTTTTTGTCGAACTTTTCGGTTTTGGGAGCGATCCGTGATCTGCAAAGCAACATCTCTGATGATGGTCCTCGCGCTGGGAGCTCCTTGGCCGTCGGAGGCCGCCTCACTAAAATCATCGGCGCTCAATTCGCAAAGTTCTGCCAAGGCTGAAGACCCACTTCGTGCGGCGCAATTGGCTTTGAAGGACCGACCCACGGCTGACGTCTTCATCAAACGTATGGACTCATTCCTCAGTGACGATGAGTTCAACTTTTTGAGCGCGCGCGCCGAGGAAATTAAAAATCAGCGCATGCCGGAATTGCGATCGATGGGAAGCGGCCGCTTTCTCATTCGCGATGGTTCAAGAAGCGTGAGTTTCCGCGTGGTGGACGCGTCAAGAGCCGAGTTTGAAATCAACGCGAAACGGGTCGAACTCGGTCGGTCTTCTTCCATGGAAAGTCGATGGCAAAAGCTCATGACCGCTATGCCACAAAGCTCGGCCTCGCATCGGCTGGCACCTTGGGAGCGATGGTTAGATCTGCAGTCACCTCGTGCAGAGGCCGTTCTTCCCGCAGTCGCCTGGGTGGCTTATGCGATTATCGGTGGAGCGATTGGTGCCGGGGTGGCGACGGAGCACACTTGCAAAGAGATTCACGAATATCGAGGCACCTTAGAATCTCTCACTCGGAAAGTTCGGCAGCAGGTGACGCAATTACCGCGTCTACGCGGCAATAATCGCGCTCGATGCCCGCTTTCAAAGGATCTTTTGGAGCAAGAAGTTGCAGGGGAGTCTGTTGCGGCACTTCAGTCCGAGATCATTCGCGAGACAAAGAACCTGGATGCACTTCTGCGATCTATTTTCGGGCAAGCGATCACCGGAGGTACGATCAATGCCGGGCACTGCTCAGATCGACTGCGAGAAACTCAAACAGCGCTCAGGCGACTGTTAGAAGTTTCGCGGGAAATTTGTTTGGATCCCTCTAATCCGGAAGATCAAGCGCCTGCCGGCGCAGGACCGTCGGCGGCGACGCCGGCCTCTCGGCCGGGCAATAGCGCGCGCTGATCGGTCGGCGACCGTCTTTAGTCTTCTCTGAGGAATAGACGATGCCGAAGAATCTCTGCATCGTCGGTTTCGCCCTGAGTCGGCACCTTTGTTGTGAGATCTTTCAGAATGAGGGAGATCCTCTGCGCCCCAGGCGCGGGTTCGGTCTCTCGCAGTTCAAAACGTATCCGCCAATAGCGAAATGCCACTTCCCACTCTTGGGTCTCCGCTAAGTGCTGCAGACGCTTTCGCGATGCATCTGTGGGAGCAAAGCTCAGCTGTTCCCAAATAAAGTCTCGCAGGTCTGATTCTCCGGCGGCCTCTGCACGTAAAAGCGTTGTGGTGAACTCCGGTGTCAGCTCGATTTGCACGCGATGCTGCTCGATCGTGTCGGTCCATCCGCCTCGGGCGGTCGGAAAGCTATCGGCTTTCGGCAAATAGGGCTTGATGTCAAAGATTGGTGTTCCATCCAGGAGATCGATGTCGCTCACATTTAAGCCGCTTGCATCGACGCTCTCCAGCCGCACGCAACTGAGCGACAAGAAGTTAGGTCGATGCGGGGATCTTGTGGCCCACACGGAACGTAGCTCGCCATCGCCTCGCGGCGGGCGGACTTTGAATTGCCAAGAGTCCGTACGATGAAAATCCCCGATGAGCCAAATGTAGTCAAAGCCTTCAAGATCCTTGAGTCGGTCGCGCTCGGATTCATGAGGACCATGAAACTTCTCGTGAAGCTCAATGCGTCCAACTCGCGAGTGGGAGTAGGCCCCCTGGCGGGGCAGACTCTGTTTGAATTTTGCACTCGTCCGAAGTGTCGCAATAGGCTCAATCTGGCGGCGACGCATGAGCCGCTGGTTCGCCCAAGCGTGAGCTGCGATTCCGCAAGCGACGACTACATTCATCGAGTTCTTTCGTCCGATCTGCGGGATCTTCACGCGATGAGGAATCTGTTGCAGTGTCGCTGCATCTAGACCAAACCGCTCATTACCCAAAACGAGCAAGCATTTCGCCGGCCAACGGAAGGTGCTCA
>CANHQR010000045.1 GCA_947462815.1 Pseudobdellovibrionaceae bacterium
ACTTGAAACCGATTCCTCAAGTGAAGAACCGCTTCACGCTTGCGTGCAGGGCTTAGAAGTTTCCTGAGGCGATTTCCTTGAGCATCGAATTTTCAAGGGCTTGATTCGCAACGATCTTTTTCAGCCGCTGATTCTCGATTTCAAGTTCCTGCATCCGCTTGGCTTGATCGACTCGGAGACCGCCGTATTCTTTACGCCACCTGATGATCGTTTGCGGCGTCACACCAACTTTGCGTGACGCTTCTTCAAGGATCAAACCCTTGCCTTCTTCGAGTTCCACCGTTCGCAATTGCTGGATGATTTCTTCGGCCTTAAAATGCTTTCGTCCCATATTCTGAACCTGCCTTCCGGGCCCAGATTAACATTTCATCTGGACCAATTTAAGCCGGCCAG
Source organism: Pseudobdellovibrionaceae bacterium (assembly GCA_947462815.1). GTDB lineage: Bacteria > Bdellovibrionota > Bdellovibrionia > Bdellovibrionales > JAMPXM01 > UBA2339. The sequence goes on from CANHQR010000045.1 coordinate 394, forward strand.
GTCAGATGCGGCTGGCCTCGCATTTTGGGAAAGCCACGTGGCGAGCGGGGCGATGAGTCTCGCAGATGTTCAATGGGCAATTCAGAACAGTCAGGAAGCTTTGAACAAAAATCGGTAAAGCACGAACTGGGGTCTCCCACGTCGACTGTTCTTTGCTCTGGAATCAAAAGATGTATCTTAGGGCGAGGTTCATCCCCTGCATTTGAACCGCACCGCCAATCTGCGTGTCGGATTGCTGAAACTCCTTGAGCGTCATCGCGTAGTTGACCGCTCGGTAAGAGAGCTCGAGCTCTGAGTTCGGATTCATCGAGAGAATCAGTCCGAGCATCAGGCCAGCACGCGGCCCCAGATCAAACACGCCATTGCGTATACTCGTGCGCGTAAAGATCGGGAGCGTCAAACCGACAGGCAGGGACAGCGCGGAAGACAACTTCCATTCGACACCCGCGGTCAGGATATTCGCTTGGTAAGTCGGGATATCCGCGTTGAAAGTTAGAGTCTGAGGCGAGCCCAATCCGGCAGAAGGTGAAAATCGCGCGGATCCTAACTGTCGCTCGCGTTCCATACTCAGGCTTGCGAAGTAATTGAGATCATATGCGGATTGCGCGCCTTGACCTCGATACAGACTTGAGGACCATCGAATTTCGACGCTCGGCTGTGAACCGGAGGAAAAATCAACGGTGCCGATTGTTTGATTTGATCGATCGACATTCGCTCCATTCAGCGCTTCCGCACGCGAGAGCGCGAGACCCACGCGCAATCGGCCTTTCACCAGCTCACCGAGAGAGCCCGTGGTCTTTGTTTGCGGGGATGAAGCTTTCAATGAACTTGAACCTCCGCTCGAAGGAAAAGCGACACGCTTCGTCCCACTCACAGAGCCTTTCATCGACGTGTTCACGCGGGCACTCTTCAAAACCGGATCGCGCTTGAATCCCAACTGCGCCGGAGCAGGATCCGCCGGCAGACTGAGACCCGGCAAAGCTGCAGCCTTCGACTTCGGCTTCATGACAGTTGCGACAGTCTCGCCCTGAACGGTGTTTTTGCCTTCTGTCGCATATGCGAGGTTCGAAGCAACCGAAGGCACCGCCATCAGCAGCGAAGCGAGGATGACGCGAACACAGGGCTTACTAAATTTGAGGTTCGACATGATAATTCTCCGGGAAGTCGGGGCAATTGGTGTTTGAGATTTACAACTGTAGTCCTGCATCACTCACCTCAGCGACGACCCGGACGAGGTGTGGCCGAGGGACGCGGCCGCGGCGTCGCGGAAGGTTTCGGTGTTGCGGTCGGTGTCGCAATAGGTGTGGCAACGGGAGTGGGAGCAGGTGTAGGCGTCGCGACTGGAGTCGGCAGAGGCGTCGGAGCTGGTACCGCCAACTCAAGCACCGACAAAGTTTGGCGCAAACGAAGCACTTGAGCATCTTGCAAAGCGAGACGTGCGCGAAGCTCAGTGATTTCCGATTGAAAGCGACCGGGATCGCCGCCCCGGTTGAGTGTTTCTTGCGCCGCTCGTTCGACCTCGGCCAACCGCTGGCGCGTGGCAATCCCTCGCTGTTCGGCAAGACTGATGCGCGCTGTGAGAGCCTGAGCGGGCGTCTCGCCTTGAGCGTTGCGGATTGTCACATCTGCTCGCGCCGCCAACAGGGCTTGTGCAATCTCAGGATAAACCACCAAGTGCAAGGCGCGTTGTCCATTGGAGCTCATGGCCTCGACGCGAACTTGACGTTCGATCAAAAACTTCACAGCGTCCGCCAGAGGGGCGACGGTGCTGTTGGAAAGCACTTCTTGCCCTGCACTCCCATCGATTTGGGCCGCGTAGTTCAAAAGTCGCAAGAGAGAGGCGTCGCTCACTCCACCCCAGTTGGTCCGCACGTCTTTGATCACCTGCAGAATCGCATTGAGTTGCACGAGGTTCTTTTGCGAGGTGGCCCGTGAGATCAAGACGTCGATGAGGAACTGGCCACTTCCATCGGTAACCATGAAGTCGGCCCCGCGATCCACAAAGACGCGGAACATTTCCGGCGTGGAGGCGCGGAACACGAGAGGACGCAAATCCAGGCGTTGATCCAAACGACCACCCGCTTGGACCAAACGATCCAAAGTCACCGCCAGATTCGAATCAATCGCGATGGCCAAAATAGAATCTGTAATCGTCGGACCAAACTGCAAGAATCGCTCAGCAATCGCACGACGAGTGCCCTGCCCTTCAAGATCGGCCACACGATCCGCAAACACAGGTCGGCCAGTGCTGGACTTGACGTAATTGATATTCGCACCCGCGCGCACCATAGCTTCGAGCTCAGCAACACTCACAGCCTCCGAGAGCATTGCACTCAAAGCTGGAACTGAGGCAAAGGGAGTTCGCGACAAAATCCAATCGTAGTTCGGTTCACCAGGACGCCGTCCTGTGACCGACAACAACGCCGGGCACTCTTCGCGCGCCGGATTCGATCCCAAATCCACGAGGCGCTGCACGAGCTTGAGATCCAAACCAATGCGAAGTGCCGTGTGCAAGGGATCTTCGCAGCGTCCTTTCATCGGCGCTGGACCGCGAATCGCGTCGAGGAACTTAACCGTCAGTGTGGGTTGACCATAATTGAGCACACGCGTGACGTGATCCGCGAGGTTCGCAAACTCGGGCTCGGTCGAAGCCGACATCACGGCTCCGTAGTTCAGAAGAGGCATCAGCAGATCCACACGCGCTGCGCGAAGTGCCGCGCTCATCGTACCATTGGTATCAAAGCCGACCGGATTGATCTTGATGAGCTCATCGATGGTGCGCGAGGCCGCGGCCTCGACCGCCAAGCGCAGAGTCTTCGAGGTCAGCTTCGACATCTTCGCGAGCTGAACTGTTTCCGCATCACTTCGGTTCGAGGTGAGCGCGAGTTCAACGAGAGTCATGGCATTTCGTGCTGAGTCCAGACGTGTCGGAGCCCCCGCCGAGATTAACTCCTGGGCCACCGCCCAAGAACTACGATTCACCATCGTCCACTCGAGAGGACGCAAGTCGCTTCCATCGACCAAAATACCCAAATCAGGTCGGCCAAATCTAAGAAGCGTACGCAAACCAACGAGATCCTCGATACGCTGGCCATTGCGATGAGCTTTGGCTCCTATAAAGATCTCGAGGGCTCGGCCTTCGGTCATTCTTTCGTCGGCTCGTAAACCTGCCTCAAGCAATGTTCGCAGAAGACGCGCGCGTCGCATCGAATCCGTATGCTCCGTCATCGCGAGCACCAGCGGTCGAACTGTATCGTTGGGAAGCGAGCGCCGCGAACGAAGTGTATTGGAGTTGGGATCGGCACCCAACTGTAGAGCTCGCGCAACACAATTCACATCTCCGGCCACAAGGTGATGCCCCAGCTCAACTTGCGGAAGGCTGCTCGGAGAAATGTCTCGGCACATCGAAGCATCAGCCGCGGGAACATCGGGAATGTTGGGGGTCTGAGGGGTGGGTACCGGCTGGGGGCGTTGCGTTTGGCCGCCCAGTCCTTTGCCGATCTGCCACGGGGTCGTTTTTCGCCCCGACTTGGGATCATCCGGCCCTCCACTCATCGAACAGCCCGACAACACAAACCCGGAGGTCAGGGTGAACAACATAGCCCGCGTGAAAAGGGACGAACGAGCGACAGCTGGAGTGAACAATAAGCGATCGGGATGCGACACGTTGGTCCTCCTTGGGGATGGACGTTCAGAGCTTCGGTCTTCGATGCGAGACTAAGAAAAAGATCCAAGTCCCGCTCAAAAAACGTCACGGCCCTTTTCAATTGATTTCGACAAGTACAATCGAGGAGCAAGCTGAGGACCTATGGCCAACTCCAACTCGTCGCGCCTCACGAAGTTCTTTTCCTAGCAAAATACCCAAACTTTCCCATAGCCATGCCGCCTTTCGTCATCTTGCCTGGTTTGCGAGATCTCGGGCCGAGGCCATGGGGTTCAACTCGGCGTTCGCTCATGTTCGCCAGGAATTCGGACGGCCAATTCCGCAATTCAACAGTTCGAAAGTTCAAAAATACGCAAATCCAAAGGCGGAGCCCTAAAGTCTCAGCCATTTGCCCTCGAATGCCCTAGAATTGGAGTATGCAAACTCGACTCTTCCTCATGATGATTTTGCTCACCTCGGCAGGCGGCGTGGCCTGGGCCTCCTCATCTCCAAAAGCAGCGGCGCCAAAGACCTTGGCGAACTCCCTCTTCACGCGCGATCTCAGCCTGCAAACCTCGACAAAAATCATCGATGCCCGCCATCGCGACGCCTGGCTGAAACAACGTTGGCCGCGTTCCGTCTATCTCAACTGGGAGCAGCTGTCACAACCGGGGGCAGGCTCGCGTGGCTCCCTTCGCGAGTCCCCGGAGCGCCTCGCGGAGGACTTGGCACGCGCCGGTTTGCATCGCGAGGACTCGGTCTTGATTTTGGGAGACGGCCCGAGCGGCCGAGGCAATGAGGGTCGAATCGCCTGGGTGCTCCAAATGTTAGGCTTTCGCAACTTGCGCGTGGCCACCTACTCCGCGTCACAAGCACCCGCTCTCGAGTCTGGTCCCTATAAACCGGTCGCGGTTTCACGTTGGAAGCCGCAGTTGAGTCTTCGCGCGGTGATCAGCGCTCGCGAAGTCGATAAACTGGGATCACATCGACGCCCGCTCATCCTCGATGTTCGGCCCGTACGCGTGAAAGGCCCGCTGCCCCAAGCCTTTTCCGGCTTCGTCCAACATCGTATCGATTGGCGAGAGTTCTTCACGGCCGATGGGCTTCCACGCCAAGATGCTCGCAGCTCGCTGCCTCCCCTCGCTCAACAAAACGGCGTGGTCGTGGTCAGCTCCGCAGGCTTGAGTTCAGCAGGAGTCACACTTGTGCTAAGGGAGTGGGGCTATGACGCTCGAAACTTAGCTGAGGGACTGTCATGGTATTTGGATCCGTCAACCTCGATCAACGAAGGAGGCGAGTGATGCTGATCTTGATGCTGGCGCCGATCAAGACTCACAAAACAGCGGCGGCTCTCGCTCTCTGCGGAATGAGCTTGCTGCTGGCGACGTCAAGTTTTGCGAGTCCCTCTACGGAGAGCCGGGTCGTCATTCGCGGCGAGGCTCGGCATCCTGTGAGTCGTGAGCTCATCTACGTCGAGGACCATAAGTTCGTTCGCAACGCTCAAGGCCAGTTGTTGCGAATTGAAACCGAGTACTTCAAGGCCTCCACCCAACAGTTGATCGCACGGATGAACACTGATTTCCGCGAAGCCTCTCCGGACTTCTTCCCGAACTACAAGTATGAAGATCTACGTCGTGAGGTCACTCATGAGGTCAAACGCCTTCCCGGAGCACAACGCAAAGTCGAACTCTCTCGCCTGAGTCCAAAGGGCCGTAAGTCGACCACGCTCGATGTGCGCGATAACATGGTCACCGGCCAGGGCATCTTGCTATGGCTGGAGCGTGAGCTCCCGCGTCTCCTCGCACGCGAGAAACTTCATGTGCGGTTTGTGCTTCCAGCCTTCCTTGACGACTACGGTTTCGAAGCCTTCAAACTGCGCAAGGCTTCTGAGGATCTCGTGACCCTCCAAGTGCAGCTCGATCATTGGTTCTTCCGACTCTTTAGCTCACCCATCGAGGTCGATATGCACGTTCGCGACCAACGCTTTGTCGCCTACCGCGGACCGGGAAATGTGATGGGCGAAAATGGCAAACCCCAAACCGTGCACATAAACTATGCTGAAATCCAAGCGAGCTCCAAGCCCCCACGCGAGACGACGACTCTGTTGGCTCCTGTGGCTCCTGTGGCTCCTGTGGCTCCTGTGGCTCCTGTGGCTCCGACGGCACCGGGCGCCCCGCCAAAACTTCCTTCACGTTAGGAACTGGGCCAATTGATTGGGCTCGAAATTCCGGAATCACAAATGATCTTAATGACTTAGGCTACTGAATATTGACTCATGCCAGAGCCTAACGATCTGGCGCTGTCGAGATGAATTTGGGTGAGCACAATCAAGTGGCCCACCTTATTCAGGTTAAGGGCTTGGCTTCATGAAACTCAAAGTCACTTCGCCCACACGAAAGCCAAATTTGCTCATCACTGAACGGTTCAGCATAACGCGTTCATCGATCAAGTACATCCAGTCATCCACATTGATTGAATAGACTTTGCGCTTTTCACCTTCGCCAACAGGAACCTGCAAGACGTACTTCATACGAAACGCATTGCCCGCAACTTCGCCGACTGCAACACCCTCCACATCATCGGCGCGGCCCTCATAGCGTCCCTCTCCGACACGTTTGAGCCTCCACACTCGACGCTGCTTTTCTCCATCGGACCAAACGAAGTCTTCTTCAAGAACGCCCTCTTCGCCTTGCCATCGCCCCACCAGTTTGACCACGAATCTTCGGGTTACTTTGCCAGAACGATCCGACAACATACCGTGCGCTTCAAGCGGGCCATTGAAGTAATTCTCGAGAGAGAGACGAGGCGTCTCGCTTTGATAAACTGCGGGTTCCAAAGATGTACAAGAGACAAGGCCCATCGCAAACACCACCCATCCAATTAAAATCGGTTTCATGAGACCTCCGAGCCCAGGGGCTCATACAGAAAAGGCAAAGGCGAGACAGCGTGAGCGTCTCATAGATCGGCCAAGGAGGTCTACCCGGGTCGAGCTTCAAAAGTTTTTTAACGATTAGTCCTCGGGAGAGTCAGAGATACAGTATCCAGAACCCCGAATCGTGCGAATGTAAGCGACATCAAAGCCGTGATCGATCTTGCCACGCAAGCGGTTGATATACACATCGACGATATTGGTTAAAGGATCGACGCTCAAGTCCCAGACGTTGGCCAGAATACGCTCGCGACTAAAAACCTTCTTGGGCTTGGACATGAGAAGTTCAAGCACCGCAATCTCCTTGGCGGTCAACTTGATCGAGCGCCCCGCTCGCTCCACGGATAGAGTTTCTAAATCCAGAATCAAGTCACCGACTTGCAAACGACCCAGCTCCGGCTCACTCGAATAGACCTCGCTTCGGCGGTGCAAAGCTAAAATACGCGCCAGCAGTTCCTCAAAGGCAAAGGGTTTGGCCATGTAGTCGTCCGCGCCCATTCGCAGACCCGTGATCTTTTCGTCGGTATTGCCTAACGCGGACAACATCAACACTTTGCATCGATGCCGCATGACTCGGAGGTTGCGAAGAACTTCTATGCCATCGACGGTCGGCAACATTCGATCGAGAATCACAATATCCGGGTCTTGCGATCGAACGGCTGCCTCAGCCTCACCGCCATCATCGACGTGAACCACTTGATAGCCTTCTGACTTCAATCCCCGCACTAAAAACTGCGAGACCCGCGGATCATCTTCAACGATCAAGATCTTCATCTTGAGGACCTTTCAGTTCGAGATCGAACTTTGCCACAAAGGTTTGATCTGATGTCATCTCAAAAACCAGCTCTCCGCCATGCGATTTGATGATTGCATCGGCAATGCTCAAACCTATTCCCAAGCCGTCGGGACGAACACGCCTCGCTAAGTCACCTCGGTAGTGCCGATTCTTGAGGAGCTGCAAATTCAAATTTTCGTCGTGTGATACCTGATTCACGACGCGGATTTCAAGACGCTCCGTAGGCTCATCGGCTCGCAAATGAACCAGCACCTTCGTCCCCTTCGGCGAATACCTCACCGCATTTTCAAGCAAAACGACCATCAGCTGAGTGAAGCGTTGTCGATCAAAGCCAACCCGCAGGAAACTTTCCCGAGCCAAAGACTCCACTTCTACCTGAATACTTCGCGCGCGACGCGGGTCTACCAGCAACACGGCCTCATCGAGTGATTCGCGAAGCCGAACAAACTGCTGAAACCGAACTGAGCATCGAAGACTCTGCGCCTCCGACTGCGAGAGCACAAGTAAGTCTTCAACTCGCAACGCCAGCTGCCTTCCAATCGAAGCCACAGTATCGAGAGTCTCTCGATAAATCTGCGGTGTCGGCTCCTTTTCCCTGAGCGTCACTTCCACCTCGCCAATGATGGCCGTAGCGGGAGTTCGCAGCTCGTGACTGATGTTCATCAAGAACATTTGTCGTTCGGCCTCGTTGCGTTGAAGTCGCTCCAGGGCAGACTGCAGTTCCTGCGTTCGCTCTTCCACTTGGCGCTCGACTTGTTGCTTGGTCTCGAGATCAGATTTCCGACTGCGTTCAATTTCCGCGGCCATTTCATTAAAGCGCTCGGCCAAAACGCCAAACTCACTCGCCTCAATATTCTGAATACGTTGATCGAGGCGCCCCTGCTTGACCGCGAGGGCCGCTTGCATGAGCGCGTCGATGGGGCGACGCAGTCTTTGCACCATCAAGAACGACAGAGCGACACCCGTCATCACCGCCAGAATACTCAGTATATAGATGGCGGAATTGAATTCCTCGATGGACTGCTGAGCGGCAGTTTCAGCAGCGGATGCTCTGATCTTTTGAATCTGAATTGCATCGGCGATAAGCCGCCGCAGATCCGCGCCCTGGAGATTGTCAAAGACGTCGATCAAGGTCTTCCAAATTTGCCCGGAGTCACCGCCGACTTGATCACCGCGAATTTTCTCAAGCTCGGTGCGCAAACTCGCAATGTTGATCTCGAGCGTCTTAAGTCTTTCTTTCTGTTCGAGGATCGTTCGCACCTCTTCCAAAGAGCCTTTCGAAAGCTCAAGATCTCGATCGAGGTACAGGCGAATGGATTCGAGACTCGCCAACATCTTCGCATTGAGGTCTTCTTTCACCTGGACAGATGAATCTCCCGTCAACAAATACTGGGCCAGCCAAACTTTAAGCCGCTGTTTATTACCCGCTAAGTCGATCATCTCTGTGACCAGCTTATTAGCGACTTGTCCCTTCTCAATATGATACTGCGAGCGCGCCGCGACCCAGACCGTCAAAAGCCCTTGGGCTAGCGAGATGGTCGAAAGCACGAAAAACGAGATCGCGAGCCTCGATGAAAACAATTTGAATCTGCCAGAGAGGTTCTTTGGTCGTTCCATCACGTTAAAGAATACCTAGATTTGTCAGCGGGTTACGGCCTTTTAATCTGCCTTTAATCATCAACTTATCCCCGCTTAATTTTGCATTGAAGCCGAATTGAGCCGAAGTCCCTTACTCTGCCTTCAGGAGGATCACATGTTCAAACACAATTCAGCACGCATTCAATCCAAGTCTTCAGCTCGCCTTGCACTTCTCGGGATGTCCGCTTCGCTAGCAGTCGCAACAGCGGCCCTCACTTCGATCAGCGCTGCTCACGCAAAGCCAACAGAGGTCCGCGCCACCACACCTGTGGTTAACTTCGCGATCAGCGAAACTGAGGTCCGCGCCGCACAAGAAGCATGGGGTCGCGCCCTCGTGCAAATCAGCACAGAACACGACAACAAAGGCGCCAAGTCAGCTCGGACTCTCGCCAAAAACATCATCGATGCAGCGTACGGCTACCAGTATGGCGCCGTGCTCTTTAAGCCGACGCTGACCACCGGCGAGCAAACTTTCCGCACGACAGCTGAAGGCGCGTTGGCTTATTTCGCGGGCGGCAACAAGGCTTTCCCGAACGACAACGGTTTCGCCTTCAAAGGTTGGCGCAGCGTAAAGATCGACAATGCCGGCGTGTTCATCAATGGCGACATGGCGATCACGATGGGCAAGGTCCACCTCACAGACAAAAACGGACAAGTGACGACGGTCGATAAGACCTGGGGTTTCAAAAAAGATACGAACGGAAATCTCAGGATTGTCCTTCACCACTCGTCGCTTCCCTATGTCGACAGCTCGAGTCGCCAAGCTCGTAAAGATTAAGGCGTAAGAGCCAACCCCTTTCACGCTGAGGCCGAACACCCCGTCGGCCTCAGCGTTTCTTCGTCCCAGCATTCAATGGCATTTAGCGTCACTGAGCAATTTCTCGCCGCCCCGCTGGAGCTCGTGGAATACTTTCGCATTGAATTTAGGGTTCTTCGATCAAGGAAAGCTTGGCTCGAGGATTATTCAAGCTGACCCAGATCATTTGAAGTCAGCTCGGAGGTACGACATGTTCATCGAGAAACCCTCAGTCAGCTGGACTTTGAGCGGCAAGTTGAGCAGCGAGCCCAAGAGTCGTTCGACAAACCTCGCCCCTGAAGCGGCTCCTCAACTGGCTCTGAAAAGTGACTCGACTTCGAGTCGAGTGGTGCATCGCATAGCTTTACTGATGCTTGCGGCAACTACACTGACTTTCACGAACCCAGGTCATGCGGACGAGACTCAGTATTGGAATTCCCTGCAGTTCACGAGCAAGCTTAACGACGAGCAGGCGATGCTCGGCGAACTCAATCATCGTTATTCGAATCAATCCAAAGAATTTGTCGTTCGATCTGTGCGCCTCGGGACAACCCGAAAGTTCGCTGAGAATTGGACGGCTGGCCTCATCTTGGAGAATCGAAAGACCAATAACCCATCAAACGATGAAATTCGCTTGATCACACAGTTAAGCCGCAAGTGGAAGTTTGAAGCGTTGGATCTTAACATCCGAGGTCGTTTCGAGTTTCGCGAGTTCGCCGACACCAGTGCCGTACAAAATCGCGTACGTGTGCAGACACGCCTCGACGGAACCTCGCTCGAGTTTGCGGGGATTACTCCTTGGACAAGCTACGAGCACTTTCAAATTTTGAACACCGTCGGGAGCCGACCCGAAGGCTCGACGGAAACTCGGATGCAATTGGGTTTATCTTTCGAGGCCTGGACGGCTGATATCGAGGTGGCTTACCTCGACCGTACGGTTACGACAGCTGCCTTTCGCGGCGCGAGTGCGAAGAGTTCGCGCTATCAAATCGCGAACACCAGCCTGAAGTGGTCCTTCTAAAGGTTTTCGTAGGGTGGTTTTCGTAGGGTGGTTTTCGTAGGGTGGTTTTTGTAGGCCGGTTTTCATAGGCCGGTTCTCATGTGGACCGCTGTCTGATGTGCATGAAGCACAACCTGCCGGATCTAGGATCCGTCCTCGAACCAGCCGAAGTCATTTATGCTTGAGCCAAAAGCCCACGGTCCAAGCACCCAACCCACCAAATCTCGAGGCTCAACCAAGGTCGAGAGGCGTCTTTCGACCTGGGGTCAGCCAATTCGAGATGATTGGCAATTCCGAATCGGACTCATAGGCTAAAGAGAGCTGCGAGAGGCTCGTTCGACGCTTGCATCACCTGCCCGGCCTTGAGGGCAATGAAGCCGAGCGCTCAACGTCACAATCATTCCGATTCGACGAAGGTTCATTCAATATGCCGATCACAAATCATCTCTGCACCCCTACCGCCCCTCGCCCCTCGTCGCGAACTCTCACAAGTTGGAATGTTGCAATAAGGAATTTTGCAATTTGCATCATCATTTCGCTTCTTTTGCTTTCTTGCCAGCGCAGTCCCTTGCAAGCCGGAAATTTGCCTCAGCCGGCAGCTCCTCTCGATCGAAATACCGTACCCGAATTTAAACGCCCCGAGCCCAAAGAGGACCCAGAGATCCCCGGCCCTCGCGTGGCCAATTCGTTGATCCTAAGAAAATTCGACGACACGCTGTTCACCCAAGCCCAAGCGGCCGGCAAGCCCATCTTGCTGGTGTTCTCGAAGTCCGACTGCCCGAATTGCACGTTGCAAGCTCCGACTCTCGAGCGGCTGTTCAAAGAGGACGAGTTCAAAAGTATCGAAGTGTTTCAGATCGACTTCATCAACCAAAAGGATCTCGCCGCTCGATTCAATATGAATGCGTGGTCAGCGCTGCTCGGGATGAGAGGAGCAGAGATTCGCTTTCGATCCGTCGGTTTGACGAAGCCCGCAGACTTGCGTCGCGAGCTCCGAAGAATTCTCTAATCGACTAACGCGAGCGAGGAATCTCAATCACTTCCTCTTCAGCGCCGCGCTGAATGCGAAGTTTCAACTTGGAGCGCTCGGGCTGGAGATTCTCAAGTTGGAATCGCGCCTCGCTGGCATCAGCTGAAGTCTTCTTCGGAGCTAAAACGATTTCTTTCTTGCCCACATACATGGTCGCCGAAAGCCCGACGTCCGTCATTTTCACCATGGCCGCCGTTTTGCCGGTGATTAAGACTTCGACCGACCGACCCGCCGGCACAATTTTAACGACGAACATCTTTCCTTCATGAAGATGCGGATCCCGAGCCTGCAACTCGCGCATCGGATCCTCCGTGCGCGCCGTGGTGGAGTCGGCATGAGCGATCGAAGACCCAGCCGCAAATGCCCAAACCCCAAACCACATCAACGAACTCAAAATACCCGTGGCCATTTTTCTGATGTCGATCGCCAACATAAATCCCTCCGAGGAATAGACCTCGATCAGAACACCATCGAGCCCGATGAGTCAGGTCGCAGCGCGCACTCGACTCAAAGATTCGAGTCGACTTCCCAAAATCAGCTCTCAGGTGATCAACGAGGCAAACGGCTCATCACATCCGCACAAGCCGCGATACCGCCTTGATCCATGACCGGTTGATTGGTGACCAAATCATAGCAACCCTGATTTTGCACCTCGGTCTTGATCGAATCGAGAAGGCCGCAGGCCAGGATCACGCCAAACACGCCTGTGTTGCTGCGCGAACCTTCATCCAGCAACTCCTGAAGACCCACCGCGCCCTTGCTCAAAACCTTAAGAATCACTTGGCGTTGATCGTTGAGTTCAGCGAACTCGGCCTCACTCACTGAGCTCGCGCCCTGGGACCGAGCGAAGGACTCGATCGCGGCGCGATCACCACAGAACATCGAGTAAGTTTCAGCCGCTTGGGGCTCAGCCGAGTTCTGAGTCGCATGCGATCTTGTACAAGTCAGGGCGAGCACCATCACCGCGGTCAACTTGATCGATGCACCAGCAATCTTCTTCATGGCGATTCTCCTTCGCGGCCAAGCCGCAATTTCATCTCGAGACAACCCAAGGCGTTGGCGCAATGTCTCACAAACGTGAAGGTCTTCGCCGAAGTCCGATGGTGCTTTGAAAATCCAACAGACTAAAGGCCCCCGATGGGTCAGCATCGCTCTAAAGAAAACGGCCCAAAATTCACATTTTGGGCCGCAACTCAAACTGGAGATAAGTCTCGGCTTCGTCCGCCGCTCCGCCTTACTTCAATTCGTTCAGAGCCAAGATCTTGATCGCAGCGCGAAGGGATTCAGCGCGTTCTTTTGCCCACTGTTGTTTCGGGAACGTCTTATCCGCCACAGCACAGTTAATTTGGTTGAGCACCAGCGTCAGTTCGCGGCCCCAACTGTTTTTTTGCCAATCATAAGTGGCCACCTGAAGATCGGAGAGCTCGGGCATGGGCATCATCATGCAGACAATTTGGCTGTGAACTTTCTCAAGTTCGACACCCGCAAGGTCTTGCACCATCGATTTGAGACTCTCTAAGGCGGCGGGAGTCAATTGGGTCACCTTCAGCTGTCCACCGACATCCACAATTTGCAGGCGGCCATCGGCCAAGATCGCGACTGACTGAATGTTGTGCTCAAATCCAGTGAGGGTGGCAATCACGGGTGTGCGATCGATCGAACGAGCAAACACCAAAGACGTGAACATCAAAGACGCCACGACCGTCGAGAGACTGAGTCCGAGGAAAGAGATGATTTTTTTAGTTCCAGTGGTCGACATTTCGAACTCCTACGTTGTTGGCCAAATTTAAGGCCACAGTATTTTCCGCTACGAGGACCGCTGAGATCTCGACCGAACAATTCATTTGAGTCGAATTCGGATCAATTCAAGATCACGCGGCATCGTCCGATATGGAGGGCCGATGTAGCGAAGGGAGGGCATAGCGAATCTCGGGCCAAGATCCGGAACCCGGACAACTGCGCGAATGCTGCGTCGCGCATGGCCTCAAAGACGATTCATTAGATTTAATGATACCAATCCCTGGCTTGGGATTATTGCGCATGGCGTCTAGGTGGTCACATTTCGAGGCTTGGTTCAAATCTGGTTCCACAGTTTGGGTTACCCAGCCCGAAGCCAAACGAATCTCGGGCCGCTGACTCGAATCACTGCAGATTCTTTTGAGACACGTCTCAATTGAGGTTCACGACCCAAGTGCGATCGCCTGCTGACCGTTAACGGGTGCTGGTCGCCGGCCGAGTCTGATCGCGAACAGCCACGGCCGTGCCGCGATCGCGTTGAGTCAAATGCGCATTGGTGATGCGTAAGTCCTCACAGCTTCGCGAGTACTCGCGATTGCCTGTCGCCAACATGTAGGCCTCGGGCTGTACGGCGCGTCCGTGACGGCGCACTTCAAAGTGAAGGTGAGGACCTGTGCTTCGGCCGGTCGAGCCCATATAACCCACCACATCACCGCGACGGAAACAGCGACCGCGGCGAACCTGGGCATCGGAGAAACGTGACAGATGTCCATAGAGAGTCTCCATCCCTCCACCGTGATCCAACGCCAAGGCTAGGCCGTAACCGACGCGTGAGTTCGTGTACATTCGTGAAATACAACCATCGGCTGCGGCCACAATGGGTGTGCCGACGCCCGCGGCGATGTCGACGCCCGCATGATAGCGTGAAGCCATTTCGCCGTTTCGCGCGCGGAAAGTTCGACGACGACCATAGCCCGAAGTTGTCGTGCAAGCCCGGCCTCGGCAGGAACACGTCGGAGCCGTCAGAAATCTTTGGCCAGCCGGAGCTGGCGATATGGATCGAGGCGTCACGGGCACAGGGCCGTGATCATGTCCGTGATCGTGATCATGATCGTGATCTGGGTCATCTCGTTGAGTGGAGCGACCAGCACCTAAGTTCGGCGGCCTTCTCGGAGGCATCGGCACATCGACGACGCCACGCTCACGCAGGCGATCTTGGAAATTGTGCTCAATTTGACGATCGGGAGCTGTGGCGCCGACAGGAGCCATTTGTCCGGCGCGGACGAGCTCTTGAAGATTGAAGTAAACATAGGATCCAGGCGCGATCTCCTGACCTTGGGGATTCGTGACTGAGTAGGGCAACTGAGCCGCGACGAGTCTTCCGCTCGGAGTCTCAATTGTACCGATGCTTTCGATCACCTTCAGAATATTGATACCAGCAGGAGTCGTGGCTTCACGCAAAGACTCCTGGCGAACGCGTACAACAAACTGAGACGTCCACGGCAATTGTCCAATCGAACGACCATCAGAGTCTTTGACTTGAATGCGATCATCGGAGCCCGTTGGCATGAACGTGACTGTGGCGGTGCCATCAGAATGCTTTTGGATTCGTACGTTCGTCACCTGACGAGCACCGGAGGCCCAAATTTCGTTGGGCCAAAGACTCAAGCTCAGGACGCTCAGCAAACAAAGGCTCAGCGTGAGATATCGAAATGCCAATGAGAGAGCGGATAATGTCGATCGGCGAATGTTGTCCATGCCCCTGAGCAGGGCAAGCCTGAGGCCAATGGCCGGGATTTCAGCTGCAACCTAGTCGTTCCGAATATGGCCACCACTCAAAAGAAATGTCTCAAATTGAGACAGTGCCCGAGATGGGCTCTACAATGTCGAGACATTGTTCAATGAGAGAATTTTGAAAGACCCCATCGGCTCGAGGGCATCTGAAGGTTGGATGAAAACTGTCGGCCGAAAACTGTGAGTGTGCTGACGCCTCAGTCATTGCCTAAATGGCGGTTCTGAACAGCGGCGATCTGAACAGCGTCCTCAATAATTACCGCAGCTGCCGACACGCACACGATCGGCGAGGCACTCGTCAGCACTACGCAGAGGCAACACCGTAGGCTCGGCCCACTTGCCGTTGGCCCTGCAAAGACGGCGCACGCAATTCACTCCAGTTAGATCAGTGCGACAACGAGTTGATCCGTTGGGATTTCCTCCTTCGCAAGTCCAAGAACAATCGTTGAACTGACCTGAGGGAGCCGAGCAAAGACTTTCATCGACCTGCGCCGGTCTTCGACCAAGATCCGTGAGACTTGCACCCCCAATGGGCTCCTGCAGCGCGAACATGGTTTCGAGATCTAATTCACGCACATCTTCGTCGCTCATTTTGAAAACAGGCGTGAGAAAGCTCGGTGCCGCGAGCATTTCATCCTCGGTGGGTTCTTCGCCTCCGTCTTTCGTGGGTACCATGGCGACATGAGCGGCATAGGTCTTCGCCGTGACGGACATAGGCCGGCCATCGCCGCGAAGTCCAGCGAGGGCCACCTCGCCCGTCAGCGTTCGAATCTCCGTGGTCCACTCACGAGCCCCAGGTTCAAAGCTCGCAACGAAGTCGGTGCCGCGCACCCCGGCGACCGCGGTACGAGTGCGAATTTGAAACGTGGAGGTTGGCTCACCTGGCGGCAACTTGCTGGGATCTTCACCATAGCGACCTTGAACTCGCGAGCGAATCTTCCCCTTCATCAAATCCATCATGATTTTTCGAGAAGCTCCCGCACTGCCTGTGGCCTGTTCAATCCGAATCGATGTATTCGGCGACACGAACATCTCGCTCAACTCGGGAAAGCGCACACGGACTCGTCCGTCCACTCCCGTCATCAAGAGATCACCGGCGAAAACTGTCGCGCCTTGCGCGAGGCTCTCGTCACGAGCCTGACGGGCACGTCTGACTTTCGCGTCTCCAACGACGAGAATGATTTCGCCACTTCGCTCAGGCGCTCGTACGGCTGCGGGAGCGCGAACCGCATTTTGTTTCGCTTGAAGATCAGCCAAACACTGTTTGTGATTTTCGGCCGGTTTACAGCTGGGCTTCTTGCAACTCTTCACTTTCGAGTTTCCAGGGCCACACTTTTCTGAGTAAAAGCTCACGCCCGTCTCGACTTCACAAGCCCCGCACTGCGCGGCCTCACACTCACAACTCGCAACTCGTGAGACACTCGGAACAGCCCCAACGGGCGCTGCCGCAGATGGCTGAGAAGCCGACATATCTTCGGAACCACGGCTGGACTCGGCCACAGTCAAACTGAGGCCGAGCAAGAGACCACATAGGCTTGGGAACAATCTGAGGAGACGAGAGAAGCGTGAGGGATCAATGCGAAGGGTCAAGAAAGTCATATTCCCGACTTGTCGGTAAAATCGTCGAAGTTCTTGTGCCTCAGCATGAGATGCTTTGATTCTCCACACGATCTTCATCATTCAAAGGAACTCGTGACCCTCAGGCCGATAAAATTTGGTAAACCTCTTCGCCCAATCCTCAGCTTTGGACCAAAATGATCCGAAACGAGTCTCATGTGGAGACAACGCCGTCAGTTTTTTCGCCGCGATCTCAATCGTCTTGATCGATTTTTCGTCATTGCAATTGGGGCTTTGTGGATCTCGCTGATCCCGATTGGTCAGACCCGCGCCACCTCGGGCGAAGTGATGAGCACCGAACGAGTTCGCATCGCTCCCACGATTGGCCAACCGCCGACACCGCTTTACGATTCGCAAGGCCAACTCGTCGGACACACAAATCCCAACACCACTCTTGAATTCAATGTCCCCACCAATGTCCTCAGTGCCGCGACAGCCGGTGGTCAATTCGACATGTCCAAGATCACTGATGCGATCTCCGAGATTGGACAATCCGGTCAGCGTATCTTGCGAGTTCGCCCCGATACTTCAGTGGTGGATGAATTTGGCAAAGAGATCCTTAGGCCAGGACAGAGTGCCCAGGTGGCAGCGAGCGCCGTTCTAGGTGGCGCGATGCAGCCCACGGGAGTTGCGGGAAATAGCCCCGGCGCAGATCGAGCCAACGATCAAATTCAGAGCGGATGGATTACACCGCAAGGATTCGGAGGTCCATCACACGCGGGCGGCGCACCGGCACCGAGCGGTGGCTCACCGGCGCGAGCCGCAGGCGACATCAGCACACCGAGCGGCGGAAAATTTTTAGGGGCGCCCACGTGCGATTGCGTCGGCGGAAGCTGTCGATTCACTTCTGGATTTGGACCGCGACGAAGTGTACGCACGACCAACGGACGCATGAGTTCGAGCAATCATCAAGGCTGCGACATTGCGGGCGGAGCTGGCTCAAAAATCGTCGCCGCCGCCGATGGCTGTGTTCGCCGCATTGGACGTAACCGCAACGCCGGTTATGGACTTGAGATCCACCTTGATCATAGGAATGGCTTTGTCACCCAGTACGCCCATCTTCAGCGCTTTGCGGCCAGTGTGCGCGAAGGCGCCTGCTTTCGTAGAGGCGATGTGATCGGCTTCATGGGTTCAACAGGTAACTCGACAGGATCGCATTTGCATTTTGGCTTGTTCCTCAACGGCCGCCCCGTCGACCCCCGACAACACATGAGCGCAAGAACAAGTGCCGACGTTTCAAAACGTTGTTCGGAACTGGCTTCAACAGGCTCGCCATCCTCTCCAGAGGGGGCCCCCTCCGCCAGGCCGAGCTCGCGCGGTAATCGTGTACAACCTTAAATCGAAGACTCCGCGCTGCTGACTGCCGAACTTTGCGACAGTCGGATACTTCAACAGCAAGCTGTTAACCCTTGAACAAACTGAAGGGCGGAGGGCCGAATTGTGGCACTTCGACCTGGCCTCGATCTTTCATCTCTTAGTCGGGATCTGACGAAATCATCGCGAACGCTTTCGCTCAGCTGCCGCGATTTCAGTCCCAGGCCGGAGTCGCCTCAAAGGTGCGAGCCTCAAAGGCAGGAGAAGGATATGAAAGACACGCAAACGGATCTGCTTAAGAAATTCAGCTCGCTTCAAGGCCGGCGATCCACGGAATCGATGCCAACGTATACGAAATCTCAAATTGAGGCAGGACCGAAAAAGGCTCTCAACAGTAACATGCGACTCTTATCCTCTGTGATTCGAGGACTGGTTTTAGGAATGGCGATCCTCGCTCTCCAAACAGGTCTCATCGAATCAGCGCAGGCCTCCTCGGAAGAGTGTGTGACCAGTTTTCCTGAAGCTGAGAGATCAACTTCTGCACTTCTCAAAAAAGTTGCGGCAATGGTCAAAGGGCGCAACTTCACCAATCGGACCAACGGCACGCATCTCACCTTTGGCGGTGGACGCTTCAACTTTCAATATCTTTCGACCGACGACAGCGGCCGCCTGGTGAGACAAACTGGCATTGCCAGAATTTGTGATCGGCAAGGAACTTTATCTCTCACCACACCGGACGGACGTGAACTCACCGTGACCTCTCAGGGCCAGTGTTTTCAAGTCTCGCCGGGAGCTATGGCCGCAGCCTTTATCTCAACCGAAGCCCGAACTTTCTGCCCTGGAGAAATGCCTCGAGTTGTCGCGACGGCCTGTTCGCGACATCCGCAGTGTGCCTCAGCCAACAATCTTGGTCCGAGTGGAGGTCCCGCCGGGACAACGGAACGTTCGGTTGCCGGGCAGCCGTCAACCGCAACCCCGGGAGCAACTCGCTGATCGAATGAAATCGGGCCAGCCGTACCGCCTTGAAGTTCCAGCGAAACGGCGGCGGGGGGGGATCGCCATGCGAACCAGAAGATTTATCGGAAGTTTGTTTGCGTCTTTGCGCAGTACCTCAACGAGCGACTCGATGCTTTCGACTTCGCTCGGAAGCTCGGGAGCGCTGATGCTCTTGTCGTCGCTGACCACACTTTTCTTATCGACCGCATCTGAGGCCCGCCTCAGCGAACCCGGCACTCGTCCACAGAAACTGCCGACACTCGAGATCTTGAATCAAACTAAGATCACTCCGCCGCATCGCTGGACCTGGCTGGGCCGACAAGTCTCACGCGACTTCGCTTGGCAACCTCCTTCGCCTCACTTCATCGGTGAAATTCGTCGCGAGTTCGACGACGCCGAGCTCAGCATCGACGATCCTCTGCGCCTTGAGAGTGTGCAGGTCTTTGCCTTTGGCTACGATGATACGCGCCCACGGCAACGAGAGCTTGAAAGTGCGCATCAAGAGCTCTCGCAACTCCGCATGTCGAAACTCCGACTTCAACTGCAAGATGTGCAGCGACGGGATCGCTTTGCCACGAGAAACGCATCCATGCACCTGGTACGCGAAGATCAGTTCAAATGGGGCTCGATCCCCTGGGTCCACATCGAGCAAAGTATTATCGTTGGCCCACGCATCCTTGTGTTTTCAATGTCGGGGCCGGTCGAACGTAGCGAAGAGATTCGCCGCTTGCTGAAGGACTTGGTCGAGCAAAGCCAGATCGAGCCCTAAGAGCGAACTCTCGTAAGCTGGGCCATTTGATTGTGCGCGAGAAGTTTGATTCACAAATGATTTTATTTACTTAAGCTACATTTGATGGACTCAAAAATGCGCCTGAGCTGGAGGGGCCTTGGAAAAAGATCAGGTTCAGTACAATCAAGTGGCCCACTTTCACGGCTTGGAGCTTCGCTCCAACTCCCAGAGCTTGATCCACTTTAGAAAGACCGAATAGGCCGCACCCACGGCGATCACAAATCCCGCGAGCCCATCAAGAAAGCCTCGTTTGAGCAAATAGCATTCGATAAACTTGCTCCAAGACTTGAACACCAATTTTCCTATCGAAAACTTCTGTCCCCTTGCCCGCAATTCTTGGGCGCCAAGACTTGAGTAACGATTGTTCGTTGCCACTTGCTCGGCATGCGTCGGAAACGGCCAGTGTAGAAGGTGAGCGTCGATCCGCTCACACTGCCAAGACGTGCCCGCTTTTCCCTGCACGCGTTCATGCACATGCTCGCCACCGCGCCACTCCGCCTGGCGCCGATCAAACAATCGCAGCTGTCGATCGGGGTACCAGCCTCCATAACGAATCCACCGCCCCAAATTATAAGTCAGTCTTGGAAACTCATAGGCTGAGGCGCCTTGGCCCGAGACAATCTGCGGTAAGCGCCCACGAAGCTCGCGCTGCAAATCCTCACTTAAGGCCTCATCACCATCGAGAGATAAAATCCAATCATGTCGAGCCAGCTCCACAGCCCGAGCCTTTTGGGCTCGATATCCGCGCCATGGCTCCTGAAACACGCGCGCCCCGCAGCCTTCGGCGATTTCGCGAGTGGCGTCCGTTGAGCCCGAATCCAAAACGACCACGTCGTCACAGAATTCGGCTGAGCGAATTGCGCGCTCGATGCCCTCAGCTTCATTGAGAGTTATGATAACCAGCGATACGGGTAGACGCATTTCGGCCCAGCGTGGCAATCGCCGGTGGTATTGTCAAACGCCGCGCTTTCAGCTTGGATAAAGTTTCGAATCGCCGACAGGAGGCCGCACGCATGCCCAGCAGAAACTCAGTCACTTCACTAGCTCGAGTCCTCGCCAGCATCTTGATCGTTGGCGCCCTTCTCGTTGCACCCAAGGCACAAGCTTACTACTCGACACTCGATTCGGGTGAGATGGTCGGCGAAAATCAATATCAAGCGATGGCTTCAATGCAATCCATCTTCAATAAGTACGACGGCATGAATTTCACCGGTCGGCTCGACACGGGGATCCGCGACGATATTTCCGTGCGCGGCGTCCTGGGATTCGGCAAAGTGGATTTCCATATCGGTGTACTGTCCAAGTGGATTCCTTTCCCAGACACCGACCAACAGCCTGCCATCGGTGCGGAAGCCGGCGTGTTGCTCGCGCGAATCGGCAGCGTCACTCAGTATTCATTGCGAGTTCATCCCTTGGTTTCGAAGCGACTCGAACTGGAGATCGGAGATGTGATCCCTTACGCTTCCCTGCCAACCGGTGTGACAATCCAATCTGGCAGCGGAGCGGACGAAACCTTCACGCCCTTGCAGCTGGTGATCGGCTCGGAGCTCCGCCCCCTCGAAGTCAAAGACTGGAGCTTCTTTGCTGAGCTTGGACTGAACCTGCATAAGTCGTTTGGCTATATCGCCGCTTCGGCCGCGTACCGCTTCTCGGCCGGCGAATAATCGCCCACATTGGTTTCAGGTTCATCGAAAGGTCTGAATCTCAGAGCTTAAAAATGAGAGAGGCCCTCCTGAGGAGGGCCTTTTGACTTTTTAGAATGTTGAGACTGGATCAACGGACATCTTTGTAATCGGCATCGATCACATCGTCGCCACCTGTACCGCCTCCCGACGCTGCACCCGAACCGCTGGCGCCACCGCCTGAATCGCCGCCGCCCTTTTTGCTGTACAAATCGTTCACGAGCTTCGATCCCATTTTGTTGATATCTTCGTAGACTTCCTTCAAATCTGTGGGCGTCGAATCTTTGTTCTCAAGAAGTTCCCGCCCCTTCTTAATCAAGGAATCCAAAGATGACTTGTCGCCCCCATCGAGCTTACCATCGTTCTCACGCAAAAGCTTTTCCATCTCGTAGACTTTCGAATCGAGATCATTAGCCACAACAGCTCGTTCGCGGCGCATACGATCCTCTTCCGCATGCTCCTCCGCATCGCGAATCATGCGCTTGATCTCGTCTTCCGAGAGACCTGACTTGGCCGTGATCTTGATCGCTTGCTCTTTGCCGGTGCCCAAGTCCTTCGCCGACACATTCAAGATGCCGTTGGCATCGATATCAAACGACACCTCGATCTGCGGAACTCCGCGCGGCGCCGATGGGATACCGACCAACTCAAAGCGACCCAGAGTTTTATTATCACGCGCCATTTCGCGCTCACCCTGAAGGACATGAATGTCGACCGATGTCTGATTGTCGGCCGCCGTCGAGAAGGTCTGCGACTTCTTTGTCGGAATCGTGGTGTTGCGCTCGATAAGCTTTGTGAACACACCGCCCAAAGTTTCGATACCCAATGAGAGCGGCGTCACGTCGAGGAGCAGAACATCCTTCACGTCGCCCGCCAAGACACCCCCCTGAATGGCCGCACCGATCGCCACGACTTCATCCGGGTTCACCGACCTGTTCGGCTCTTTACCAAAGAATTCCTTCACGGCTTTTTGAATCGCCGGGATTCGCGTCGAACCACCGACCAAAATAACTTCATCGATTTGTCCGATCGAGAAACTTGAGTCGGCCAAACACTTTTTGCAAGGTTCGAGAGTTCGCTTCACCAAAGCTTCCGTCATCTGTTCGAACTTCGAGCGCGACAGCTTCATCTGCAGGTGCTTAGGACCGGAAGCGTCAGCCGTGATAAACGGCAAATTGATCTCCGTCTCCTGCGTCGACGAAAGTTCAATCTTGGCCTTTTCTGAAGCTTCCTTGAGGCGCTGAAGCGCCATCTTATCTTTGGTTAAGTCGATGGCCTGATCCTTTTTGAATTCAGCCACCAACCACTCGAGGATCACGTTATCAAAGTTGTCGCCGCCCAAGTGTGTGTCACCATTAGTGGCTTTGACCTCAACGACATTGTCGCCGACTTCGAGAATCGAGATATCAAAGGTACCGCCACCCAAGTCATAGACGGCGATCTTCTGCTCTTTGTTCTTGTCAAAACCATACGCCAAAGCAGCCGCGGTCGGCTCGTTGATGATCCGCTTCACTTCAAGGCCCGCGATGCGTCCGGCATCTTTTGTTGCCTGTCGCTGAGCATCGTTGAAGTAGGCCGGAACCGTGATCACAGCTTCTGTGACCTCTGCGCCGATGTAGTCTTCGGCCACCTTCTTCAACTTCGCCAAGACCGATGCGCCGATCTCTTCGGGAGTGACGCTTTCGCCTTGGACCTTGAAACCGCAATCATTGCCCTTTTTGATGACATTGTAAGGAACCAGACGAAGTTCTTCGCCCACTTCCTCAAACCGACGACCAATGAAGCGCTTGGCGGAGTAGATCGTGTTCTCGGGATTGGTGACAGCTTGGCGTTTGGCGATCTGTCCCACCAGCTTCTCGCCGTCTTTTGCAAATGCCACCACTGAGGGTGTTGTGCGCGCGCCTTCTTCGTTGACCAAAACCTTCGGCTCACCGCCCTCCATGATGGCCACGCAAGAGTTCGTGGTACCTAAGTCGATTCCGATAATTTTGCCCATGTTCGCTCCTTCAGCTTCGGCTTCAATTTCAATTTCAAATTCGATCCTGCGTGCGGTCGCCTGGACCTCAAGCCCTCAGCCAATGGCGCTGACGTTTGGATCCTGACTTCAGTTCGGCCCCGGGCCCCATTCACCGGCCCGCTGAGCAGGCCTTCCTCACACGTCATTCCGTCCAGCTCACCCTCATCAAGACGCAATGTTAATCTGGGTCATGCTGGCGGGTCGTCAAGGTCGACAACCCATAATTCTGAAGTCTTGACGCCCGTTGGCTAAAAATTGAGTTCAAGACTCTCTGCCCTGGACCGCAGCGAGCTTCACCCGTCCCGGTCAAGCCTCAGGCAAAAAAGCCCTTCTTCGCAGCGGCGACCTTTTCGCCCTTGGCCTCGGCAATCTCGCGAAGCAGCTTTTCTTCGTCTTTGCTGAGTTTGTTTGGGAGTTGCACATCCACCTGCAAGATTAAATCGCCACGACCCTTGCCACGAAGATGCGGCACGCCTTGATCGCTCATGCGAATTTGTGCGCCTGGCTGCGTGCCGGCAGGCACATTCACAGCGACATCTCCATCGATATTCACAAACTGAATTTCGCTGCCCAAAATGGCCTGCAGGTAGCTCACCTGCAGCTTCGAGTAGAGTGTACCGCCCTCGCGCTCAAAACGCGGATGATCCGCCACGAGAAGCTCGACATACAGATCACCTGGAGGGCCGCCGCGAAAGCCGCCTTCGCCTTCACTCGAGACTCGAAGCTGCGTGCCGGTATCGACACCCCGCGGGATGCTGACACGAATTTTTCGAGTGGCACTTTTGCGACCGCGGCCATGGCAATCGCCGCACTTGTCTTTGATCTGCGTCCCGCTTCCGTGGCAGGTGGGGCAAGTCGTCGCCATCTGAAAGAATCCCTGACGCGCGATGACCTGTCCCTGCCCCTGGCAGGTTCCGCAGGTGATCGGCGAGCTGCCTTTTTTTGCACCCGTGCCATTGCAGGTTTCGCAGTTGCACTCGGTTTCAAATTGCAGCTCTCGCTCGGCGCCCTTGATGACGTCGTCGAGCTGAATTTCAAGTCGATAGCGCAAATCCGAGCCGCGCGCGGGGCCTGTTGACCGCCCGCGCGAAGACCGCCCCATACCAAAGGGATCACGGCCGCCAAAGAACTCGCCGAAGATGTCGGAGAAATTGGCGAACACATCATCCACATTCTGATAGCGAGGTCCTCCACCACCCTGAAAGGCTTGATGGCCGAAGCGATCATAGCGCGCGCGCTTTTCCGCATCGCTCAGGACTTCATAAGCATTGGCGCATTCTTTGAACTTTTCTTCGGCCGCCTGATCGCCCGGGTTTTTATCCGGGTGAAACTGCATCGCGAGCTTGCGGTAGGCCTTTTTGATAGCGTCGGCCGAGGCATCACGGGGGACGCCAAGTACTTCGTAATAATCTCGGGGCTGGGGGCTCGCCATGCGCTCAATATGGCGATTGTGGAGCCGGCGTCAAGGTTCGGCCTGCATTATGCCCAAGAAGGAGGGGTGATCGTTAAGGAGCTTTGCTGCCCGAGGGGCGACTGGAAGGGGGCTGCGGTTTTTTGGAGTTCAGGTCGCGCTCAATCTGCTCAAGACGTAGGCGAAGACGTTCCTCGCCCGGTCCCCGCACACCTCGTGCGATCGCATCTTCAAGAACGGCTCGGGCCACGGCGGCTTGGCCTTGCTGGCTCATGAGATTTGCTGCCAAAGCGTACACCCAAGGTGGAGCCCCCCGATGCGCAGCCTGAAGCATCAACTCCGCAGCGCGGGCCTCGTCCTTCACTTCCCAAAGGTAATGATAGCCAGCTTGAAAGCGAAACTCCCAATCGTGGGGAAAGCGCTGGATGGCCTTTTCCAAAATGCGGCGAGCCCCCTCTCGATCATCGACGATGACACTCAACATGGTGCCCATGATGGAAAACGGCAGCTTCCATCGCGGAGCGAGATCGGTGAGCTGATCCATCATGAGATACACCCAACTCAAGTGACAGGCAGGGCCTTCGCGCACAACGCCCTCGACATGGGCCACACCGCCTTCGACTTGCTCGCAAATATGGGCATCCTGGAGCAATCGGATCCAGAGGAGATCGGCCATCGTCTCACGATAGCCAAAAGCGAGATGCTCCACCATTTGCGGCGGCGGAATGAGTCGCTGCTGCGGGGGTTGCTCGCGCGGCGTGGGCGGCCGAACCGTCGCGAGTAGCACAAGCCCGATCGCCAAACAAATCCAGGGGCCTCGGCGTGAGATCGAGAGAGAAGCCGGCATGTTCTCATTTTGTGAACGCCAAGGTGGATGCGCAACCTGGAATCGGTACCTCAAGCTCTAAAAAAAGAATAAGGCCAGCTTGTTGAGGCTGGCCTTTCGAATAGTCTTTCGAATTCGAGCTTTAGCTTCGAAGCAACTCGCAGCTTACCGACTTATGGCAGTCCAACCGTCGTATTCGAGAGCGTTTTCGAGTCGTTGATCCGCCACGTGTCGGCCACCGAGGCACCGATGTTCGCACCGGCGCAGGCCGTGAAATTACCCACACCACCGATTGTTCCGGTCACGCCCGTTGTGCAGGTACCACCAGGTGCGGCCGCCGAAGGACCTTCCGTCCACGTCATGTAGCCTGCAGGACAAGTCGCGGTCGAGGCCGAAGTGGTGCAGTTCGCGGCATAGCCCGACACCGTCGAAGCTGCCGAGTTGTTGGAGGCCGTCACTCGGTATGGAATTTCACCGTCAGGCTTGTATCCCGCACCCGAGAAGTTGCCGGGGAAAATGTTGTACTCCGAATAAGTCGCCTTCT
>CANHQR010000046.1 GCA_947462815.1 Pseudobdellovibrionaceae bacterium
AGCATGAAGAAAACAAAGGCCGTGAAGCCGAGATAGAACCACCAGTACTCCGACCAAGGGAAAAACTGAGGCACTTTCGCTAGCGCGTTTGCTGTAGATTCCACTGTGTTTGACCTCTTCTCATGGCGATATTGATGACGACACTGTTGACGAAAAGCCCGCCGCCGGACCTTTCGAGAAAGCTGAGTCAGAGAATTGTTGAGGCCAACACTAAGTGAAGCATCTCGAATTGACAATAATGAGTCGGCTTTCGATGTCTTTGAACTGACTGAAATCAATAAAGAGCCCGGCGGGGAGGCAGGGTCTGAGAGGGAGCTTCGTTACGGCAATGGCTCACCAACCGCCGCGGGCGGCACCGCCACCACGAGGTCCACGCGGACCGCCAAAACCCCCGCCGCGATTTCCGCCACCGGCGCCCCCGCGACGACCCGCGTTTTCCGGCGGCTTTGCTTCCGCGACCTTCACGGCTCGCCCGTCGAGCTCTTTGCCGTCCCAGCCCGCCGCTGCGGCCTTGGTCTCTGCATCTGACGACATCTCCACAAATCCGAAGCCCTTCGAACGCCCTGTCTCCCGATCCATGATCACGCGGGCTGAGGCCACAGTTCCAAATGCAGCGAAAGCCGCCGCTAGGCTTTCGTCCGTCGTGGAATAAGAGAGATTGCCGACATACAACTTCGTGCCCATAAAACCCCCGGTAAAACTCTCGCTCACAAAATGAAGCTCACCTTGAGACTGAGTTAACACCGGCGCTCGTGAAAGCGCATCCTTGTTCTAGTAAACTAACCCTATGTTCCGTCACCGCGTGAGCGATCAACTGAGTTTAAGAACTGTTGCGCACTGGTTACTGCTTTGTTTCGTCGCGGGAAATGTGAATACCGGAGGCTATTTGGCCTGCCATCGTTTCGTCTCACACGTGACCGGCTTTGCAACACTCGCCGGAATAGAAGCGGCTGAGCTTCGTTGGTGGGACGCGCTCGGAGTGATCTCTGTGCCGATCTATTTTTTGATGGGTGTCATGATCTCGGCTTACTTTGTCGATCGGCGTCTCCACGAAGGTCATTCGCCGCGCTACGCGCTGGTCATGGGATTGTCGAGCATCTGCTTGTTGTTGAGTGCGATGGCCGGGGTTGTCGGATGGTGGGGCGAGTTCGGCCACAGCCAGGTGATTTGGCGCGACTATTTTCTCCTCGCGCTTCTGTGTATGGCGAGCGGACTTCAGAACGCCGCTCTGACTTCTTCCTCGGGTTCAACGCTGAGGACCACGCATCTGACGGGCGCCACCACGGATCTAGGAATTGGTTTGGTTCGGTGGTGGGCCTTGCCAACAAAAGACCCGAGGCGGGAGACGGAAAGACGGGTCGCCGTCCTACGCCTCGGAAGTATTCTTTCCTTTATGTTGGGTTCAACAGTGGGAGCTTTTGTTTACCTACGTTGGCAATACTCGGGGTTCTTTTTGCCTGCGTCACTCGGGCTCTACGTGACCTCCATCGCCGCTTCGCAGCCGCCCCTGCAGGCCAAACCGACTTAAACTGGGCCCGTTGATTGTGCGCGGGAAACTCGAATCACAAATAATTTCATTTATTTAAGCTGCTCTCGAGGGACTCGAAAATATGTCTGAGCTGCAGGGACTATGAAGATGAAGTTGGGTGAGCCCAATCAAGTGGCCCACCTCATAAAAAAAGCGCCCCGCACAGGAGCGCTCCGTGAATCGTTCAGCTTGCGTCTGAAACTTAGGGCCGTGAGTTCTGAAACTCGCGAAGCTTGGTCATGATCTTGTCAGCGTTCGACACGTCTTCGCCACGGCAGCCGTCGATTCGACAGCGGAAGGAAACTTGGCAACCACCGCGCGAAGTGAAGTCGCGCTCACCGCGGACCAAGAGTCCGGCAATCGCGTTGGTCTTCGCATCGAACACGGCCGAGCCCGAATTGCCCCCAAAAGTGTCGAGATTCGCGATGAAGTAATCGCCGGTCTGACGTCGAACTTCAGCTCCGCCTGCGATCTTTGCTGGCAGGCCGACGGGATGACCAATGACGAAGACGCCTTCGCCGACTTGATGTTGTCGTTGGCTCATCGGGAGTGACGGACGATTGGTCACCTGACGGTCAATTTCCACGAGCGCGAAGTCCGAGCCCATGCCGTTGACTTCCGAGTGGATCACCTTCTTGCAGCTGACAACTTGGTCGGCATCGACCAGAGCGGG
Source organism: Pseudobdellovibrionaceae bacterium (assembly GCA_947462815.1). GTDB lineage: Bacteria > Bdellovibrionota > Bdellovibrionia > Bdellovibrionales > JAMPXM01 > UBA2339. The sequence goes on from CANHQR010000046.1 coordinate 2,202, forward strand.
ATCTTTACCCTTAGAATCGATGTTGAAGCCAAAAACAAACTTCGTCGACGAGCAGAAGTTGGCGTCTTGCACACAGTGTCCAGCCGTCGCGATCACGTTCGGTGCAACCAACACGCCGGAGCAAAAGGCGGGTATGATTTGATCCGCGAATTTTTCTGAAGAGCAAACGCCAGCTTCTTGCTGAAGCGTGCCGGCCTGTAAGCGAAAGCCCATGCCTGCGGGTTTCAACGTGTTGCCGGGAACCAAGGCCACGACGCTCTGAGCGAGGTCGCGTCGCGCGGCATCTGTTTCTTCGTAGACGTCGAGACGATCATCGTTGCCGTAAACGACATAAGGATTGTGCGTCACCCGCGTCGTTTGCGGCGTCGTCGAGGCTTGCGCGGAGCCGGCCCAGGCCAAGAGGCTGAGGCCAATGACGGCCAAAGAGAGGCCGCGCCGATGAAGGCGAGAAGCCGATGGATTCAACTGAGATGAGTGCATCGCGCCTCGATTTAAGTCACTTTGTTGAACGAACTGTTGAATAAACACTCGAACCTCCTTGTTATGGTCGGCCTCTCTCGGGACAAGCCTCTTCAGGCCCGTCGAAGTCCCGCGCGATCCCCGCGTCCGGTCCGACCTTCCCTTATCCCTAGGCCCCAATGCCCCTGGGCCTCACTCCTTGGGATTCGATGATCCCTCTGAGCAGCTTTTTCGCTTCGACTCCAGGCCCGAGCTCCCCACACTTTTGGCGAGCGGGGAGCGCCTTCGGGAGTATCGACGTCATGTCGACTCGCAATCCTCAGTGAATGCGACGAAAGTCAGGCTAGGATTGGCGCTGGACTTTAGACAAGCGCCAAATTGGAACCACATTAAATTTGCGTGGCGCGCGGCGGCAATTGGCAGCAAGAGCAAGGTGATTCTCAGTACTTCGGTCATTTGGCGGCGCCGAGCGGCAAAGAAAAAACCGGAGTGAAGGCACCCCGGTTCGGTTTGCAAACGACCCATTCGCGAGGAGGCTTTATGCCTTCGTTTCGCGCAGAGCTCGACGCAGAATCTTGCCGACGTTGGTTTTCGGCAGTTCATTTCGGAATTCGACAGACTTGGGGACTTTGTAACCGGTGAGGCCGGCGCGCGCGTGTTCGAGAACGCTTTCGGCGGTGAGGTTGGGATCCTTTTTTACGACGAAGACCTTCACGACTTCGCCGGACTTCTCATCCGGAACGCCCACAGCCGCCACTTCAAGAACACCCGGGTGACTTGCGATCACGTCTTCCACTTCGTTGGGATAAACGTTGAAGCCCGAAACCAAAATCATGTCCTTCTTGCGGTCGACGATCTTGGTGAAGCCGTCTGCATCCATGATACCCACGTCGCCGGACTTGAACCACCCGTCTTGAGTCATCACGTTGGCCGTCTCATCCGGACGCTGCCAATAGCCCTTCATGACTTGCGGGCCTTTGATCGCGATTTCGCCGCGCTCGCCCAGCGCGACGTCCTTCTCGTTGTCGTCGATGATCTTGATGAATGTTGAAGGCAGCGGCAGGCCGATCATCCCGGCGCGATCCGTCCCATCGATCGGATTGCAGCTCGCCACCGGTGAAGTCTCGGTGAGCCCGTAGCCTTCGACGATTGTGGTGCCGGTCACTTCTTTCCAGCGTTTGGCAACGGCCGCCTGAAGAGCCATGCCGCCTGCGACAGAGATCTTCACATGTGAGAAGTCGAGCTTTTGAAAATCCGCATTGTTAAGCAAAGCGTTGTACAGGGTGTTCACGCCGGTACCGACGGTCCACTTGTGTTTGCCCAGCTCCTTCACAAAACCCGGGATGTCCCGAGGATTCGTGATGAGAATGTTCTGCGCACCGTACTTCACCAAGGCCAGCGCGTTCACTGTAAATGCAAAGATATGGTAGAGCGGTAGCGCGCAAATTGCGACTTCTTCGCCCTCTTTGAGTTTTGGCAGCATCCAAGCGCGAATCTGCTCCATGTTGGAGACGATGTTTCGATGCGTGAGCATCGCACCTTTGGATACGCCTGTCGTGCCGCCGGTGTACTGGAGGAACGCGATCTCATCCAATTCCATCGGGACTCGCGTCCAAGTGAGCTCGGCCCCGCGTTTGAGCACTTGGTGGAATGGAATGGCTTCCGGGAGAGAAAAGTCCGGCACCATCTTCTTCACGTAGCGAACCACGTTGTTGACGATCAAAGACTTCGGAAAGCCCAACATATCGCCGAGTTCAGTCACGATCACGTGCCGCACGCTGGTTTCGTGCAGGATTTTTTGCAGGTTGTGAGCGAAATTTGCGACGATCACGATGGCGGTGCAGCCCGCATCATTAAACTGATGTTTCATCTCTCGCTCGGTGTAGAGCGGGTTCGTGTTCACCACGACGAGGCCGGCCTTCAAGGCGCCAAACAAGGCGACGGGGTATTGGAGCACGTTGGGCATTTGGATGGCGATGCGTTCGCCTTTTTTCATTTTAAGTTCGTTTTGCAGAAACGCCGCGAAGGCCTCGGCCTTGCGGTTCAATTCACTGAAGGTCAGTGTTCGCCCCATGCAGGTGAAGGCGGGACGCGTGGGAAAGCGCCCCACGGCCTCTTCGAACACGTCGAGAGCTGATTTGTATTTGTTGACCTGATCCTCAATCGTGAGGGGAACGCCCTTGGGATAGTTCTTGGTCCAGAAAGCGGCCGTCGACATCGAAGTCCTCCCGGTCGAAATGCAGATTCATTCACTTCAAGGTGAAGCCAAAGCGTAACACGAGGCGATCGACGCGCAATGAATTCTCATCGCTTAATTGGACGTGGCCGGGCGGAGCAAACAGCGCGAGCGTACCGCGAATTTTTCGTGGGGTACGGCCCACGCATAAACGTACTCGATGCCGCCATCATGACGAACGGCCAGTGTGATCTCCTCGCGGAAGCGGCTTTGATCGTCGGGATCGCCTAAGCGAAACACGGCGCGCGTCGAGTAAGATCCATCCTGCGTTAGTTCAACAAGGGGCAGGCGAAGTACTCCGGGAGTATTGGTCGACACCGTCCAAAGGCAAAGACCCGGTTGCGCCAGATCTTCGCTGATCCAGGTGCGCTCCTCGTGGAAGGCCTGTTCGGAATCTTCAGCTCGAAAGCGCAGCTCGATGAGGCTGTCGTCAAGTTGGGGCTCCAAGAGAAAGCGCGCTTGAAACTTCTCGCCTTCGTGATTCAGGCCTTCGCCAACATACAAACCCGTAGAGGCCTTGAGCGCCTGCAAAAGCGGAACGGGGACAAGGTTTGAATTCGCTCGCATTTCCGTCGACATGGGTGACCTCTCGTCCGCGCGAAGTTCAGCTGGGGTGGACTCATTTTCAAGATGAGCCTGAGCCCACCGCACTGTGCTTGGCAACGGTCCGAGAATCAAAGCGGACAACGCGCCGCTTCTATGACGAGTCTCTTACTCGGCATACCAAAACGCACGAATCACCAAGACCACGTCCTCGGTCTCGCTGAGGAAGTAGTAGAGATCTTCGATACCTGTGCCAGACATGTAGTTGGTCGTCAGACCGACAATCTGCGCATGGGATACGCGATGCTCGCGAATCCATGTCCGTAAACTCGTCTCGTCGTCAGTACTCAGGCCGCCCCATTCGCCCTTTGCAGCGAGCAGCTCTTGGATGGCCTCTTCAGGTGTCGAGGCAACGGGGGAGTAGCCTTCGACCTCGTAGTAGTTGCGGTAATAGGCTTGGCGGACTCGTTTGCCGACTTCGGTAAAAATGTCCTCAGCCGGGGTGCGAGCTGTTCGGCCGGAGATCGCAAAGATCTCAGCCGACGCAAACTCGGGAGTTTGTTGAGTGAGACTTGCGCGAAGCGCGGCGTCCGCTTGCGTAGCGAAGAATGTGAGAGTTCCGACGACGAGAAGTGTAGCCCAACGAAACATATAGACCCCCTTGTGGTGGGGGGAGAAGTCGCGGATTTTGCGATGCTTGGCCAGTTGGGATTCGGTTAAGGGAAAATTCACCCAGGTTCAGCCGGTGATTTGCCCGTCAGCAAAGAAAAATTCTCCGGCAGGACCACGTCGGTTGTAATCGCTCGACATGGTTCGGCCGTAAGCTCCGCTATCGAAAATGGCGAGTCGATCGCCGGCTTTGGGTGTTGGCAATTCGCGATCTCGCGCGAAAAAGTCTGAGCTCTCGCAGATCGGTCCCACCACATCAAAGCTTTGCCGAGCTTGTTCGGCACCCACTCTAAGAGGCGAGATCCGATGGTGGGCCTCATAGAGCGTCGGTCGAAGCAGGAGATTCATGCCCGCGTCCACGATGACAAAGTCTTTCATCGGGGTCCGTTTCACATATTGAACTTCCGTGATCAGAAGCCCTGCGCGTGCCACCAGCCAGCGCCCGGGCTCGATCATGATCTCGCGCAAACGGCCATCTTGGAGGAGTGGCTGCGTATGTCGGCCCAGGTGAGCCGCAAAATCATCGATCAAAGCTGTCTCTTCGGTCTCGTCTTCGCTGTCATACCGAATGCCGAGCCCGCCGCCCGCATCGAAGCGATCCCAAAGCATATGTGCTGATGCTGAGGTTTGATCGCGAAGCTGCTGCTGAAGACGCAAAGAGATGCCGAGGGCTTCATCCACGGCTTGAAGATCAAGAAGTTGCGATCCGATATGCACCGAGAGTCCTCGAAGCTGAAGGGGAGCTGCTGACCGAGCCAGACGCGCCACAGCCTCGCGAATCGCGGGCTCGTCCATGCCGAACTTATTCTCGCGAAAGCCGGTCGTAATATAAGGATGGGTTTCTGGGCACACGTTGGGGTTGAGGCGAAGGCCCAAGGCGATGGGCGAACGCAACTGAGAACTTTGCTCGAGAGCCATGGATTCGATGCGCTCCAGTTCTTCCAAGCTCTCGACATTGATTTGTTTGAGCCCCGAATGGAACGCGAAGTTCAACTCGTGGCGTGTCTTTGCGACGCCCGAAAAAATGATATGGCGGGCCTCAAGGCCTGCGGCCAAGGCCAGTTGGGCTTCGCCAGCACTCACGACATCGGCGCCGACGCCCTCAGCCGCGAGGCTCGACAACACTCGGGCATGATCGTTGGCCTTTACGGCATAGTGAATTTTAACGGGCAGCGAAGCGAGGGCGGACTTCAGGCGTCGCGCACGTGCGCGGACGTGATCCAAATTCATGAGCCAAAAGGGCGTCGAACAAGATGCGGTCAGCTCCGCCACGCTGTGCGATGGCCCAGCCGTGGAATTTAGCCTGACCTCATCGACATCAACGCTGTAGGCGGACTTCATGCGCGATCCAAACCGAACTCAGTGTGCAGGGCGTTGGCGGCCGCACTGAGATTAGCTTGATCGATCACTGCGCTGATCTTGATTTCCGACGTCGTGACCAAGTGCACGGGCACGCCGTGGCGAGCGAGCACGTTGAAGAAGCGTGCCGCAACTCCGGGGTGGTTACGCATGCCAACGCCGACGACAGAAATCTTTGCCATGTTCTCAATGAGGCTCACTTCAGTTTTGGCATCGACGAATTCCTTGAGGACTTGTCGCGAAAGCGGAATGTCCTCTTTGGTCACGCTGAAGGCTAGACGTTGGCCTTCGTTGGTTTCGCTTTGCGTGATGATGTCGACGACGACACCCTTAGCCGCAAGGCGCTCAAAGAGGGAGGCCAGGAACTGCGGACCCGCAGGGACGGGGAAGAGTTTGAACACGGCCGTATTCGCATCGTGAGTTACGGCGCTGACGACGGGTTGTTCGAGTTGAGTGTTCATATCGGCCTCCGGGAGAATCCAAGTGCCTTCGCGTTCTTCGAACGTCGATCGAAGGTGAATTTTGACATTGTACTTCGCGCCAATCTCAACGCATCGAATGTGCAAGACCTTCGAGCCAAGAGCGGCCATCTCCATCATCTCTTCAGCGGACACACTCTTCATTTCCGCCGCTTTGGGGACCAGGCGCGGGTCAGCGGTGAAGACGGCCGGCACGTCGGTGTAGATCTCGCACTCACGAGCTCCAATCGCAGCCGCTAGGGCCACCGCTGTGGTGTCGCTGCCGCCGCGGCCCAGCGTGGTGATATTGTCCTCAGGGTCGACACCTTGAAAACCCGCCACGACCGGTATGATGCCTTTGTGCACGAGGCCGAGCAAAACACTCGAGTCGATGGATTGGATGCGTGCCTTTGCAAAAGTGGAGTCGGTGCGAATACCGGCCTGATAGGCCAGTAAGGGCTGGGCGCGCAGCCCGCGTTTGGCGAGCGCGATCGACAACAGCGAAATCGAAACCTGTTCGCCGCTGGCGACCAGCATGTCGTAGGCGACGCCGCGATAATCCGGGTCGATTTGTTCCGCGAGCCCAATGAGGCGATTGGTTTCACCACTCATCGCACTGGCGACGACAATGGGTCGTTGGCCTCGGGCGACGTCTTTGAGGAGTCGATCGGCGAGATTCTCAATGCGCTCGATGGAGCCCACCGATGTGCCGCCGTATTTCTTCACGAGGATGTGTTCGGCATGAAGCATAGTTTTTGTTCCAAAAAGAGAGCGGTTCTCGGATTATTGGCGAGAAGCGTCAAAAGGTCCAGCTCGTAAGTAAGTTGAAATAAAAACTCCAATCTTGTCAGAGCTTTGGCGCCGAAATGGGTCACGTGTTGGCGGGCTCAGGGCCAGTTTCACCCTCCGATCAGCTGCAGTCGCCCTCGGGCCAAGCCCCAGCTCAGGAACTGAGTTAAGCTCTTGGAATCTCAGGTGAACTTGGCGAATGTGGACTTGGGGTGTGTTTAGCTAAATACCTGAAAACTCTAGACTTTCCGCGCTCCGTCAGACGTTGGCGGGGCCGCAAACCAACCCTAGGCTTGAGCTTGAACTCGGAGTTCGAGTTCACAAAAGGAGCACGCACAACATGGGACAGTCGCAATCACGCACAGCTAAAGCTGCCGCAACCCACCCCACGCAGAGTCGATTTTTGAATGAATACCTCGTTTTCGCGATCCTGATGCTGGCCCTCGGGCTCTTGGTGAGCCTCACGGGCTGCTCTTCAAATCCGCACAAGGCCGAAGAAATTGAAACGAAGATTGAGAACAAAGGCCAATTGTCCGGCGATACGCAATTGGGAGTGAAAGATGGCAACATGGTGGTGCAGCGCAAAGTCTTGATGAGCGAAGAGCTGCGTCGCCTACAAAACGAAGTCTTTGAACTCGAAGACCGTGTCTACGGGAGCCGCAAGTACGGATCGAAGGGTCTTTACGGTGTTCTGAAGGACTGTCGGGCGGACTTGTCGTCGAAGGCCTTGGGCGGAAACGGTAAACTCACTTTCACCGAGCCGATCGATCGCGTGACGGACAAGGAAGAAGAATTCAAAATCGGCCTCGACGAGAAACAAGAGCTGGTCGGTGTCAGCGAAGAATTCTTAAAAGATCGCATCGAGCGCTTCAAAAAATATAAAGTGGTTTTGCAGAAGCGACAGGACGAGTATGAAGAGAAAGTCGATATCTGCAAAAACGATCTTTCACAAAAGCGTGCGGAATTGAAAGTCAAAGAAGACGAAGCCAAGAAGCTCGGCGCGCCACAAGGCAACGCTCCTTCGGGCCAATAAAGGTGACTGCTTGAACGAAGAAACCCCAATCCTTGCATCGAATCCGGCAACGCCACTCATGCGCTCTGAGGCGAAGGTGGAGTTGCCGCGGATCGAGAGTGAGGCGGAGCTCACAGAGATTGGGCTTGTCCGAAAAGTTCAACCGATCGTGGAGGGGTTTCCCGATCGCTTGCCTCGCACCGATGAAATCGCAGATCTCAATGCACATTTTGGTCCTGTATTGACGGCGGTCGCACTCGAGCAGATCTGCCGTCGTGTTCATCCACACGCGGCTTTTCGCGAAGCCGTCGAGGCCGCAGGTCGGGAAGCGGCTCAGGGCCGCACTCCGGCGCTCCCTGCAGAGCGACGCCCCGAAGTTTTGATTGTGGAATCTTCCGATCCGTTTTGGCCGGGGCGTAAGTGGGGCCAGCATGTCGAACCTTGGCGAAGTTGGGTCAGGAAGTCGGGCTGCACGACGGATTTTGTGCGCACGAGTGCAACCGGTGGCGTGCAGACCAATGCCGACACGCTGATTCGCGAGCTGAAGCGACAGACTCGATCGCCTCTGATCTTGCTTTCCCAGGGCCAGGGGTCACTTGAAGTCCGTTGGGCCTTGGAGCACCTGGCTGCCACAGCCCCTGAAGCTTTGGCTGGTATCGGGGCTTGGATTAGCGTGGGCGGGGGAGCCCGCGGACTTTCTATGGCGGCATGGCGCTCTCGCAGTTGGTGGCGACTGGCACAAGCGGAAATGGCTTTGTCTTTGAAGGGTCGCCCGCCGCAACTTCTGCGTTCTCTCTCGATTACGCATCCGCGAGTGATGCGAGCATTTGGCCCGCCTTTTCGGCATTCGGGCTCCGGATTTAAGGGCGGTTCGATCTTGTGCGTTTCGGTCGTCGGCTTAGCTCTGCCATCCGATGTGCCGCAGTCGATGTGGAGTGAGTTCCAAGCCTTCTCGCGGTGGATCGGACCGAATGACGGTGTGGCTTCGTTCCAAGATCAAGTTCTAGGAACTGGCTACGTCTTGCCGATCATGGGGCTTACCGCAGCAGCAGAGCCGGCGCGTCTCGGGCCATGGCTTGCAGGAATTTGCTCGGTCCTCGCGCAAAAACTCTCAGCGCCGAGCGCATAGCGCTTCAATCGTTGCATCCTCGCGTAAAAAAAGTGGGGAGCGTGTGCTGCGCCAATGACGAACGAGAGCACAGGCTCGCTCCCGCAGCTGCCGGCGAATTTCCGTGCTCGATGGCGTCTCAGCAGCTGACGAGCGTGCCAGTTTGGCCCGTTCTTCGCGGCTGTCCAGTGTCGAATCGTGAATCAGCTGCACTTGCAGCCGAAGAGCTTCGCGCAAGACCAATTCGAAATGAGGACTTTGCTCAAGACCCGGCCAACGATAAAGGCCTTCGATTCGCGTCAGCGCCGCAATCCATCGACCGCGTGAAGAGTGTTGAGCGGCGATGGCCAGTTCTCTTTGAATGAGGCGATACTGAAGTCCGAAGAGAGCTCGTTGGAGTTCGCGTCGCTCAGGTGCGGTCCAATCGGACTCTTCGAGCGCGTGCGCCAGGCTCAAGGGGCGAGCGTCGCCTTCGCTATCCCTGGATACGCCGGTCGCCCATTCAAGCCACGTGGCCTCGCGCTCCAGATCGACGGCCTGTGCGGCCTGAGCCGACAAACGCAAGAGTGCCAGTCGAACGAGGCGAAGTTCGATGAGAGGTCGTTGTTGACGCGATTCGCGCAGCAGCTTGAGGCCTTCGACCGCGGCGCGATAGAGGTCGCCGCTTTGTCGCCAAATCTCGATGGCACGCGCAGTTTGTGTCGGATCTTGCGTGGCAAGAGCGAGCAGATGTTCGGCCTCGGCGCGTTCGCAAATGGAAGAGGCTTGTGTGCGAAGCATTCGCGCTTGGGCCATCAGGCTCTCGCGAGGTGGCGGGCAAGAGGTCGCGGCTTCGGCTTTCATCGAGACCAGGCTGCCCGTCAAGAACAAGGCCGCCATTCCGATGCGGATTTTCATGGCTGTCTCCGAGCGCGGGTTGCGGGACCGCGTTCCAAGGAATCGAGCAGGCTCCCGATGAGCGACTGAGCTTGGATGCGGAGGAGAGTTTCCTGAGCCGTGAGTTGCACGATGGAGTTCGCCAGGCCCTCCGCGGAACTGACCAAGCTCATGTAAGTGTCGACATCGTCAGAATTTTGAACCGTAGTGTTTTGCAAAGCAGTTCGCACTTGGCGAAAGGAATCACTGGCGCTTTGCAATTGAGCCGTGAGTCCACGGAGTTGGAGATAAGTCTGCGTGATCTGTGCGCGGATCTCACGCTCTTTGGCAAGGCGTGAGTAGCGCGAGGCCTCTTGTAACAGTCCCAAGGTTCGCAGATGCAAAGGTGCACCGGCACCTAGACGGAAGCTCAGCACCGCCGAGGCGCTGGTCCCGCCGGAGTCGTCGCGCTCGAGTCCGCCCTCGTAGCCGCGACGTTCGAGGACTTGAGCGTCGCGCGAGAGTGAAAGCGTCAGTGTCGGTCCATTTTGACTCCAAAAATCCAAATGCCAATTCACACGCGTGAGATTTTCCTGAAGTCGAGTTTGCACGAGGGCTGGGCTTTGTTGAGCGCGAGCGAAGGCGAGCTCGACCGTCGCGGGCAGAGGGAACAGCGCCGCCAACTCGCCAGGTTGGGTGATGGGCCAGTCGGCTTGAAGTGATTTCTGCACATAACCATGTGCATAGAGTTGCGGAGCTTGAGGCCGACGGCCCGTCAAGCGCTCGAGCTCCACGATGGTCAATTCGATGGCGTTGGTTTCGCTGAGTTGGCCTCGTTCAGCCGCGGAGATTGCGGCGTCCAACTGCGCCATGGTCGAGGCGTCTACGCTGAGACTCTGCGACTCAATTCGTCGTTTGAGGCCAACAAGTTCGCCTTGTACGCGTTGGGCAATGGCGAGTCGCGCCCGCGCATTGGCGTAATCAAAATGTGCACGGGCCGCTTCGGCCGCTAAAGTGATCTGAAGTGCGCGAAGTGCGGAGCGCGCGACGGCTTCGCTGATCTGGTGTTGGTCCACCTGCAACCAAGTGGCGAGAGAAATCGTGAGTTGGATGCCCACACTGGCGCTTCGCTGCAAGGAAGGGGTCTCTTCGCCCGTCGGAGTTGTTCGTGTCAGTCCCACGCTGCCCGTTGCGCTCAGAGCGTCGAGCTGTGAAGCTCGTCGTCGATGGCTCTCCGCTTGAGCGGTGCGCCGTTCGGCGAGAACACTCGGATAGGTTTCAGCAGCCAAGCGCATCGTGTTGAGCAACTCGCGAGCGTTCGCCGATCCGGGAGAGCTCTGGGCTTGAGCCGAGCCAAGTCCCAAGACCGCACATGTGGCCATCGACCACAAGAGCTGCCGCGATCGATGCTTTGTCCATCGAGACGTCGTGCGCTCATTGCGACGGACGTCGCTTCGCCACGGCCCACAATGGGCCTGAGGAGGGGGGGTCTGAGCATCGAGCGTCTGAGTCGTCGACATGATGAGCTTTCCGGCGGGATCATTGTTTCGGTTCACAGATTTGCGAGCCGGATCTGATCGCTTCGCCTCATGACTTTTACGTTTCAAGCTGTTGCGAGCTGATTTTGATTGCACCTGTCACATTTCATTCGTTGCGCAACCTTGCACGACCGTGTGCGTCCGTGATCGTCCGTGATCATCCATTCGTCGATGCGCATTTTGTGCCAGGCGCAGTCTTGCGAATTTCGTGCGATCTGGCGCGCGGCCTGAATGTGAAGCGTTTTGAACATGATGTTTGGCGGTGGAAGAGCCCAATTACGTCGAGGTCTTCGGCAAGCCTTTCATCCAGGTCGTGAAAGAAGGTGCTCGTGCGAGCTCCGCCTCACCGGTTTCCCATTATTTTGGATCGCAACCACCCAAGCCAAAGGTACTTTGTTCGGCCGCCATGGCCGAGTCCTCGGGGTAGTGAAAAGTCAGGCCCGCCCGATCATCGTTTTGCAAACGAATGATCTCAGCAGAGGCGAAGTACGACATGACAGACTTTGTACTCTCAAAGTTGTGGCCAAGCCCCAAACAATGACCCAATTCATGCGTCAAGAGGCTCACCAAAAACTTTCCGCTTTTGGCGGACTCACTGCGAGCTTTGATTTCGCAGCCCACATAGCGGCCGTTCTCGCGGCGAGCTGAAGCGTGGCCAGCGGATAGTCCCGCGGTCGCCGAGGTTCCATCAAAACACACATCAATGGTGCGTTCACTGGCGCGATTCAAAGTGAAGGTGGAATCGCCAGGCAACGCGGTACCAGGATTGTTGGGGTCAGTGGGGTAGATGGCGAGACGAACGTAGGACGTCGGCACATTGTTGATATCGTCAATCACCGATTGAACGACTTGTTGGAAGCTCGGAGTTTGGCCCGCGAGCGAATCGCCACTCGGGTAGTCATGTTTTTCGATCGTGGGGCTCGACGAACACAAACGAACCCAAATTGTGGGATCGCCGACACTGATGTTCCAGGTAAAGGGGAAGGAACGAAAGCCCACCAGTAAGGAGCAAACGGACAAAGCTGCGACAGTCCTCGGCCACCATTTCATAGAACAAACTCCGCACCGACGCTCACTGAGCTCGGCGTTCTCCAACCCGAGTCAATGGCGACGCCAAATTGAGCCCGCACATAAAGCCAAGACCAAATCTCCCACTCCATGCCAGCACCTGTCGCGATCCCCGTCCCGTAGGGCGTAAGGATCGGACCGAGTTCGACGAGAAAATTCTTTTGCGGGCGAGAAACCCACATCAAACCGAAGCCCTGGGAATTGATCAGGCCAATTTCGATCGGCTCAAATCCCAGCCGCAAATTGGCGAGAGGCGTAAAGTTCGTGCCTGTACCCCAAAAGACATAGAACAAATCTTCTTTGAGTTGGGCTTCGGCCCGACCGGTTGTGCCCAGTCCCAGGCTCAAAAGCAGCGAGATGGTCGCAAGGACGTGTTTCGAGTATCGCACGATCAGCTTCACCACCTCACCCCCAGGGTGACATGCGTGACGTCTTGGTAGTTGAGAGCGATGTGTTGCAGGCTCGGTTGCAGGCCAAAGATGGCTTCAAAGCACAAGAAGATGGGACCTGTGCTCCAACGCAGACTTGCGCTCGGGCCGAGCACGCCCTCGGTTTGAGTCTGGATCGCCGAGGTGGTCGACGTGCGATAACGCCGATCAATCAGAGCGGCGGCAGCACCCGCGCTGAAATTGAATTTGAACCAACCCAAATCGCCTTGTACCAGACGGCGATGGACACTCGCGGCCCAAGCATTTTGCGCATAAACGCTGGTGCGCAGGCCCGAGGAGTGAAGTGAGGTGCTCCATTCCTCGCCATACGACGCGCGAAGAGCTGGGATGACCCGGCCTTCATGGACGCTTGAAACTCCCACGCCCACTTCGAGGCTTGCGGCATGAGCCCAACACGTTGTGATCAAGGCGAGTCCGAGTCCAACGACACGAAGGCCGCGGACGAGCGTCTTGAATCCGATGACTTGGGCTTGCCCCTCCCGCACAAGTGATCTCATTTCTTGAGCACGTAGGAGAAGATGAGCGGAGCCACGATGGTGGCGTCGGACTCGATCACATACTTTGGGGTTTCAGAGCCAAGTTTACCCCACGTGATCTTCTCATTCGGTACGGCACCTGAGTATGAACCATAAGAGGTCGTCGAATCCGAAATCTGGCAGAAGTAACCCCAGAGCGGAACTTCGGTGCGACGCAGATCTTGGTGAAGCATCGGTACAACGCAGATCGGGAAGTCACCAGCAATACCCCCGCCGATTTGGAAGAAACCGACTGAGGTCTTGGGTGCGGTGGCGGTGTACCAGCCCGCGAGCTCCATCATGTATTCGATACCGCTGCGAACGGTGTGCACGTTTTTGATGTCGCCTTCGATGCAGTGGGCGGCGAAAATGTTTCCGAGCGTCGCGTCTTCCCAGCCGGGAACGAACATCGGCAGATTCTTTTCGGCGGCGGCCATCAGCCAAGAATCCTTGGGATCGATTTGGTAGTGTTTTTTGAGCTCCCCGCTCAACAGGATCTTGTACATGAACTGGTGAGGGAAGTAGCGCTCGCCGGACTGGTCGGCCTTCTGCCAGTGCGAAAGAACCGCATGTTCAATGCGACGAATGGCTTCCTCTTCGGGAATGCAGGTGTCGGTGACGCGATTGAGATGGCGCTCCAGAAGTTTTTCTTCATCTTGGGGCGTGAGATCTCGGTAGTTGGGAATACGCTCGTAATGATTGTGAGCGACCAAATTGAAGACGTCCTCTTCGAGATTCGCTCCGGTGCAGGTGATGGCGTGCACTTTGTTTTGGCGAATCATTTCGGCCAAGGACAAGCCGAGCTCGGCTGTGGACATGGCTCCTGCGAGGGTCACCATCATCTTGCCGCCCTGATCGATGTGGCGCTCATAACCTTGAGCGGCGTCTTTCAATGCAGCGGCGTTGAAGTGGCGATAATTGTGATCAATAAATGCGCGAATGTGACCCACGTGGGTGACCCTCCATCGTTGAGTTTTCAGAAGGAACAGGGTTTATCCGATGCGTTAGTCGCAGGCAACTTGAAAGACTTTCCTGTCTCAGGTAGGACACGGCGACATTTTGTTGTTTTCACTTGTGTATGAATGTTCGCGATGAGGAGTCCTCGCCCGCCATGAATCAGCCTCCCCCCGTGTCTCGAGCTGCGCCGATCCATTCTCCACTCTATGTCGCCAAAGATTTGCTCGAGACCCGCTATCAGGGGGCCGACTGTGTTTTTGTCGCGGGCTCTGTCGGTCGTGGCGAGGCCTCGGCTTATTCGGATCTCGATCTGATTGTGCTCTATCCTGAGGTTTCGCACGCCTATCGCGAGTCGTTCACGCACAAGGGCTGGCCTGTGGAGGCCTCGGTGCATGATCTCGAGACTCTGCGGTACTTCCTTTATAAGGTCGAGCGCCCGGAGGCCTCCGCGAGCCTTGCCGAAATGGTGAAGGAAGGCTTTGAGGTTCCTCAGGGGACTTCACGTTCTGCTCAAGCTAAAGCCATGGCCACCGAAGTGTTGTCCGACGGACCAGCCTCACTCAGCGAAGAGGAATGCGACGAATGGCGATACCGGCTATCGGCTTTGATTGACGACATTCGCGAGCCGCGATCTCGCCACGAGCTGATGGCTGCTGCCGCTTTGGCCTATGGTGAGTTGGCACGCTTTCACTTGCGAATGAATATGAAGTGGGTCAGTCATGGCAAATCCCTTCCACGGCGACTTCGACTCGCTGATGGTGCATTGGCTCGTCGATTCGAAGAGGCCTTTGATGCGCTCTTTGCCCGTGGGGAAGCGCAAGCCGTCGTGAGTCTTGCGGACGATGTGTTGCGGCCACATGGCGGCTTCTTGTTTGAAGGTCATCGTCGCGAGGCCCCAGCCAGCTGGCGAAGTTATTGAGGCGAGTTTGAACTGAAGTCATTTGCCGTCGCGCATTTGTCTTCGCCTATTTCTTCTTGAGCTGATGTGATCGGCCTGAGGTCATCGAACTGATTTTGTCGAAATGTCTTGTTCGAACTATCTTGTTCGAACTGAGTCTCAACTGTCTCAATCTGAGACAGGGCCACACCACAAGACTTTAGACCGATTCCGATCATTCCGATACGTACTACGTGGATCGAGAACGTTGGCGGCTCTCCATTCGAAATGCATGGCGGTGCATGCACGTTGTTTCGCGTGCGCGCGCTGCGCTGTTTCTGTCGCTTTCCCTCATGCTGGCCGCCTCTCCC
The DNA here is from genome assembly GCA_947462815.1 of Pseudobdellovibrionaceae bacterium. GTDB lineage: Bacteria > Bdellovibrionota > Bdellovibrionia > Bdellovibrionales > JAMPXM01 > UBA2339. The sequence continues at coordinate 17,465 of CANHQR010000046.1, forward strand.
GCTCACGCCGGTGTTTGGGAGTCTCTCGCGCGCGGATCTCACCGCGTCTTCAATTCGCAATGTACCCCGACAGCTGCGCAAGGCCAGACGCCGGGGGCTGCTCCGGCAGCTGGTGCACCTCGCACGGAGGATTGTGATCCGCGCGTGGATCCCGTGCGAGCGTTGCAACAAGACGCTCGGCATCTCAACCAAGACGTGTTCTTAGCGGCCCTCGCTGAAGAACGGCGTTTGCAGGATCAGTGTGCTGTGGATTTTGCGAGAGAATTGTCGGGAGGCCCCCGCTTTGAGCAGTTCGCCAGTGACTTGCAAGACAAAGTGCAGATCCTCACAGAGAATATGGCGGCCGCTTTACGCTTAGATCAGCAACTCTCGCAAATCGGGCAGCGCCGTCGCATGGGCGCGCGCGGGCATCGCGAAGGTGATGAAGCTGAAATGGAAAGACTGCGGGCGCAAATGCGTCGGCATATGGCGGCGATCGCGGCGATTGAAAACTCGATTCCGTTGGGCTCGCATCAAGAGATTTCTCGTTTCGTCAATCAGCAGATGCAAGCGGTGGGACGCGACGCCTTCACCATCGGCGGTTTGAGCCGTGAGGGTGCGCCTCGGTTGCAGCCCATCGATGCGGCTCGCTTTCGCGCCGAGCTCCGTGCGGCGTTGGGGAGAGCACAGACGGGCATGGAGCGAGATCAGCGCGTTTTGCTGGAGGGTGTGCGGAGCGGTGGCAGTGGTTTGGATCGTGCGACCCGCGAGTCTTTGGCCCAAGATCGCGATTTGATGGAGTCTTTCTTTGCTCGCCATCCCGCCTTACGCAACACAACTCAAGCGGTGGCGTGTCAGGTCGATGCCTCTTACGGACGTGGCGCGGAGGCCAGGGATCAAGCTCTGCTCGTCGGATCGATCGCGGCGACAGTGGGCTCCTTGGGCGTCGGCGCCCTCGTCCGAGGGGGAGCTGCTGCGGTTTCGCTTTCGACCCCGGCGCGATTGGCGGCGGCTCGAGGTGTATTGACCGTGCGTTCGGCGCGCGTGTTGAGCTCTGCGGCCATTGGCCTCGACACCGTAACGGGTCTTCAGCAAATTGATACAGCCTGTTTTCAAAATCAGCGATCGACCCGAGTGAGTGCAGCCGGGCCGGTGACGGCGAATCGTTGTGACTCTTATCGAGTCGAGGCCTTGTCGCAAGAAAACTGCGCCTTGGCCGTCGGCTTGACGGCTTTGGGCGTCGGTCTTTCCTCTGAAGCCGGCCAAAGGCTGGCAGCGCGAGCACTTCCCGGCGGGCGAACTCCTGCGACGGCTGCGGCCGCAGATCAGCCTCGACCGCCACCGGCGGCGCGAGTCGGAGATCCGCCGAGTCCGCCGCCCGCTTCTCCGGGTAGCGAAGTTGTGCCGGCTGCACCCGCAGCTCCGCCGACTCGAGTCGCCAGCGGAATTGCGGAGGCAGATCGACCTCGTGTCGAGCGGGCTCGCGAAGTCTTAGGTGGCCGAGAGTTCACGCCGGCTCAGGAAGCGGCGATTGTTCGCGCTCACAACGTCGGTGTGGGCCAGCCGGGCCGAGATGGGTCTCCGGCGCGCGTTGGGAATTATACCCGCGCCCAGATCGACGAGAAGACGGATATTCTGCGGCGAGCGGGTTTCGAAGTCGAAGATCGCCGTCGCCTCATTGAGAGTGGCACCGTCGGTGTGGCCGGTGGGCGACCACCTGGTGTGCAAACAGATTTCGTTTCTTATGTGAACCCGCAAGGGCAGAGGGTTGGCGGACGGATCGTGGGCCAAGATCCTTGGGGCGGTCAGATCCTCGAGCGCGTCGTTGACGGCCGCGTTGTGCGTGAAAATGTGCCTCCGAATCTCGCGGGAAGTATGCGCGACAGCGCCACAGCGCGAATGATGATGGAACGCACGGGGCAACCTGAGGTGGATCGCTTTCGTGAAGCCTTCACGCGAACCGACATCTCCGGCGATGCGGCCTTCATATCGTTTCAAGTTGAAGGACGAGGTACGCGTTTCGGCGCGCGTGTCGTCCGTCAGGATCAAGGTCAAGTGGTCGTGCGCTTTGAAGACGGGAGCGAGCGAGTTCTCTCGGCGTCCGAACTTCTGACGGCGCGTCTGAGTGCGACGGCTCGTCGGGAACTTGGAGACGCCCCTCCCACCGTGGTCGGTCGCACGGATCCTCCACCTGTGGCCCGACCGGCCGAGCCCGCACCGCTTCGCGCGCCGCCGGAAGAACCTCCGCCTCCTCCATCTGTGCCTCGGCCTCCCTCGGTGGCCGTGCAGGCCGCTCCGCCTCAAGGGCCAGAACAGTTCGTCTCCTACGTGAGTCCGTCGGGTGAGAGAGTGCCGGCCCGGGTTGTCGAATTGCGTTCCGATGGTGGTCGAGTTGTGGAGAGTTTTGAAGACGGTCGGGCGGTCCGCCGAGTTCTATCGCCGGTTGAGGCGAGGACGGCCCGAACGAGTGTGAACGCGCGTGTGGTTCACGAGCGCGTTGCGGATGCGAACGTCAATCGATTCCGTGATGCACTTCGCGATGCGCGTTTGATGAGCGGCGATAACCGTTACATCAGCATGGAAGTTGGCGGCAATGGGATGCGTCTTCCAGCTGTAGTGATTGATCAAAGTGATACGGCCGTGCGCGTCCGAATTCGCGATCCGCAGGGAAGTTTGAGTGAGCGCGTGCTGACTCCCGAAGAATTGTTGACCGCTCGCTACAGCTCGTCGTCGCGAACTGTGTTTCAAGATCTGCCTGGAGCTGATCCGCAGCGCGAATTGGCGCGACTCCAACCCGGCGTGGCGGCTCCGCTTCGATCTGCGCCTGTTCCGCAGCCTCCCGTTGGGCCGCGGCCCGGAGGCGTCGGCGAAGTGGCGGCACCGAGTGGTCGAGGACCGGCCTCTCTTCCGCCGCGAGCAGATGCTCCCGCAACGCCCCTCCGTCTCCCGAATCGGGATGAAGCACTTCGTGTTTATCGTGATGAAATTGATCGTCTCGCGCCTCTGATGGGATCATCGCAACCTGAACCGCGTATGGCTTATGCGTCCAATGGTTATTGGCGACAGTGGTATGGGGGCAATCTCAGCGAATTGCCGGATCAAGGTTGGAAATTCCATGTCGGAGCGAAACCTGAAAGTGCTCTAGAAATTGCGCGGACACTTGTGCCTGAGCTCGTTCGTCGCGGAATCGAGCACAAAGTCGTCGATAACCTGGCTCAGTTTGCAGCGCAAAACGGTTCACAAGCCGGAAAGTTCATCACCATTTATCCCCCGAATGATGCTCAGGCTCGGGTCATCGCGGAGCTGGTCTCCGACATTCTCCGTCGACGAGGGCTTCGCTCTTCGGACTTTGTACAGCCTCCCGGCGAGGCCGTCCTTGGGCATGGCGTGTTTGGTCGCTACGGACGTTTCACTGGCGGCAATCTCACCGATCCACGCACGGGCCGCGAAATTCCCAATTCGCGAGATAAGATTTTGCTTCCGGATGGACGCTTGGTGCCCGATGTTCGTGGTGTGACTCGGCCCGATGGGATTCCACCACTGTAATCTATCGAAGTTATCCGTTTGAGAATTTGGAGTTAAAGTTGAACGCCGATTTCCCAGAGTCGAGTTTGTTTCCAAGATCCAACGCCACCGCGGAGCAACTCTGTCATTTCTGGCGAAGCTTTCAGAGCCAGATCAGGGCGAGTCAAAGAGCTGCGCCCAGTTGGCTGGCCTTGGCTCGATGGATGAAGATGTGGGGCGAGGAAGAGCCGTTGAATTGGTCGGATTTGTGGGCCCGAAGGAGTCAAGTTCTTGAAGATCTCGAACGAGAATTTGACTTGGCTGAGGTTTCGCCATCGAACGAGCCTCGGGGTCGAATCATGGATGAGCTGCAGAAGCGCCTTTGGTTGGCCGATTGAAGTCGGATGGACCGAACGGCTGAGCGCCGACTTTCTGCACCGATAAGAAACTGCGACAAAGTTTCAGTGCGACTCGCGTCCCGCTCTTAGACTCGATTCTGGCCAGCGGCATTGGCCAGCGATCGAGATCTCTTTCGCTTGCGGCCTGAGAGGATCTGGTAAGTGGATCTGGTAAGTGGATCTGGCAAGAAGATCCGGCAACTTGAGGCACTTCTACGCCTCAAGTTGAGTCAATTGAGTATTGGAGTCGAAGGAAGCGTGGCTCTGCCACGACTTGGACTTCACCAATAACCTCAACTCAAGTCTAGGTTTTGCCGAAATGAAAGGAGCTGTGTGGGGGATCGAGGCGGCCTTGGCCAAGAGCAGGTCGCGATCAGCACAGGCACCTTTTGATTTGGGGAGGCCACTCTGAGCGCAGCCGACTACACGAAGATCAATTCGCAAGACCCTGAGATCGTAGCCTCTTCGGCGACCGGGATGCAGGCCACTCCAAACACAACCTCGATCGAGGTGTATTCAGGGCTTCGAGTCCAGCGTATACCGGCTCCCTTTCTCCGGCGCTGTCTGGCTCTCGTGATCGATTTGTCGATCATCAGCGCGGCTATGTATGGTGTGTTCATCGTGCTTCTTCTCATGGGTGGCATGGGAGCCATCGCGCTCGCTCCTGCACTGAAATACGATGCAACGTCTGGTGCTGTGGCCATCGGAGCCTTGATTCTCCTCGTGATCGTCTTGTTGGGAATTATGGGGATGTCGCATGCCTACTTCATCACCCAAGAGTTCAAAAAAGGCTCGACCATCGGTAAGCGTCTCATGGGCTTGAGCGTTGTCTCCATCGATGGAGGTGCGCTGACTCTACGCCAAGCCGTGATTCGCGAATTGGCTCGATCTTACCTCGATATGTTGTTCTTGTTGCCTGGACTGATTGCCTTCGCCCTGACCAAGAAGCGCCAACGTGTCGGTGACATGATGGCCGGAACGATGGTGATTTTCTCGAAGGCAGCGTCTCTCAGCCAAACCTTCGTATTTGTGCATCGCGAAGATTACTTGGCGATTCGACGGGCTCTGGAACCTGCATCTGATGAGACCGAGTTCCAAGATCGATTTTTGGAGTGGGCGGATCGCCGCTATTTGCGAGAGCAGGGAGAAGCTCTCCAAGCTGAAGAGGAGAACTGGGCGTCAGAGATCCGTCGCCGTCATCCTCGCACTCAGGCCTTACAGCTAAACAACATGACGCTTCTGCGTTTTTTTGCCGAACACTATCGGCGAAGGGGGATTGAGTGAGCGAAGCTTTTAAGTATGATCCGAGTGCAGCCGGTGGTCTAAAGTCGGCAGATGGCTCTGTCGCCCACCAGCGACCCGATCTCAATCTCGTCTCTTCACCGACCTTAAAGATGGAGCCCGCGGGATTCTGGATTCGCTCGGTGGCCACAATGATCGATGGAATCCTTGTGAATCTCGTGAGCTTTCCGCTTGGTTTCGGGCTTGGAATGGCTTCCGTGATTCTCTTTAAAGACAACCCAACGATGGATACGGTGTTGAACATCTTTGCTCAGCTCTCGGGCTTCGTGATCACGATTTTCTACGTCGGATACTTCACCAGCCGAAAGGGTGCGACGCTTGGTAAACTGGCGCTGGGAATGCGGGTCTACAAAGAGGGAACCGCTGAGCACCTCAGCTTTTGGCATGCCGTTGGTCGTGAGTTTGCGAAAATCGCATCCTATCTGACTCTTATGGTGGGCTTTCTCATGGCGGGTCTGCGAAAGGACCGGCGCGCTCTTCATGATCTCCTTGCGAGTTCGCGTGTGGTGCGCGTGAATAAGTAAATACGCAGAACGTAAACCTCAGATTGATTCTCAGCAAAGGTAGGACATGATGGATGGCCACTCGAAAGACGTAAATGTTCTTGAGCCCCTGCGCTCAGTCCAGAATTCGGAATCGAGTGTGCCGTCAGGTTTAGCTGCAATCGATCCTCAGGCGCTGAATATTCATTCGGCACCTCTCAAGGTGTTTCGCCCCGCAGGCTTTTGGCGGCGCTTTCTCGCGAGTATGATCGATGGAATGTTCGTTTCGGTCGTCGTGTTTCCTGTGACGCTCGTGGTGAATATCGCCGGGATGTACTTTCTAACCCCTCCGAGTCCCGAGCAGGCCATCGCCGTCACGGCGGCCCTCGGCGTATTCAATTTTCTTTTCCAGTTAGCTCTGACGATGATCTATGCCGGTTGGTTCTTGTCCCGCAAAGGGGCAACCCCTGGCAAAATGGCGCTTAAACTGCGAGTCTACAATTCGGAAACGAGCGTGAACGTCAGTTTCTGGTCAGGCGCTTTGCGAGAAACCGTCGGCAAGCTGCTTTCAGGCCTGACCTTAGGGATTGGCTTTATCATGGCGGGCCTGCGATCTGACAAGCGAGCGTTGCATGACCTGCTCTTCGACACGCGTGTCGTCTACATGGAGAATTGATTCACATGTGGGAAGCTCGACTGACTCGTGCCAAGCTTTCGGATTTAGAAAGCACGACCCAGGGAACTCGAAATAAGCCCAAATCTGTTAAATCTGCGCTGGAGCTCTGGAGTGCGACTGAGCTTCTCGCTGCCGCGAACTATCGCCAGCGGTCAAGAGCGTCGCGCCCGAGTCCTGATCAAGCCAGCCATGAAGAGCTGCTCGCCGATGCAACCTTGAAGCTCCATCATATTGCGGCGCGATTGCCCGACACAAAAGTGAAGCTGAATTTTCGGCAGATGTGGAATCAAGCTTGGACTCGGCATTTGTCCGTCATGGTTTTCACGGTTTGCTCGTTCTGGGCGCTGTTTCTCGTAGGTTTTGAACTCGGACGGCTGCAGCCCGAATACGCGTCGCTGATTGCCGGACCCGAATTGGTCGAAAAGATCATCGATCAGGAGGCCTGGTTTCATCGCATCAACGACAACAACTTGAAAGCCTTCATCGACATCACTCTTCATAATATGGGTTTGGCGATCAAGATGTTCCTTTGGGGCGCCCTTCTCGGAGTCGGTGGCTTCTACCTCGCGGGATTTAACGGACTCTATTTTGGTGTCGTCTTGGGGTTTTGCATGCGACATGATTTCGCCCAACAGCTGCTCGCCTTTGTGGGTGCACATGGTCCTCTCGAGCTTTCCATCATCGCCGTCGCGGCCATGGCGGGAGTGCCCTTTGGCCGAGCGATCTTCGCGGGTCGAGCGCAAAGGTCTGTGCAGCTGCGTTTAGCGACTCGCGACGGCGCTGTCATTGCCATGGGAGCTATTCCTTGGCTCATTCTGGCCGGTGCCATCGAGGCTTTCATTTCCCCTCGCGAGCAGATTCCTGTCGAAGTGAAATCCAGTCTCGGGCTAGGAGTTGGCGCCGTATTCTGGATCTGGTGTTTGTATCGGTCGGAGCCGAGTCACGATCCTGAGAGCACTTCAACTCAGCCCGTGAGTCTTGGCTCCTCGGTGATGCGGCCAGCGAAAAGTCGCGGCGCGCTTTGACGGATTTGAGCTGCCCGGCCTCGCGAGGTCGGTTGGAAAAGACTGAGCACGACCCGTAGCTTACGAGCAAACTCCAGCCAATTTCACATACTCATTGAGGGCAGCTCATTGGACTTAAGCTCGAGCCGACACTCGCAAGGTGGCGTAGAGTTTCTGGACGGCCGATAGCCAATATTTTTCCGGAGCGGTGAAGACAATCCCGCCCTGCGTGAGTAAGCGTCGGCGAAACAAATCCAATTGTTCGTTGAGCTCGAGTGCAAATACGAGATTGCCGAGAGACGCAGAATCGATTTGCTCGATGGAGAGCGCGAGATGATCGACGTCGAGCTCATCGGGCTCGAGAGTCGCCAATGCGACGAGATGTCGGTGAGCGAGACGTTGCAGCGCCTGAGCCAAAACGGCCTGTACCGAGGGCCGATGAGCGTCGGTCAACACGAGGACGATGGATCGAGCGCCGGCAACCCGCTCAATTTCGGCCGCGAGTTTTTGGTAGTCACACTCTTCCTCAGTGGGATTCACATGTTCGGTGCCGCGAAACAGCGAGTCGAAGGCGCGAAGTGATCTTTCCCGACCTACTGTGAAGCGGTTTTGACCGGCATGGCTCACGAAGGTGACCCGATCGCCGGCACGTAATGCCGATTCGATCGCCGCGAGAGCTGCGGAAATGTAGCGTTCGCAGACACGCGATTCACCTGACATTCCCATGAGGCCTCGTCCGGAGTCCAAGGCCACAACCAAATGATGCTCGTGCAGGGCCTCGAACTCTTTGGTCATCGGCTTTTGAAAGCGCGCTGATTTTCGCACATCGAGATGCCTTCGTTGGTCGCCGACTTGCCATTCTCGCGAGGAAACATAGGTTTCCGCAGCTCGAGAGTGAGCCTGTCGTCGAGCTCCGAGTCGAAGAAGTCCAGCGCGACGAGCCAATTCAACGAAAGTCTCCTCGGGACAGGTCTCGGTACTGGGGTGAACGCGAAGCCCCAAGGGCGGTCGCAGCGGGACCTTAAAGTCGTAAGTCCAAAGATCCCAGCGCGAATGAGCTCTTGCTTCGATCGCGTCGATCTTGGCATAGCCCAGCTGGCGAGGGCGCAGCTTCACGGTCGGTTCCGAAATCGAGAAGAGCAGTTCCAAATGCGAGTCGCGGTGATCAAAAAGCTCAATGCGCCCATTCTCACTGGCGAGCCGACCCGACTGCGAAACATCAAGCCAGTTCAGCTGGGACTCGTGCTCCTCGTGGATGCTCAGTTGCTGAGGGGCATCGATTTCGATTTCAAGATCTCCATCTCGCGGCAAAGTTCTTCGATCTCGCCATGTCCAGATCAACATACTGAGAGGGAGAACGGAAATGATGAGCGCCCAACCCCATGTGCCGATTTGTGCGAGTCGTTCGCCCTCTGCCGACGAGGCGAGAAACGCTGAAACGGCGGCGACACTCAGTGTGCTGAGTAGACTCAGCACAGCAAAGAAAACAAAGAATCGAGATGTCAAACGTGGTCGATTCAAACTGGAAACTCCGCACGCTTGAGCAGCTCTTGAACGATGGACGCGTCGGTCTCCCCGCTAAATGAGGCTTCGGCGGTCAGACGAATTCTGTGACGCAAAACGGGAACAGCGAATCTTCGTAAGTCATCAGGTGTGACGAAGTCCCGATTTTGAAAGGACGCCGCGATCCGTCCCACATTCGCTAGGGCGATTCCCGCGCGTACCGATGCGCCGGCGGCCAGAGCGGGGTGTTGTCGACTCATTTGCAGGAGCTTCGTCAGAGCTTTGAGCAAGGATTCATCCATTCGAACTCGGCGCATTTCTTGTCGCGCGGATTCAACATCAATCTGCGCCGATTGGATTTGTTGGATTCGATCGGGAATCGGTCCGCCAAGCTGCTCGCGCAAAATCGCGGCATCCTGATCGGCTGTGCCGGCCTTCAGCGAAAGCTTAAAGAGAAATCGATCGAGCTGGGCTTCGGGGAGGGGAAAGGTTCCATCGTGGTCGAAGGGGTTCTGTGTCGCAACGACGA
>CANHQR010000047.1 GCA_947462815.1 Pseudobdellovibrionaceae bacterium
GAATCCAATCGGCGTTGGCCTTCAGAGTTTCCTTGGTCTCATTCGAAAGTCGCGCCTGATCGAACTCAAAGTAAACCGTGTTGAGTCCAGCGATGCTGCCCGAATCCGAACCCATGGCGTCATAAGAGATATCTTTATCTGCGAGCGCTGAGTCCGCGGCCGACGAATCGACGGCTGTACCGGCGCCACCATCGGGCTGCACATTCTTTTTTGTACATGCTGCTGCGCCGATCATGGCGAGGGCCAAAACGCCGAGTTTCAAAACTTGGAGAGACGAGTTTTTCTTCGGATGTTCCTGCATGTGATCTCCTTTACGACTCTGGCTGTAATTCGAGACTTGATTGTTTTGGAGCCTCGCGGAATTGTCAAACTTCACACCCTAAACATTCAACAAAGAACCATTCGAATGCCCAAATCCACACTCCGGCAGACTTCGCGTCATCTCCCCACGGAGGAGCGTGGCGCTGGCTTTAAACTCCGCATGAAGCGCAATTCCAATCTGACCCAAGTCATGACATCCGCCGCGCGGGCCCTCTTCGCCCTGTATCTGATGCTGAGCGCGTTCACGACGTCCCGTGCCGCCCCGCCCGATCTCCATTGGCGCCGCTTGGAAACTGAGCACTTCGAGATCCTCTTCGACGCAAAGCATGAGTCCCTCGCACGAGCTTACGCTCAGCACGCCGAGGCCGCGTGGATGACCTTAGCTCCCGCGCTGCGCGCTTGGCCGGATAAGACGGTGGTTCTCTTGGACGATTCGGTAGACGCCGCTAATGGCGCCGCAAGCGGCTTTCCATTTCCGACGATTCGACTCTGGCCCGCGGCCCCCAATCCCGGCGAGAGCATCGCCGACATCGGGCACTGGTCTCATGATTTGTTCATTCACGAATACACTCACGTGCTCAACTTCGAGCCCGCGCACGGTTTGTGGCATCCACTTCGCAACATCTTCGGCAACATCGTACGACCCAATATTCTCTTGCCACGCTGGTATCTTGAAGGCCTCGCCGTTGAAATGGAAACGCGCTACTCGACGCATGGTGGACGCTTGCGCTCTCCCGATTTTCTCGCCACAGCTCGCGCGATGGCTCTCGACGGCACTCTTCGCCGCGAAGATCTCGCCCGGGTCAACGAAGTGAGCCTGCCCGATCATCCCGGCGGAGCGCGGCCCTATCTTCTCGGCGGACTCCTCTGGAACAAGCTCTCACGCGAGCGACTCAAAATTGTCGGCGATCTCAACGATCACTTCGCTGAGAGTCTGCCGTTTTTACTCGATCCCGCCCTCGAAAATCAGATCGGGAAATCGTGGACGCAAATGCTCGAAGAAACGTATTCCGAAATCGAGGCGCGAGCTCGCCAAGATCAAGAGCGCATTTGCGCGCAGGGGTGTATCGATGGCCGGCCCTTGGGGGAGCCGGGATTCTGGACGCGCTCACCGACGCTCTCGTCAGCGGGTGATCAGCTGGCCTTTCTCACTCGCGAACACAACCGCGATGCTGTTTTGCGCTTGAGCCGTCGGACCCCCGATAGCTGGAGCCCCGCCGAACGCCTGGTCGACACCCGAGGCGCGACGCGGGTGAGCTGGCTCAGCGACGGGCGATCCCTGCTTCTCGATGGGTTCGAGACCCACGCGCGATTTAGCGAGCGCACTGAGCTGTGGCGGTATGATCTCGACACGAAAAAGCGCGTGCGCCTGAGTTTCGGCGGTCGACTTCGCGAAGCTGTCCCCACTCCAGATGGAAGCTACGCCTTTGCCATCCAACTTCGGGCGGGCGGCACGCGTTTGGTACGCGTGCGTTTGCCAGCGGATGAGGCGTCCGCGCGTCGCGAGTTCGCAGAGAACTCGCCCGGCCTCGTCGAAATCTGGCACGAGCCGTCGGGAGAACAGCGTCTCTCCTGGCCGGTGATTTGGCGAGATCGCGTGTACTTTGTCGAACGGCAGCTCGACGCCCGCGACGAACTTTGGTCGTTGCCCTTAAACGCATCGGCCGAAGCACGAACACCCACTCGACATCTTCCCCAATTCACAAGCTTTGGCTTCCTCGAGACCAGCAGCAGCTTAGGCCTCCTGTTCACCTCCGCGCAGTCCGGCACCAGCAACATCTATGCATGGAATGGCGAGCGCGCACGCCCGCTCACCAATTCGCCGACTCGGGCCTGGGCGGGCGCTCACGATGTGGAACGCGACGAATTGATTTACTCTCGTCTCGATGGTGAAGGCTCACGACTTCGCCGTCTCTCACGCGTCGAGCGCGATTCCATGGCCGCCTTACAAAATGGCGAGCTACCGCGAACCGCACCGCTCGTCGAGCCTCTGTGGCCCGCGCATCAGCCGCCCGAACCCGATCTCGGAAATATGCAGAGCGAAGAGTTCACGGCCGCACGTTACATGTGGCCTCGCTACTGGATGCCCTATGCCACCTTACTTCCTGGCGGCGCCTTCGTCTCAGCCACCACGAGCGTCGGCGATCCCATCGGCCGGCACAGCGGCATGGGACAGCTCTCCACCGATACGCGGATCGGCCAACCCAACTTGTTCTTATCCTACTCCAACTTCACCACGCCGATTCGCTTCACCTTGATGGGCGACGATGCCTGGGACGTGTTAAGTGGTTTAGATCGCCGCTCCACCAGCGCCGATTTCACCGCGCAGTTTTTCATTCCCGGACTGAGCAACGCTTGGACGGCGGCGCTGAGCATGTCGAGGTTGCGTACCGAACTGAGCGCTTCAGGCTCTGGAACCGCCACTTCCGATGTGCGCCTTCGCGCCGGCCCGCGGGCCGCGGTGGCTTACCAAGAAGTCTCTCAGCGCGGGCATGAAATCTCGCCCGAAAGTGGGCGAATGGCGCGTCTTGCTTATCAACGCTTTCTGCCCGAGCTCAGCAACATCAGCTATGACAAAACGGATTTGTCCTTCGCCGAGTTTCTCTCCGCACGCACGCCTGGCCTCGGCTGGCTTCCCGCACGGCACGCACTGGCTCTGAGCGCGCAGGCCAGCTGGGCCCCGCAACTCGATCGTCTGTTTCTGGGCCCTTCGAGCATCTCGTTACCGATTGAATCGCAAAGCCTCAATAGCTTAGGTTCGACGTTTGTGATGCGCGGTTATCCTTCAGGGAGTTTCATCGGCAAAAAAATCGCGCGTGCCTCCGCTGAGTATCGCCTTCCGATCTCTCGTCCCGAGCGCGGCTTCGGAACCTGGCCCTTGTTCATGCAGCGCTGGCATGGCGCTGTCTTTGGCGATCTGCTGACCTTAGAGGGAGCCGTCTATGATTGGGAGGCCAAAGGCTACCGACTGCGCGAGATCGGCCACATGTACGGCGCGGTAGGCCTCGAAGCGCGACTCGATGCCACGGTTCTTTATCATGTGCCGATTCAGTTCACCTTCGGTCTTCACTATGGCTTGGATAAGGTGGTCAATCCGAATGCCGTCTACCCGGTGATCTCCTTCACACTTTAATTGCGCCGAAGTTTTGGCGTCGGCCTTGAAGTCTCCGTGTCTCGAGCGAGCGAAACATCGCCGCTCGCACTCACATCGAGCTCCCGCAATCTGCGGGAAAGGAGACAGCCAATGGGAAGCATCAATCGCGTTACCCTCATGGGATCTTTGGGTTCAGCCCCCGAACGCCGACAAACCGCACAAGGTAAGAGCTATGTGCGCTTGAGCCTTGCCACCCAGCGCCGCAATCGACATCCGCAAACGGGTGCGATCACCAGTCAAACTCAGTGGCATGCCGTCAACGTTTGGGGTAAGGACGCGGAACTTTGCCTGCAGTACCTGAGCAAAGGTTCCCCGGTTTGCGTCGAAGGGCATCTTTCGCCTTACAAGCGCGAAGTGAATGGCCCCGGCAGCGAACTGCGTACACACGTCGCCATCGTTGCCGACCGCATCCAATTGATTCCCGGTACAAGAGCCGCGCAAATGGCCGAGCCCACTCATCTCCTCGAGGACTCCGAGTCAGAAAATGATCTGGCCCAGCCTGTCGATCACGAAGATTTAGAAGCGGCGGGCCGTGCGGTGTCTTCGATCACCTCCACTCAGGCATGGCCGAACTGAGGCCGGTCGAAGGAGGTCTTCATGGGGGCCCGCGGTGCGTTAGGGGCCAGGTCCGGCCCCCAGTTTCTCAGGGCTAACCCAAGCGATGGCAAACCAAAATTGTCCATTGGCGGCCACGGGCGATCTCTCCAGCTCAATCCGTCAACTTGCCGGCTTGAACTACTTGAAGCTTCACGCTCAAGTTCGCTTGCCTATTGACAATGACCAAGACTCGTCAGGAGATGGAGAGGAGAACGCTGATTCACAGCGTTAGTAGCCAGGAGGATCATCCATGGACGGCATCGATTTTCTCCAGAAATCGAACTCCCGATCAGCCCCGTCGGCGACGCCCACTTCGACCTCGTCCTCAATGGGTGGGGTCGGAGCGGAAATCCAAGGCCGCGGGCCTCGGCAAGATCGCCTGGGATGGATCAAAGAATTGGTTCGCTCTGAAATGCGCATGGAAGAAACCGGCGTCGTCGACATGACTCCAGTCTTTGATCCGCGCGCGATCCTCGCCACCGAAAGCTTGGCGTTTATCGAAGATATCAAAACTGCCTTTATCGACGCCTGCAGTGCTTTCAATCAATTGAAGTCGAGCGCCCTGGGTCGCGTAAAGATTTACGCCGTCGCCAACACTCATGCGGACTTCATGCTGTTCCGAAACGGCTACAAGTTGATTGTCTCCGTGAAGGAGCCCGGCGCGATTTCGCTTCGCTTTGTGTTTCAAGGCGCAGCTTTTGGTGGCTATGCGGGGGTGCAGGCGGGTCAGCAAGATGAAGACGTATTGATCGCTCGTTGGGGCGCCTTCGGGGATCTGACTTGGACCTATCAGGACCAACCCGTAAAGATTGACTACCTCGTACGTTATTACCTCACGCGTTTCATCCGCGAGTCGGCACGCTAAGATTTTCGCGCTCCCGCGAAACCCGCGCGCCGAGCCGGCGTGCCGCGACACCGCACCAGCGCGAATTCGAAAGAGGTCAAATTTAAACCGAGGCGTCCAAGCGGCCTTGGCGTTTCAGTCTGCGCTTCTCATCGCCTGAGGGCACAAGACGGAAGCGCGGCGGCCGGATGGCTGTGACACGTAGACAAAGTCGGTCACCGGCCCGCACAGGAGCCTGTGAGTCGTTGATCACACGAATAATCAGACATGAGGCTTGCTCATCGTCGCCGAGAGCCAGGACGAGCTCACCGACAACACTGGCATCGAGCACTTTGGCTTCGATTTCATCACCGAGTTTAAGTTGGGACCAATCCATCTGGACCTCCACAACTGCGCGAATCGCCTCGTCGAAACTTTCAAAAAATCTTAGATTCGAGGGTTCTCGATGCGCGGGAAGACAACCTTACGAATCAGATCGGGCTTACCTATCGGATTAGACGCCGAGGCTTTGTCAGAGACAGGAGCAGGTGCAGCCGCAACGTTTCGCGCCGCCTCAAGCTTGAGTCGCTCGGCCTCCGCTCGCGCCTCTTGCAAGGCCACAGTCTGAGCTTCGAAGGCACGACGAAACTCATCGCCCACTTCTTCGAGGCGGCGTTCGGTGGTCGGAGTCGGCTGAGCTAACGCCGCTGTCGTCGAACGATCCGTGAGGTTCGCGGTGGGATTCGGGTGACGCGTATTCAACTCCATGTCCAGGTTCTGCATACCAAACTGCAAGCTCTGGAGCCGATCAACCAATGCTTTTTGCTCGGCTTGCAGTCGCTCCATGCGAAGCTTCTCCGCCGCCTGCGGATCCAAGCTCGATCCTGTTTCCGCAGACGTTGCTGGAGCCTCCACGCTTGCAGTTCTTGCCGTTCTTTCAGTTGTAGGCTGGGCCACAGATCCCGTCTCCGACTTGGGCTCGCGCGCCCAAACTGGCAGATCTTCCTCACGGAAGGTCAGCTGCTCGCGATTCACCTTCATGATGAAGTCGATTTCATTCATGGGGAGCTGTGTTTCACGATGGATCTCTTCAGCCGAGGCACCGCGATGTGCGAGACGTGCTGCGTGAATATACTTGCGCGAATTTTCACGTTCGATGATTTCGTGATGCGGAATCTTATCTTGGAAAATCTCAGCGACTTCCAAACTGCGGTTCATCGCGACACCAATGCTCTGCATTTTAATATCGGCATCGTGGATTTTTTGTTGCAGCTCTTTGGCTTTGGCGTCGACCAAAGTCATCATCTGTTGAATCTGCAATTCTGTTCGATCGTTAACGTCTTCGAGAATGGCAATTTTCGACGTGAGAAGCTGCAGTCCCTTGGAGAGTCGCGGGTCATCTTTCGCCGGTCGATGGAGTCGAACAAACGTGACATACAAGGCAATTAAGACGGCGATGTTGAACAAGATCTGCAAGAACATTCCGGCGCTCACGAGCACCCCCTTTTGTTATTGTGCCCAGAGCCCGCATGTTCGTCGACGGACTTAGGTCGGGGATCGTATCAGCTTCAAACAATTAGCGACCCAGCCATCGCGATGAGCATTTTTTTCTGAGCCACGAATGACAGCTGCGTGTTGACGATCCGCGCGTTGGACCAAGAGGTCAGATTCCTATCTCGACTTGGGCAACGCCGTTGGATCCAAAACGGCCCGCGCTTTCACCGGCGGCATCATCGAGGCCCGCAGCCTCTTGAGATCGAGGTCGGGCGAAGCCTTCAAATCCACTTCGCCATTGCGCACCAACAGCGTGCTGGGGATTCGCCGGGTCAGTCCGCGTTTCTCAAGCGCCAAAGACCAACCTGGAATCCAGTGAATGCGGCCCTTAGCTTTGGCAGCAACTGTGGGCTTTGTCTTGCGCACCTGAGTCAGCCGTTTCGACTCTATATCGCGAAGAGTAGCTTGGGCCTGCACGAGACGAAGCGGATCTGTTTGGGGGTCATACTCGATCCACAAATCGCCCCCGACTTGGAAAACCTCGTTGGATACCGAGTCGAGCCGGGACTCCGCAACTGGATAGGCTGCGGACCAAGAGTAAAAAACCTGCGGGCGAGCCAATGAGGCCTTGAGAGCTCGACTCAATTCCGGAGATCCGGCGCGTTCTTCGACGGAGTCCTCGTAGGTGAACTGCCCGCACTCCATCGTTTTGAATCGCACACTTCGTGACCCAGAGGTTCGCCAAATTTTAAAGCGGGATTCCAGACTCGAGAACTTCAATTCTGCGACGGACCAATTCTGTCGGCTGAGGCCCGTCCAGGCCTCGACTCCAGCAACCGAGGCTTCCTTTCGCCACGTGAACCTTTGAAGACCCTGTTTGTACAGCTCTGCCGAAAAACTACCTGGGCATGCCAAGTTCTGCGACTCGCTCTCAACAAGGCGAATCAATTCTGCAGTCGATCGGCGCGACGCCGTCGTCTGCTCCGCCAGTGCAAGGGTCTCACCCCCGTCCCACAAAGCGACACTGATCAAGAAGATTCGCGACGCGCAAAAAAAGCGCGCCAGCTTCTATGAGGCGCGCGAAGAACCTGATGGGTGGAGTGGTGATCGCTCATTTCAGTGAAGTCAAAAACTCCCGCATGCGACGTATGGCTTCACGGCCCTTCTCCTTTTCAAGCGCATAGGACAGCCGCAAATAGCCTTCCAGACCAAACTCCACACCTGGCACGGCCGCGACGAGCTTCTCTTCAAGCAGTGTCGCGCATATTTCCGCGCTGCCGACCATCTGCTGATCTCTGTGACGACGGCCGAGATAGTGACGAATATCCACCCACAGGTAAAACGCGCCTTCTGGAATGGCGGTCTTGATGTGCGGGATCTGCGCCAACTCGCCGAGCAAAAAGTCACGGCGATCCTTGAGCAGCTGCACGGTCTTCGCGACATCTTCATCTCCATGAAGAACGCCTTCAAGCGCGCCGTAGAGCGCAGGCGCGGAGGCGCAACTCACAGACTGCGAGAGATAATTGGCCATCGCAGTCACCCAAGTCTTCGGACCAACAGCCCAACCCACGCGCCAACCTGTCATCGCAAAGGACTTGGAAGCGCCGTTGAGTGCGAGCACGCGAGGCCGGAGATCCGGCGCCACTTGCAAAAGATGTGGTGCCAACTTCGCTTCGAAGCAAAGTCGGTTGTAAATATCATCGCTAATCACGGCGACCTGAGGGTGCCGGCGCAGAACATCGGCCAGTGCCGAAAGTTCCTCGCGAGTGTACATCTTGCCCGTCGGATTGGAGGGAGAATTCAACAAGATGGCTTTGGTCTTGGGCGTAATACTCTTCTCGAGAATGGCGGGTGTGAGTTTGAAGTCGCTTTGATCGTCGCATATGGCAATCCGGGGCACGCCGTCAGCCAATTCCACCATCGTCGTGTAGCTCGCCCAAAAAGGTGCGACCAAAATCACTTCGTCTCCCGGATCGACGACCGCCTGCAAGGCCGCAAAGAGGACAATCTTCGCACCGGAGCTAACGACCACTTCCGACATCTCAAACTCAAGACCGAGATCTTTGGAGGTTTGCGCGGCGATGGCTTTGCGCAACTCCGGAATGCCTGCAGGGGGCGTGTATTTACTCAAATTCTTTTGGATGGCTTGAACAGCTGCGACCTTGATGCGCTCATAGGTTGGCCAGTCGGGTTCACCAATCGACAACGAGATCACATCTTGGCCGGCGGCTTTCATCTCGCCAGCGCGGGCCGCGAGCATGAGAATCGGCGACGGCTTGAGCAACTGAGCGCGACGAGCCAGAGTGACGGGTGTTTGTGTGGGTCGGGACATAGCCTCTCCTTTGTTCGGAGCTGGGCGGCGTCAGTCAAAAACTCAATCTTTTTTACTTAATCTATCAACTTAAGTTGCTCACTTAAGCTGCTGACTTAAGCCAAAGACCGAAGTCCGTGCTTTCCGCCTCACTTGGGTTTCTTGACGCCTGAGCTCTTGCCGCGTTTTGTTTTACTCGAAATTACGCCCGAGCGCACGCGTTCTCGAAGCGCGCGCAAAACATTCGGAGGCACCAAATCGCGAACATTGCCACCGAGGGTCGCCACCTCTTTCACTGTATTGCTCGATACGTAATAGAATTCAGGCGAGGCGAAGACGATCATCGTTTCAACCTCGGGCGCGAGCTTTTTATTCATATTGGCCATCACCAGTTCATATTCGAAGTCTGTCACGGCGCGCAGGCCGCGAAGAATCACGCCCGCCCCTTTGTGGCGCAAATACTCAACTGTAAGTCCCGCATGTAGATCCACCTCAACACCGGGAACTCCTTTCAAGGCGCGCTCCGCCAATACGACGCGCTCTTCGGGAGAGAACAAGGCGTTTTTGGAGCGATTGCTCGAGATCAACATAATGACCCGATCAAAGGAAGGCGCCATCCGCCGAAGGATATCAATGTGACCGTTGGTGATGGGGTCAAAGCTTCCCGGGTAGACCGCGACTCGCCGATTGAACACATTCTTCCTCATGATGACCTCGTTCCCCATATCGACCGTTTGCGGGCTTCACAGACACGCGAGACGACTTTCCTCAACCATCATTCAACATGCGCGGTTTCCGGCAAAGTCCAAAAACTCAATTGTTTGTCACCGTAGTCTCGTCGCAGCTCTTCAACGAGAGGTGGATATTCCGCCTCAACACGCTCATGGGACGAGGCCTCGATCATAATCTGCGTACCCGGCTTGAGGACTTTCGAACCCGAAAGTGCGAGCAATGTCTCATGTGCGAGACTTTCCGTGAACGGCGGATCGGCCAAGATCAGATCAAAACCCTCGCCCGTGTAACGATTGAGAAACTTCACGACCTCGTCGCGAATCACACGATGCTCGCGTCCCACCTCAAGCTCTTCGACGTTTTTACGAATGATCTCGATGGACTTTGGATTCAGCTCGACGGCGACAACTTCCCTGGCTCCTCGCGACAGGGCCTCAAGTCCAAGATTTCCGGTTCCCGCGTAGAGGTCCAAAACGCGAGCGCCCTCCCAAAGTGCCTGCCATCGATTGAAGACGCTTTCCTTCACGCGATCTGTTGTCGGCCGAATATGATCCGCCTTGAAGCTCACCAGACGTCGCCCTCGCCAGCGACCGGCTATGATCCGCACACAGCTCTCCTTCGATTGTTCCTCGGGCGGTGCACTCGAGTGCCCCAGCTTCGAGGGTCTGGCTTAGGTTTCTGGCTCAGGTTTCTGGCTCAGGTTTCTGGCTCAGTTCTTTAGCGCAAATTCGCCGCGCCGCCAATGGCTGTGAGAAATTGCTGAATGGAAGTTCGAGCGCTTGGACTCATTGAGCGGAAGTGCAGCTCCAGAATACGAATCGCGGTTGGCGAGCCAGCCTTCGCAGCAGCTGAAGCCTCCGTGGGCGCCAGATTTCCTCCCGTCAGCTGATTGTAAACTTTCACCACAACACAACTGGCCGCGACGCTCCCGTGAAGAACCGGGGTTTCAAAACTGATTTCCACCATGTCACCCGGCTGCAAATTGGAGCCGGCGACCTCGATCATGCAGCCTTGTGGGACAAGCTTCATCACTTGACCGCTCAGGGCCGCGCTGCCCGTTTTGAGTGAGGCGGGAAAGGGGTAAGCTTTGACTCTTTTGATCTGCGGCCGCGAAGACTTCGGCACTGTCTCACTCCCCTTCTTCTCTTCGACCTCGTCTCTCTACCAAATCTTCCTGAGCCGTCGTCGACCTCGGTCCACTTTTTCTCGGCATCGAGATCAAGAGCGAGAGTACGTTTGCCGGATTGAGTCCTTCAGACTCATCCGCTTCTTGAGTCCTTCAGACTAATCCGCCGATCGTGTCGTTCACGTTCACTTCGGAATCGACTCATACCGAACGCTTTTGGCGATGAAGTCTCTCGAGCTTCACGACAACTTCGAATATATCGGGAAATGGCTTAGCGAGAAAATCATCGGCACCACAAGTCATAGCGGCTTGAACACTTTCTTCGCCCGTGAAGGCCGACATCAGCAGCATCACCGGTGGCGACTCGACTTTCGTCTCAAGAGCCGCTCGAATCACGTCAGGACCGCTCAGGCCCGGCATTAACACATCAATCAGAACCGCGTCCGGGCGCCAAGCCAACCATGCCTCTAAACCTGACGGTCCATCCTCGGCATCGCGAACCTCATGTCCTTGGGAGGCCAAGGCTCTCGACAAGGATCGACGCACTAAGGGCTCATCATCGACGACTAAGACTCGCATGAATTCAACTCCTCAAATCGATGTCGAGGTCCCGCGTCGCGCTCGGCAAACGAATGACAAACTCCGCGCCTCGACGATCTTCCCGATTTCGGCCACGGAGTTCTCCGCCAAAACTCTCAACGACCATACGGCTCATGCTCAAGCCCAAACCGGTACCTCGACCTGCGGTTTTCGTCGTGAAGAAGGGTTGGAACAATCGACTCAAAACTTCTTCACTGAGGCCCGGTCCCGAATCGCGAACGACAACCTCAACATGCTGATCCACTTGGCGCGATAGCACTTGGAGCTCCAATCCCACCGGTTCTAATCCACCGGAGTCCAATGGCTTCGAATCCGCCGTCTGTCGATGCACGGAGTCCTCTGCGGTTTCCTGGGCACGAAGCCCTTCCATCGCCTGGCAAGCATTGTTAATAATGTTGAAAATCACATGCTGGAGCAAATGCGGCTCAACCCGCACAAGTGCAGTGCCCTCTTCCATGAGATCTAAATCTACGGCGAACTCATGCATGGCTGTTTTTAACATGTTGGCGGCGCGCTCAATCACCAAATTGACGTCGACAACTTCGAGCTGCGTGGAGTCCCGACCCATCTCCGCAAAATCCATCAAGTCCTTGATAATGCGGCTTGAGCGCTCAGCCGCATTCTCGATTTCACGCAAATCCTGGCGTGCCGCTTCCGGGAGACGTGCGTCCGCGGCGAGTACCTGCGCCAACGAGCGAAGTCCCGCGAGAGGATTGTTCAACTCGTGTGCGATATTGCCGGCCATCAAACCGATTGCGGCCATCTTCTCGCCTTGAACCGCCTGACCGCGAAGCTCCAAGTTCTTTGTGACATCGATGTAATGAACAATCGCAGCCGGCGCTCCGTGACGAGCCAGCTCTGCGTCTCGGCTGATCTGAATCGGATAACCACTCGCCTTCAAAACTCGAGAACCGCGACGCACCTGCCACTCCAAAGGCTGATTGTCGCGCATGACTTCATGGACGCGACAGCCTTGGCAAGCCTCGCTTCGCTGGGCGAAGGCTTCGTAGCAATGCCGGCCCCCGTGTCGAGCAAAGCTTTGATTCATGCGCACAGCTTGAAAGGGTGAGGCGGAATCCCAGGGTGTCGCATTCACAACTAAAACAGGATCCGCGATACCATCAAAGGTGGATTCCCAGAGCTGACTGGCCGCCAACATCTCGCGGGACAAAATCACGCGATCGAGAGAAAGGCTTATCGCCTCGAGACGCGCCACCATGAAGTGCGTGAGTTTTTGCAGCACGACCTCGTCGAGCGAATGCTCCAACACGAGGAGCGCGGGTTGCTGAGAGTCAGCATGCAACCGACCCAACGGCAGTGTCAGCAATCGCGCCACAGGTCGACCCAATTCCTGTGCAAAGTAATTCTGATCATCGGCATCGTGCGCACGAATCGAGAGTCTCGCCGGCCAAAGCCTTTGCACGGTCCGCGCTTCCCAAGTCACACTGCGTCCCCCGCGACCCATTGCCCGAGCCGCCGACCGGGCGCTGGCTCCAGCCTTCTGGCGAACCGAGAAAATCTGCGCGCCACTCTCTTGTGAAGCTACGGCTAAAATCGGCGGACGAACTTCGTGAAAGCTTCGCAACTCTTGGGTTAATTTCTGCAGCAACTCCTCGACGCTTTCGACAGCGCTCATTTCCTTGATGAATCGAACAAGTTCTCGCGTCTCCTGCGATCGACGATGCAATTCTCGTTCGGCTTCCGCCAAGTACTTGGTTCTCTCTTGTACGAGGCGCTCAAGATTCTCGCGAAGATCGGCTAACTGTCGATTGCGCAGACCGAGATCGCGCCGACTCTTTTCATAGACGTGCTGGCGTTGACGAGCTCGCCCCACCTGTTTGAGAAATTCCGCAATCTTGAGGCTGTCGCGCTCGAGTTGCGACGAGCGCCGCAGTCTTTGCATCCAAGCTATGCCGTCATCCGATAAAGGCGCAATGGCTGGCCCTCCAATGTGGGCTGAAGCCCGATGGATAATCGCCACGGGGACTTGGCCCTTTTGCCACGCCTCAGGAACTGTCGCCAAGGGTCCGAGATTCTCGTCGGCCAGCAGAAGAGCCATGGGTCGCCGCTCACGGCGCAGCTCTGGCTCAGTTCGATTCGAAAAGCTCGCGCTCAGCTGTCCGCTGGAATCGGCGACCGAGGCCGATGGACTGGTCACAGTGCCGCCGCCCGAATGACCACCCGATTGACCTGTTGAATGAGATAGGGAAGATGCGGTCCCCGACTCCGCGGACCAGCTAAAGACCCAATCGGGCCAAGATGAACTCGCCGACTGAAGAATCTCAGGCGGACAAATTCGCAGTTGTAGTCCCGCGCGAAATGCGGCGTCGCGGATGACTCCGTCAGCATCGACGCCCCAATAAAGCACCTGATCGTTCGCCCGCGAGTTCACAATTTGACTCTGGACGCGAGGCTCGTTCTCGTCAATCGAAGTCGCGATTCGGCCTTTAGGCCTGCAACCAACTCGACTGTTGGCGGATGACCGGTTCCCACATCTCCAAAGCCGCCGTCAGTTCATACTCGAGCAAATCCGCCGTCAGCACATAGTCTTTACGATCGTAGGCCTCGGTTAACTCTTGGACGACCCGAAAGAGCATTTTCTCAGCCTCGTGCCATCGCTCAGCGCCTTTGACGGGCTGACCTGTGCCGGAAGCTGCACCGCGAGCGTGCAGGAGTGTTTCAACGAACCAGTGACAACCCTCGATCGCCTCTCGAAACTGTTCCGCGGCTTGTTGCCAACGACCATCGCGAAAGGCATGCGCTGTCGAAAGGCTCGCTTCCGTTAAGAGCGGAATGAAGGAGTGTGTGGACTGCATGGCCTGCCGAATGAGATTCTCAGGTCGATCTGTACGAATCGCGATCTCTTCAATGGCCTGGCGAGGCCGCTCAGCCATGCGGGCTTCATCGCCCTCAGCAAGCAAAACGCCGTTGATGGCGATTTCACAAATGACTTCACCCTTGGCACTGATCTCTTTCTCGAGCTGATCAATCACCTGCGCTAAATTGAGGCATGCGCCGAAGTTGGATTGTACGTCATCCTTATTCCACTTGGATGTCCACGGACGAATCTCTGGACTCTCAATCATGTCCGATCTCCCGTTTCTGAGGCGCCTGAGTTGATGAAGAAGACGCATGGCCCCCGCGGCGATCTTCGCTTTCGATCATATTCCGACTTCCATTCAGATCTTCGTTCCAATTTTCCTTCCGACTCGAGTTACCCGAAACACGATCCATCAACGGGTCGGAGTCGACGGCCGTGTGGGTATGCAACACGCTCTGAATTTGATGCAACAAAGCTTCATACTGTGCATTCAATTCAAGCCCTCGATCGATCAACTCCCGAACTGATGCCGGTGCCCAACGCACTTTTTCGGTACTCCACCATCTCTCAATTTCTGCGACGCGGCCCTCGACGCGCGCCAGAGCGGCGGTCATTTCGGCGACTTGATCGAGAAGCGCGGCGGAAACTTTCGCTGCGCCTCGACCGTCGCGAAGTGCTTCGAGCTGCTGCCGCTCAACTCCGGCGAGCTCACGCATCTGTTGAAGTGCATGACGAAGCTCGAGCTCACCGCCGTGACTCGTCGGCGGGAAGTCGCCACCCATGTATATGGCTTTGAGAAGTTGCCAGCGAAAGTCCATCTCGGCTTGGCCGGTGTCATCCGGAGGCATCGCGAGTACGCCATGCGCTTGGCGAATCCACGGAGCGCGTGTCGCTCGGCCATCCAGAATTGCATCCACATGCTCAGCAATGGCCTCAGCCGAAAGACCGAGCGCGACAACAACTCCGCCCTCGACGAGAGCTCCCGTTTCCCAATGGTTGACATCCTCGGAAGCTAAGTTGACCGCTGGCACCGCGTAGAGGTTCGCCAACTGCAGCGGGCTACTGTCGCCGCCGACCAATACCGCAGCACGCTCAATGAGGGCCATCAATTGAATCAGAGATGTGCGGCCGGCGAGGGACACAATTCGCGATCGCGTCTCGTTATCGGACATTCGCGAGAGGAGCGCTTCAGCGAGAGGAGCCTCTCCGGCCGAACCAATCAAAACCACTCTACGCTGAGTTCGAGCTGCGGGGCCATCTGAGAGCGCACGAGTCACCACTTCCCAGCCTTCGGGCGTCAAAGTCTTAAAGTCTTGGCTCGCGCCGATATGCACAAGAATCGGCGCTTGGCCGCCGGGCGATTGAATCTCATTCCAAAGCTTTTGGAACTCTTCATCAAGCTCACCGAGTTCAAAACGAGGACCTGTGAAGTCCTCGTCGATCAAGTCCACACCAGCAATCATCGCAAACAACCGCGTGAGGTGAACTCGATTGGGGCGATGAATGCCCACCTGAGCATAGAAGTAAGCTGAGACATCGTCAGGGATCGACAGTGGCCCATCCGCATGGCGAGTGTAACCACGGATCTGAATTTCTCGACCCGCTTCCTGGGCCCGCATTTCCAGCTCATGCGTGAGCCAAGACGACAGCGTCGAAAAGCTCAAATTCACGACGAGATCATAACTCTCATTTTGTAGAGCATCCATGGACTGGGCTAAACGATCGGCACTCGTTTGTACACCCGCCGATGAAAGATTCATGAGTAAAGGTTCAAGATACTCACGAGTCTCGAAGATTTTCAATTCACCCTGCCCGAACAGAGGTTCCGCTGCGCCTTTAAAATTTTGCCGAGTTAAAATGTGTACCTCATGACCGAATCGGCGAAGCGCATTGACCGTCGGCCACGTCTGGTAGAGATCGCCCAATCGGGCTAATTGAAGAATCAATATCTTCACTTCGAACCTCTTCGTTCGTCTTGATCTGCATTCGAAGACGACGTCTTCGAGCCACCCTCTGGTGCGTTCGCCGACATGGCTTGATTTTCCAGAGACTGAATTTGCTCTTCCACGGCAACACCCAATAGATTCAGAATCCTCTTCGTACGCGCATTCGCCTCGGGTCCGACGATTTGCCCGGCCTCGTGGCGAATTCGACCGATCGCCTCATTCAGGCGTCCGAGCAACTCGCTTTTTTGCAAAGCGGAATTGGGGGCCGCAAAAGGCTGTCGGAGTGGGGCCATTAGGCCGGGGCGCTGATCCATTCTTCTTGAGCCCATTTACATCTTCTCCTCAAATTGGGTCGCGTCGTTAAATTCAGCTTCTAATCCTCGAATCAGTTTCAATTGCAGGCCGACGCGTAAGCGTAGTTCTTCGACGGCCTCGACCATGCGACGGAAACGAACAAAGGCCTGCGAGCGATCGTCTTCCGTGAGAGTCTCCAAGGCCTGTGCCGCAAACTTCGTGACGGTTTGCTTCTCCAAGAGTCGGCGCATCGCGATGATCGATCTGACCATCTCACCGATTTTCTGCGGATCTTGATACTGAGACTTCAAGCTCTGCAGCTGAACATGCAAGCTCTGCACAATACCCTCAGCATGCTGGAGGAGCCGCTCCATCCGCGGCAAAGAGTGACGCATTTCCTCTTCGGCGTGCGAGTCCATCGCAAACAATTCGGTCAAAGCTAAGCGCAACTGCCGGATCTCTGTTCCAAATCGTAATTTATAGTCCTTACCCGTGCGCAATTCGAGA
Source organism: Pseudobdellovibrionaceae bacterium (assembly GCA_947462815.1). Classification (GTDB taxonomy): domain Bacteria; phylum Bdellovibrionota; class Bdellovibrionia; order Bdellovibrionales; family JAMPXM01; genus UBA2339. The sequence continues at coordinate 16,727 of CANHQR010000047.1, forward strand.
GTGAGCCGGCGCGATGCCCGCTCCACACGACGAGTCATTTCCATCTCACTAAACGCCGCCCCTAAACGGACAGGAGTCGAGATGCCCTCCAAACGTTCAATGATCAGAAGCTCGGCTCGAGCCATTCCTGCACCGCGCTCGACATGCGTTCTTGAACCCAACAACTCGCGTTCCAAGATCTGACGATAGCGATGACTCGGTCGTTCTATATCTAGACCTATGGCATCCTGAACTCTTACGTCCGGCGTCTCTCGCTCTGAGACCTTCGGCTTTTCATCGGTAGGGATCAGGAGCTCACGATCAAAGTAACGGAGGAGTGCACGCGTCGCCTGCACGACCTCATCAACCGGCAAACTCTCGGCACAAGCATGGCTGGCTCGATGACACTTCTCGGAATGTCCGCAAGGCGCACAGGTCTCCCGCGACCTCAGAATGACATCCCCGACCTTCCAAGCCCCGGTGCGATACGCATCCGCCGATCCAAGAATCAGTTCCAGCACCGGCGTATTGGAAGCAGACGCGAGATGCTTGATCGCCGTATCGCCTGTCACCACCAAAGTCATATGATCGATCAGAGAGTAAGCTGTTTCCAAATCGACGATGGCCTCACGAACATCTGCCCCGACCTGCTTGGCGCGACGAACGAAGTTATCAATTCGTTCGGCCTCGAAGGGTGCGCCCAAAACGAGGAATACGGGCATTACACTGGTCGCCTCACCGCTCAGTGCCGTGATCCATTGAATAAACCGATCATCGCCCCATTCCTTTTTCACATCACTCGTGGAGATTTGGACGCCAATCAAGGGAGCTTCGCTGTATTCACTCAAGTTTTGCTGGCGTAAAAACTCCGTCGCTTGTCGCCGACCACTTTCCGTTTCAACCAGGCCTGCTGGTAAATACGGTGATTGACCTTCGATGTAAACCTGCGAACCCTGTACGGCCCGCCAAAAGATGTCGACATGATGGAAGGACTCACGCTCGTCGACGTCGACTTGATAGTTGAGCTGGCGAAACCAGGGCGAGGCGAAGCTGGCTCCACCAGTTCCCTCAAGACAAAGCCCAATGACCTTACGCGAACCAATAAGTCCGGCGAGCCATGCCGAGAGCCGGTTGTGGGTAAAGTTGTAGACAAGGTCATAGGATCGCGACTGTAGATCCTCAATGAAGGTCTGCAATCGGTCGTAGCTCTCAAAGTAAGCGCGCTCGGGCTCGCAGAGCCCGGCTTGCAGCTCTTCTCGTTCAAAGATCAAAACCTCGCTCACGTCAGGAATCAACCGGGCCGCAGCGCGAGCGCCACGATTGATGACCAAGTCAATCTGCGCCTGCGGATGTCGACGCCGTATTTCCGCGATCGCCGGAGCCGTCATGAGCAGATCACCAATTCTGAGAAGTGAGATCACAAGGACTCTCATGCGCGCACCAACTCTTCAAGAATGCGAAACACTCGGCGCTCTGTTGCCGCTTCCGCACGGTCCATCCAAGCCCTCTGCAGACTTTTCACAGACAACAGCGGACAAGTGGCCAGCTCCGCAAGCGCGTGAGGACGCAATTGCGCCGCGAGCTCTGGGCGCAATCGCAAGTGCTCAACAAAACTGCGAGGCGTGCGCCCGAGCAAGGCTTCCTCCACCCACTTTAAGCGAGGCTCTCTCTGCAGCGAGGGACGATGCGAAACCACACGGTAGCTTCGACCGCTGGGCCTCGCGAGGTCTGCGAGACCTGATTCCGCGAACCAGGTGCGAAAGTCGGCTTCCCGCGAGGCAAGATCGAAATTCGTCGTGAAGCGAACATTCACCAGCTCGATCTCACGATTCACCTGCTGCCGAACAAACTCGATCAACTCGTCCGAGACATCAATGCCAACGATTCTTCGCCCCGGATCTCGTCCGAAAAGCTTCTCGAGATGCCAGCCGGAACCAACCCCGATCACATAGATGGTGTCTTCCGTCTGCCAAAGTGTAGAGGGCAATAGACTCACCCAGCGATCGGCCTCTTGTCCCGGTTGCATCGTTGACGCTGTCGCCATGCCGTTGAGCTTCGCCACACGCAGGCCATCGCGCGCCACAACCTCAGTCAGAGTTCGCATCGTCTTAGAACCCGCCAAACTTTCACCAAACTTCAACATGCACAGTCCTTCCCGAACTGAGTCCCCGAAACCGACTTTAGATTGACGATTCGATACGAACCGAGCTGATGGATTCAGAATGATTTCGAGAAGAGGTAGGTTTCGTCGTAACTAATCCTGTGCCGAGGGCGGCATGACGAGCCACATCGGCAATGCGATCTTCCTCAACTCTCTCCGCGAGCTCACGACGTAGTCGAAGCGCATCCTGCATTCCGGAATCCATTGCGACCACACGCTCGCACTCGAGCAGTGCTTCGGCAAATCGCCCGACAAGTGCGAGAGCCTTGACCAATTGAAAGATCAGCTCGGTATCTTCCTGATTGACGGCGATGTGCGCCTCCAGGCGAGTGATCGCCGAGCTCAAACGACCGTCGCGCACCGCCCACTCGACCATGAGACGCAAGGCCGTACGATTGTACGGTGCCAAGTCTAAGGCTCTCTCTAAATTTCCCCAGGATAATTCAAAGTCACCCTTGTGGCGGTGAATAAGCGCTAAGCCTACCCATGCGCGATCATTGTGTGGATTTTCCTCGAGAGCCGCGCGAAAGCGATCCTTCGCGAGATCCAATCGATCGCGCTGAATTTCAAGGGTTCCAAAGTTCACGAGCAACACATCGGATTTGGGCTGCAGCACATGGGCCTTGTTGTAAAACTCTTCGGCTCCCTCGAAGTCGCCTTGCCGGCAGAGAATATTCCCCACATTCTTGTAGGTCTCGAAGAGTTGGTCTTCAGCAGGAACCTCGTTCGAGAGAATTTCCTGATAGAGAGCCAGCGCACTGTGATCCTCTTCGAGTATGTACAACAGCCGAGCAACGTGCAGACGCGGATCAGTTCCCATCGGCGTCATCTCGGCGGATTGCCGATGCAAAGCACGAAACACACGCAGACTCTCATCAAACCGTCCCTGATGCTCAAGGACCTGTCCCATTTTCTCGATCGCTTCGCGATTCTGTGAGTCGGCCCAAAGTACTTGGCGAAGAATCGCTTCGCTCGCCCCATACTCACCATGTCGCGCCAAGAGCTGAGCCTGTTTCAACCAAGCTCCAACACGTGACTCGGTCCCCAATCGCGCCTCGCTCGTCGGAGTGGCATCTTTCGATTCCGCTGTAATATCAAAATCAAATTGGGCCATAAGTTGTTCGCGACGCTCAATCGGCCAAGCCGAAATTCCACGCGTCGAGGCCGAGCCCTCCACACCGTTGCTTGGGTTGACATTTCCCGTTGAGTTCAGCAAGGGTCGACTGACGTACTCGATCGCGGATTGCTCCAAGCCTTGGTTGTTCAGCTCATGGATCGACTGATTGTTGGGCGTCATCCCTGCTGCCATTCGAGCCTCCTGCTCACTGGGGCTTTCGCCCTCAGCGCTTTGCTTCGTGAACACATTCGCGTCTCGTTCTCGTCGGCCTCATGCCGACGCAAAGTCGCAATCGAGTCACCGATCAAAGTCCCGTACAACAACAAGACTCGACCGCAACACCGCTCACCACAGATGAAGGTTGCAAGCACGAGGCCACCAAGACCCACCTCAACACTTGATCTATGAACCCCACGACCTTGGGCGAGCTTGATCACTCGCGCGAACTCGTGCGGGCTTCACGCCAAATTGGTTGGGGACTCGCCGGCGCAGAGCCTCAGGCGTCCAGAGAAAATTGCCGCGACGAGGCGCGGGCAGCGACAGCGAAATGACGGCGAAGGCGTAGGGGGGGCCTGTCAACTTTTAGACCCCTGAAACTGGCCCGCATCAGTTTGCAAAGCTGGCCAAGTCTCAAAGACCTCAGGGCTAAGTCATTGGCAAAAATCAAGAAATCCGGCCGGCCAACAACCATCGCCTCGTCAAGTCATGTGATGGGCGTGTGGTACATCAAATCATCATATTTTCGAGAACTTCCAAGCGGAGCCCGTATTCACTGCACAATCATGCGTGCCAGCTTCAGGCTTCCTCGTCTAACTGCGGTGCTGCAGGTCCCGAGCGATACGCCGAAATGGCGCGACGGCTCGTCTTACTCTGTTGCAGCTCGCGGATGATGTTGGACTTTTCAGCCTCGATTGCAGCGAGGACGCGGAGGTCCTGGGCGAGGATCTCTTTAGCCAGCATATCCTTCTCGCGAAGAATCGACTGAATTTCCTCTTTGATTTGCGCCGTAACTTCATCGTTGGCACTACGGCTCATTTCATCGTCGATCAGTGCGTCGATACATCGAATGATATCAAGCACACGCTCGCGGGAACCATAGAAGCATTCCACATTGTTGAAATCACCATCCGCGAAGTTCGCGAGCTCACTCTCGTTGAGATCGCAGAATTTGGCGAGAAAGTGGTTCTTCTCTTTGAGCAACTGTACGAGTTTCTGCATGATCCCTCCTGGTTCAGCCGACTTTTTCTGAATGGGTTTTCTTGATTTGTTCGACGGCCTTCACCCAGCCGTCATAGAGCGTTTCCAACAGCTTCAAAGTCTGTCGAAGAGGCTCTGGATCACCCGTCACATTCGCTTTGGTGAACTGCTCCGTCATAAACATATAAAGCTGCTCGAGATTGCGGGAGATCTCCCCACCCACCTTGTGGTCCAAGGTGTTATTGAGCTCCATGACAATATCGTAAGCGCGACCGATATACTGCCCTCGATCCGCGATCCGCTTTTCCTCGGCCGCCTGAATGGCAAGCTTTGTAAACTTGATCGCTCCCTCATACATCATCAAAAGCAGCTTCTCGCGACTTGCACTCTGCACCTGAGTTGTCTTGTACTTCTGATACGCGTTTTTCATCGATCTTCTTGGCCCCCGCCCTAGTTACTACTTCCTATCGGCTACCCACCGTCTCATCTTGATTCAACTTGAGTCGAGATCACCGCGTCCCCGCCATAATCAGGACCTCACACCCTTAACCCAATAAAGAAGCTACGCCTCCGCCGCCACCACCCACTGCGCTCGCAACAGCGCCTTGGCTTTTGATCTTGTTCATCGTCTCCTCGAGCTTGGCGAACTTGTTGCGAAGCATGTCTTCCTTTTTCGAGATCTGCCTCTCTTTGGCTGCGATCCGCTCGTCCATCTGACGAATCTGCCCCTCCAAACCTCGAGTCCGATTGGCGAGTGGTCCAAACGCAGGGTTCGTGAGTGAGCCGAGCTCTCGTCGAACCGCAGCAATGAAGCCCGTCGAAAATCCATCGCCGACAAAGAACTCCTGAACGTCATTGGGTCGGCGACCGAGCTCGGCATTGAACTTTTTCTGGTCAAACTCGAGAGTGCCCGCACGGTTAAACTGAATGCCCAGCTGGTTCAGGGTTTTCACTTGCCCATTGAGACCGTTTTGAGGCGATTGCACCAATCGACGAATTCTCTGCTCGGTCGATCGGATCAAGGAATCACCACCCAGGGTCTTTGACGTGTCGGTGTCCTTGCCGACCTTCGATTGCTGTTGCAAGAATCCCAGTACGGCATTCATGGCATCGACAAAACTTTTGATCTTGCCACTGACAACTTCGAGATCTTCTTTGACTGTGACGTTAACGGGACGACCCGGATTGGCCTGCTTGAGCTCCAGCGTCACACCGGGAATGATGTCGTTGAGGGTATTGTCCCCAATTTCAAACTCGAATCCATCGACCTTTACGACTCCGTTTCTAGCCTCGCTCTTCCCATCGAAGTAGATGTCTTGATCTCCATCGAGGAAGTACAAGCGCGGATACTCCACACTGCGGTCTGTACCCACGCCGTCGGCCGACAACACCAACTTCCAAGGCGAGTCCGGCTCCTTTCGGTCATTGATCACCGAAGCCCGAACGCCGAGCTTTGCGTCGTTGATGGCCTTCGCGGCGCCCTCGAGAGTTGAACTGTTTCCGGAGATATAGACATCTTTCGAGCCATCTGGCGTGTCGAACTTAAAATATCCAACCCCGATTTGCGTGGTGTCTTTGTCAGGAAAACCATTCGTAATCACCGACGCTTTTTGTGCAAGCTGAACGACCTCGATATTCCAGCTTCCGGGCTTCGCCAAACTGGGATCAACGGTGCCGTTAACCGCTCCTGGATCACCACTTTGTAACTTCACATCGGAGAACCCACGCGTGCTCGCAAGTTCGCCGAGAGAACCACGAATTGCGCCCACTTTGCTAGTGAGGTCGTTCACCAATTTCAATTTGCCGTCGAGCTTCTCCTTGCGTTGCTCCATCTGCTTCACAGGAATACGCTCCGCTTCGACCAACTGGTCGACGATGTTCGGCGGCAAGCCTGTGTTGATAGAGCCGAAGCGGATCGACATAGTGAGCGCGCCTCCTTGCGCACGTTGAACTCTTTCAGTGTCGCCGGAAAGCGACTCGGCACGTGAGTCAAACGATTGGCTCAAGCCTTCAGGAGGGGTCGGCAAATGAGCGTCAATAAATCGTCATGAGCTGCCAAGTTTGGGTGTGAAAAGTGATCGCACGCTCGGCCCTAAGTCCAAATGACTGAAGAACTTTTCCAGGGAGCTCAATACTATGATTTCGCCAATTGGAATGGCTTCGGATTAGGCTTGGAATATCAATGACTTTGCGGGGAACTCACACAGCTAATCGGGGCAGCTCTTACATGGCTCGATTCAGTAAGCCACCCGTCTTACGATCCGCCTGAGCCTTCACGAGGCTAAGATCAGCTTCTGAGATTCGCCGCACAACTCGACCATCGCGATCGCGAACAATCACGACAGGTAGACGACCGTCGCCTGACTCGTTATAAACTTGGGTATCGCCGTCGGGACCTGACCCTTGGTAGGTGAGCTCAAACTGCAGTCCAGCTTCTTTCACGCCCTGCATGCCTTCGAGTGTTTTAATTGCCTCGGCAATTTCATCGACGGACAACTGGCGTCGACGCTGATCTCCTTGGCCGCCGCTTTGGCCGTTACCATCTCGATCTTCAGTCTTATGGGCTTCGCTCTGTACAGCATCGCGAGCACGGGACTCAGACGCCGAGGTCAACGTCGGAGCGGTCGGAATTAAGCTGCGAACTGCGGCTCGCACGTCCATGCTCAGCTTCTCGGCAGATATTCAGTTGATCTCGCGGGCCAGAAGACTGGGCAAGCCTCAATCTAGACCTTTGGAGTCGCATTTCTCACTCCTAAATCAAATGGAGTGAGCAACTTCTTCAGCTTCACCGGCTATTTCGACTTCAAGTTTCAAGCTCAAGTCTCAAGCTTAAGGCCTATTCCAAGTCTCAAGTTCAAGGCTTATGCCTGGGCCGAAGACGGTGGGCAACACACCAAGCAAGGGCAGCTCAAAGAACCTCCCGAGAGCCTTCGCCCTCGGGGTAGGTGTGGTTCCGGGAAGTGTCGTGGACTTCTGATCTTCGGAGGTCATTTCTGCTCCCTCGCGATCCGCCCGCCACAACCTCAGGAGACCTTCCCTAGCGAGTTCGCCAAATCATCTTCAGCGCACTCACTCAACCTCAAATATAACGATTATGGATTCACGCTCAGATGTCGGTTTAGCCGACCAACTTGAGCGCGTGCTGGGGCTGCACGTTCGCCGAAGCCAAGACTCCGACGGACGCCTGCTGGAGAATCTGATTCTTCGTCAGTTCGGCAGAGGCCGCAGCAATGTCTGTGTCACGAACTCGAGAGTTCGCAGCCGACAAGTTTTCATGGGCAATCGAGATCACGTCTGTCGTCGAGATCAGTCGATTCTGGATTGCACCGAGATTCGCGCGGAAGCTGTTCACTTTAGACTGAGCTGCATCGACTGTCTCGAGGGCGTTTTGCGCGCCCGACTTCGAAGAGAAGTCTAAGTCCTCAATGCCAAGCTCCGCAGTTGTGGCGTTGTTTTCCGAGGAGTCAAAGCTGATTCGGTCGTTGAAATCGTCATTCATGATGTCGACTTGGAAGTCGAATTGACCGCCCGAACCGTTCAACAAACTCACCTTTCCGAAACGAGTAGACTGCGCAATACGTTCCGCTTCGTTGCGAAGCTGTTGAACTTCCTTATTGATGAATTCACGTTCCACATCCGAAACCGTATCCGAGGCAGCCTGCACGCCGAGTTCTCGGAAACGGGTGAGGATGTTCGAAATCTCCGACAAACCGCCCTCGGCTGTTTGCACCATCGAGATCCCATCATTCGCGTTGCGGCCAGCCTGAGCATAACCGCGGATTTGGGACTTCAAATTTTCACTCACCGCCAAGCCCGCAGCATCATCGGCTGCCTTAGTGATTCGCGTACCCGAAGACAATTGCGCGAAGGACTTGGTAATTTCACGATTCGATCCAGCCAATGAACGTTGAGCTGTGATCGACGAAATATTTGTTGCGACTCGCATTCCCATGGGACTCTCCTGTTTTCTCACGACTTTAGTCGTGCTTCGTCCTGCATAGACACCCGGGCCTCGAACCTACTTCGAGGGGCTATTCCGGAAGCACCATCCACATCTGGCGCGCTTGGGTTGAACACGTTGGTGTGCAGTTCCGATTCACCTTTGATCTCAGCGGAGTCTTCGCATCCATCAGAAGCAGTCACTCATCTGACTTCGCTCGTCCGCTCGACCTTAGGTGCGTCGAGCTTCACAGCCCTCTCTTCGGCGAGTCTGGTTCCAACTTCAGTCGAGTCGAGCAAAACTGGACTATCGTCGCGCGACTTCTAGACCTTGATCGGGGAATTCTCGACGAACATCCCTGCTCTGAACTTCAAAAATCGGATTTTTCAGGACCTTGGTCGCGCGACTCAAGTCGCGTGCACTTTGGTCGATCCGACCTCGATCGAGTCCTGTGCGAGGCACTTTGCTTGGGCCGAGGGAAGAATATGATTCGGCTAGAACTTCGTCGACCATTCAAAGCGCCAAAATATCGCTCAATGTCGCTTGATAGTTTGGTCTTGAAGGAGTGGGCCATGGCAAGAAGGGACAATCAGCTTCTCAGGCGGGTACGAGAGAGAATCATGCTTTTAGGGAGGCTATCGATCGCGAGCCAACCACGAGGTGAAGTGACCACGCGACTGAAATTTCAAGCCGCGTGGCACTCCTCAAAAAAAGTTTGAAGCTTATTTCGTCCAATATTCAATCACGAGTGGAACACCCATCGGCTCGAGCGGCAGAAGAGCGCGGTCACCCAAAATGAGGCGATGTCGAA
>CANHQR010000048.1 GCA_947462815.1 Pseudobdellovibrionaceae bacterium
CCATTCTTGAATTTACAATTAAGAGGAAGTGATGATCTCGCTAAGATCATCTATCGCTTGCAGACTTCGGCGAGATCTCTAAGTTCATAGCCCAGGGAGCAGTTCCTCGGCTTTGACTTCGCGGTCAATCAATTTGAGTTCGCGAAGTTGGCGAGACAACTCACGCCAGCGCCCGATTTCCATATGGCCAATGCCATTCGGTGTTTCAATTAAGCGCCGCTGAGCCTCGCCCGAGGCCTTAAAGGTTTGTGGGTCCATGGAAGGATTGAGTTCGGCCATTCTGCGATCCGTAGCCGAGGCATCCCGCAGATACTGCTCCCACCCTTTACGGAACAATTCTCGTACGCGACGCACCTGATCGGCTTGCGACTTCCACACGTCACCTCGGGTGACGAGCACCGTCGTGTACGGATTGTAACCCGAGTCGGCTACCAGAAAGACCTTCGTCTTGAGTTTTTGCTGAGCCGCCAGCAAAGGCTCGGAGGTGACAAAGCACTGCTGAGAGTGTCGCCCGTCCAACGCGAAGTTTGAGATCCCACCGACGTAGGGCACGATACTGACCTTTGCACCCTGACCATGCTTGGCCATTAAATACTGAGCGTAAGGCAACCCCTTTTGCAGAGCTAATGTCCCCTCGCTGCGAAACACATCATCCAAGCTTTTGAAGCCGCGCTCGGCATGCACCATGATTCCCTGTGGATTGGTTTGATAGACCGCCATCAGCGCAAGGACATCGACGCCTCGAGCGCGCGCCATCACCACTTCGTCCGCGCTCGCTATGGCGTAATCCAATTTCTTGGTCGCCAACATCTGTATTGTCGGTGTTCCAGATCCGCCCGGCGCAATCTCCAACTTAATTTTAGCTTCGCGATCAAGTCCGTGAACCTGAGCCGCGTAGAAACCGCCAAACTGCGGCTCAGGCTTCCAGTTCAATCCCAACTTCACCTTGGTCTCCGCAACTTGACCCTGGCTCTCGACCACCGGATGAGCTGCGCTCGGAGAAGCCAGCGCCAAAAACGCCTCCAACAAAATCATCCCAACAAAAATCACCCCCAAAAAATTCATTCGATGCGTCCAGGATCGGTGCAAGCGTATTGATGTCATCGACGAAAATAATACAGAGTGATGACGTTGAATCTGTCGATACATGTTGATCTCCCTTTTCACAAAGTCCGGACCAGCTCGATCGGCCTATGTGCGAGAGGCCTGATCGCGAGTCGACACATGCCATGGACTCAAACTCCACTTTGCCAATTGCCCGACGACGCCGATCAATAGAAAGCCCAAGGCCGAAGACAAAAATACAGCGGCAAAAACCTTGTCGAGTTTTTGCTGCGTCCGGGCGGCATCGATCACCGAACCCAAACCACCGCCCCCAATGAATTCGCCGACAATGCAGCCGATGACCGCCAAACCCGCGCTGACTCTTAACCCCGCAAAAATGTAAGGCAGCGATGCGGGAAGCCTCAACTTCACCAGCTCTTGCCAAGACGACGCTCGATGGAGGCGAAACAAATCCACCCAAGCGGACTCCGCAGAATCCAGTCCCGCCAAGGCTGAGGCCAAAACAGGAAAAAACGAAGCCACAACGGCCGAAGCCAGTGCCGTCGGAAATCCAAAACCAAACCAAATCACCAACATTGGAGCCAAAGCGATGATTGGTACAGTTTGAAAGAAAACCGCATACGGTAAAAGCGCCTGCCGAGCCCAACGACTTTGCGACATCACCAACGCCATCATCAATGCGACACTGGCGCTCACAACCAAGGCCAATGAACTGGCGAGCGCTGTTTCGCGCAAGCCCGTCCACAATTCAGCTCGGTCCGCAACCAGAGACAGCAGCACGGCAGTTGGTCGAGGTAAAACAAAGGGTGAAATCCACTCCATGCGCACAGCGAGCTCGAGCGCTCCGCAAAGTATCAAAAAGGGCACGAGCACCCGGCCAAGGCCTTCGAGACGCTTCAAGGAATTGAGTTTGGAGGAGTTGAGCACATGGTCACTCATCACGGAAACTCCTCATCGAGACGCCATCCACCCTGAGCGCGCGATTGCCGCGCGGCTTGCAGCAGCGCATCTTGCAGCTGACTTTGCAGTTTTTCGATCTCGAAGAGGTAGACCGAACTCACACGTAAAGCGTCTTGTCGATGTGTCGGGAGCTCCGACACGCGATCCAACAAGATTTCTGCCGGGCGGCGCGACAGCATGATCTGGCGATCGGCCAAATAGGCTGCCTCGGTCATGGAATGCGTAACAAAAATGACCGTCATCCGCTCAGCCAACCAAAACGCCCGTAGGTCATTCTGTAACCGAAAGCGAGTCACGTCATCAAGCGCAGCGAAGGGCTCATCCAGCAAGAGCAGATGAGGCCGTGTCACAAGAGCTCTCGCCAGCGATACACGCATCTTCATTCCGCCCGAAAGCTCGTGCGGATACTTCTGCAACGCCTCGCCGAGTCCGACACGGATCAAGGCATCACGGGCCAATGCGGAGACTTCGCGCGAATCCACTCCATCGAGCTCAAGAGGCAGCGCGACATTCTGAAGTACACTTCGCCATGGCAATAATTGAGCCTCTTGAAAAACGAAAGAGATCCGCGGCCTAGCCTGTGCGCCCACATCGACCTGCACCCGACCGACGTCGGGCATCTCGAGACCCGCCAACAATCTCAACAGCGTGGACTTGCCACAGCCTGAAGGGCCCATGACCGCCACAAAACTGCCGGGGTCGATCTGCAGATCGAGGTCATCAAAGATGATCGAGTCGCGAAAACGCTTCGCGACGTCCGTCAATTTCACTCGGGCCGACACGGAGCTTCGCCCTGAGAACTTTTCGTCTTTGCGGATGTCGCCTTCTGACTCTTTGACGGCGAAAGGATCTTCTTTTGAAGCTCGGCCTCGATGGCCGCGAGCAAGCGGGGATCCTCGGGCTGCACACGCGAGCGAGCGCGAAGTACCAGCCGACCCTCTCGATCTACGAGGAACTTCTCAAAGTTCCATGCCACTTCCCGACTTTCTTCGGAAGAAGAGGTCGACGAACTGGGATCACGCGATGAATTGAGGAACTTATCAGACGGCAAAGTCTGCTGGGTTAGATACCGGAAGACTTCTTGTTGGGCCTCACCTTTGACCGGCGCTTTTGCAAACATCGGAAAGTCGACGCCATATTTCAACTGACAGAAGCTCTTGATCTCAGCATTGGAGCCCGGCTCTTGCCCCGCAAAATCGTTGGATGGAAAACCTAAAACCACAAAGCCCCGCGACTTGTACTTCTGAAACATCCGCTGCAGGCCCTCATACTGGTGAGTGTGTCCGCATCGACTCGCCGTATTCACGACCAAAGCGACCTGTCCCCGAAAGCTAGCAAAATCCACTTCGCGCCCTTCAAGAGAGGGCGCACTCAAATCCCAAAAACGAGGCGCTTCTTTGGTTTCGACCGAGCAGGTGCCTTGGTTCGCCCCCAGAGGCGCAACCGGCTTGGCGGCGGACGTCGTGGTGGACGTCGACGCTGAAGCCGGGGTCACTGCCGCAACCTGAACGATCGCGACCTTTAGACTGATCACGAGCATCGGAACGATCGCCAATCCTTTGCCGACGCATCGGAGTCGACGATTGGGACATCGATTTGAAGACGAGGACTCTCCCCATGCAACACGCGACATGCTTCCCCCTTGGCCTAGATGGACAAGTTTAACAAAGTGCCGAGTTAAACCCAATCACGCAGGGTGCATTTCCACGAGAATTGAACGCACCCCATCCACGCGCCCAAGGTAATCGCCGCCATAATCTCTCAAGGGGATTTAGCCCTTCGGAATGACTTGGGATTCGACGAACTGGATCTCGGCTATAGCCGCCATGCCCCGACGGGACTCCGGCGGGTGGACCGACGCGAGTTACTTGACCTGTTGAGCCAGCTCACCCCAAGCCAACATCCACTTTGCCGAGAGCTGTCTCCATTGACGCTGCTCCAGCGCGGACATTTCAGCGTGCACAGTTTCACCGGCAACGAGCATTGCCGCGACCTCCTCGGGTGTCGGAGCTTGCTCGGGCTGATTGCGAAAGAACCCGCTTCCCGCGTGGAAGTGGTGACGCAGGAGAGATCGATACAAATCCAACGCCGCAGTCTTGTAGACCCGTGCACCCAAAAGCGAAGAAGCCTCCATCAAAGCGCGAATGGACCAGGCATGATCCAAAATGATTGACCCCTTTCCCGGCTCTCGCTGACGTGCTCGTGCATTGGCTCGATCAAATTCCGCCATCAGTAGGCCCCGCGAATCGACCATCTCTGAAGCGAGGAAATTGCTCATCGCCATGACCAACAACTTGAGGTCCTCGCGAGCATCGAGAATTTGCTCGACCGCTGTTTGACCGGAGCCTATGGATTCCAGGAGCGGGGCGCTCTTGGTTTTCTCAAGACCCTCCACAGATCGTGAGAACTCGACGAGCGCGAGAACATAGCGGGCCACATCTCCGGTGCGCGCCACTTGGCCACGTTCAGTTCCCGTCACATCCACAATCGCCGCCAGAGCCGAGGTCGGCTCCGCAGGAGTTTCACCCGTCAAACCCACTTGATCGGCAAACTTAATTCGTCGCTGTCCTTCACCATTCGCCACACCGATCAACATCACAGGCGAAGATTGCTTGGTCAGGTTTTGAAGCAAGACGCCCGCATTTCCGAGGGCCGCCGCGAAGATTAAATCCTTGGGGAAGAGTCGCTGATTCACAGCTTCGCGCGGCAGGTCCGGCAGAAAATCTGCGGCATTGATACTTCCCATAATCGGGTCAAAAGCGGTGGGTTCCCAATCCCGAGCCAAGCGCGTCAGTCGACTCAAGCCTTTAAGCAATTCGGCCTGCCCGCGTACACCCACACTGGGGACCTCCGCGACCGGTGTCGTGTGCAGTGAATTCGATGTCGCCGATCCGCCAACTTGCACCTGCAGACGATCGGGGACCGCATAAGACACTCGGCTGTCGCTCAGGCGACGTAAATTAAGACGAGGCCAATCCCCATTCGTCCGAGATGCATCAAAACCCATGGCCAAAGCCGGAAACGACTCGAGGTTCTCCATGCGATAGCCACCGATCGACAACACCTTATTAATCTCGCGAAATAGCAGGCGCCCCAGACTTTGTGTGGTAAGAAAGGGATTCTCACCATTCAAAAGTCGCTGACGTCGAATGATGTGTTCGTAATGTCGAACCGCCACTTTCAGCGACGCACCCAAAGCCGCCGCCCCCGTCCCGCCCGCTCGATTCGCTGAAGCGGCCTTCAGAGGAACTCCCGGAGCCAACTCCACCTGCAGGCGCGAGGCTTCGAGAAATCCCAAACGTGAATCGGGCAACAAACCGAGCTTAGCGGTTGCCATCCGATCGAGGACGATACGGAAGAAACTCGGGTAATCGCGAGCGATTTGTCGCAAATTAGCGATTTGCTGATTCAGTTCCTTATCAATTTGATTCGCAACTTCCGCATGCAGGGACGGTAAAAATGCGACAGCTTGCGTTCGCATCTCCGACAAGATCGCATCGTGAGCCGCGACCGCGAGATCTTGCTTCAATTTCGGAACTCCATAGCTATCGATCTCGGGCAGAACGAAGAAAAATCGAGCAAATCCTGTGATACCTAGACAACCCGTCCGAATGCACTCGAGCTGAGACTCCGACTTTCCCGAAAGGAAATCATAAAGACCTGGAGACACAGGCTTAAAGCGCGTGTCTCGAACCTCTTGCGAGGACGCCCGCCAAAACTCAACGAGAACCGCAAGCGCCGAACGGGAATCATGAATCGCGCGAACTTCTTCGACGAGTCGCTCCGCCATTTCGAGACGCTCATTGGTCTCGCGTCCCAGTTCGACGCCCTCCCGGCGAAGTAGTGCCTGAACGCGCTGAATGAGCTGAACGGTATCTCGTTCCTGGAAGACTTCAATGACCTCACGACGAATCCTCGCCAGGCGAGGAATGAAATTGACCGTCAATTCTTTCGAAATCGCTGCCTTGACCGCGGCATCGACGTTCGGCGCAGACTGAACGTCGGCGACGTAGGCCTGCAAGTATGCCGTCACGGCATCGACAACAACTTCAACGCTGACCTCTCCGCGCGGCCAAGATGTTTGCGAGTTGCGGGACGCGGCCAAGGACCGTAACGGCATAGCCTGTTCACCAAGCATGCGAATGCCTTTTGCCAACAACTCCGCGACATCTTCTCTTGTCTCTCCGATTGCTGCCGACGCAAAGAAACTTCTCGACGCCGGGAGCTGAACAACATGACCGGAGACCTCAACATTCAAACGCATGCGATCAACAAGCCGCGCGACGCGATCATCTCGGCGCTGCAGGGCGAGTGTTGTCAGATCTTCGATGACGGCCATCCATTGTTCCGTCGCAATTTCACCTTGCCACGCCAACGAAGCCGCACTGGGGTTTTGTTGCGGTTTGAGCTCGCCGAGATCGACTTCACTTTGCGTCGGCCCAAATTCCATCTTAATCGGCTTGAAATACCGCGACTTGGGTTGGGGCGAACACGCGGCCGTCAACACAAACAGAGTCAGCGCGGTGCCTAGACCCACAAACCTGGCTGCGCGACCGAACGGAGACAAAGCTTGACCTCTCAGCTGGGATCTAACCGAGCTGACCTTCCTTTGCGCGCTCATCGATTCGCGTCGATCAGAAGAAGATCTGTAACCAAAGCTCATGGACGCTCATCCTCTCCGTGTTGATTCCCGAGACCGTATCAGAGAACTCATAGGCCACAACGGCTGGCAATAAAGCCGTTCCCGCAAAAAATGCCGATACTGATGAATACGAAAGACCCAAACGCATGCGACCGACTTGGCTTGCCGTATCGCGCTCCAAAAGGTCATAGCGACGACCCTCGCGTCCACCGTAACTGTCCGCGGCTTTCAATGCGTGCTCGTAACCGATCGCGATATTGAGAGCTTCGGAAATTTCATAGGAGGAGGCGCCACCCACGAAAGCTGTACCACCTGTCGCGCGTTGCACGCGCTCTTTGGTGTCGGCATCCGGCAAAGAGTCGCTCTCGTTGCGAGGCACCCGACGCAACACACGATCCGGAAGAACGTAGCGATAACCGCCCTTGACGGCGAAGAGAGCTCGCCCACGACGCAAGTTGGCCAACAACTGATTTTCCACAGCGGTGTAACCGTAGGCTCCGAGATCCGCTAAATCATCCGGATCATTGCCCTCGCCTGTCGGCAAGGAGATGATGGTTTTTAATTGCGCGGACACCGATTCGCGCTTGAGAAACTGATAGAGGCTTGCCAACTGCATGTCTCCGTACAAAGTCTCAGCGCGATCGCCGAGTGGCTTATATCCCTTCTTGGCAATCTCCGCGTGAGCTGCATTCGCCAAGTTGATATTGAGTTGTTCGAAAGCGGTGTTCAGCTCGGCTGAGCCCGTACCCACTTGATCGCGAATCTCCTGAAGATTTCCGCCCGTCTGCTCCAAGCGCAATCGGTTGGTGTAAGTGAGCACCGGCATACCGATCGCCAAGGTCCACTTTTCATTCACGCCACGTGCGTACACCGGCGCGAGGTAGCGAACTTCAGGAGCCGTGTTCACTCGCAGTGTGCCTAAATGCAATTCTTCTCCCAAACGCTGCGATCCAAACTGATTGAGGACGCCGACGAGATCGCGGACGCGCGGCTCAAATTGCGAGAGCATTTTGACATCGAATTCGACACTGTTGAGATCGTTTAACGTCATCAGCTCTCCCGAGCCGGTAAACTTCATGCCGAGCCCCGACACCACACCCATACGCACCGAGGGTGAGTTCACCGAAACCGGCAAGACTTGTGTGGAGTCCATGGCTCGGCCGGTCGTCGCCGAGCCGATCCCGACCGCCAAGGGAAGCGCGAAGGCTCCACCGCGATAGACTGCGAATGCGCACAGCATGCGCACCAACGACATCAGATTGAGCCAGCTCAGCTTGCGGACCACAGCGACTCCTCAAATTCGGGCGTCCTTCACGGGGACGGTCAGGATGGGGCTGAAATAGGCAAGATTCGGGCTCGGAGCCAGCCAGGACCGGATCGCCCGGAGTCGAGCAAAACCGTGGAATTCACATCACTTTTTTCTCAACCAATGCCCCACAATTCCACAGCCGTTCGCCTCCTTGTAGAATTGACCAAAAGTCCGTCGGCAAAGTGCCGCAAATCGTTGCTTCACCGTCAGCCGGAGGCGAAAGTAAGGCCCATGCCAACGACTCAATTCGACCTGATCGTTATTGGTGGCGGCGCGAGCGGGATCGCCGCGACTTGGATTCTCGGGCAATGGCGCCCTTCCACTCGCATTCTTTTGCTCGAAAAGTCGCGCGGCTGGGGAGGCCGCATGGCCACTCGTCGACAGAAGGAGTGGACCTTTGATCATGGCGCCCTTCGCATCGAGAGCTTCGGCGACTACAATCGCGACCTTTGGGCCTTGGGCGAGTTCAATCTTCCAACGACGATAGCCTCGAATTCGACAGCGAAGCCCTCGTTAGGATCTCAAGCACTCAACGCGCGTCCATTTTCCTATACCCATACTTCACGTGATGGCATGACCGGCTGGGCAAAGCGCAGCGTGGCTCAGTTTTCACCTCAAACCAACACTCGCCTCGAGGCTCAGGCGACGAAATTGGATCGCCAAAGTTCAAACCAGAGTTCACATTGGACCGTCACATTGAACTCGGGAGAAGAATTCACGGCCACGCACCTGTTGATCACGGCACCGGCCCCGCAAGCTCGAGAATTGCTCGGCTTCACGCCTCAATCGACGACGACGTGGGCGAACGCCCCCACGGAGTGGCGCGAGCGTTTGTTGGCCGACGTGCGCCTAAAGACTCCGCCGACTTATGCGCCTTGCGTGACAGCTCTCGCTGGATTTCGCGGGGACGCCATCGCGCTTCGCGAAGCGTGGAAAAAACTGAGTGCGGAATGGCCAGAAGCGATGAATTCGCTCTGGAATGATGAACATGGCCCGTCCTCGCTACCCGCATTGACCTTGCAAATGAACGAAGCTTGGAGCCGAACCCACACTCACGACGAGCCCGGAAAGCCACTCGCTGCGACGTCCGAGGCCACTTCCGAAATATTGAGTCGACTCCAAAGCGTTGGGCTGGCGCCCGAGTTCTTTGAACTCAAGGTCTGGCGCTACGCTTACCCATCGGACCAGGGCGCAGCGAGCGGATCACCCCGCAGTCCGTCTCTCAACCTCGGGCAAAAGCTCTGGCTCGCAGGCGATGCCTGGGCCGGAACCGGCGTTCGAGCCGCCGTATTTTCTGGTTTCATGGCCGCTCGCCAAATCGCTGAGGATCTGACGTGAGTGCTTGCCTCTATGATCACCTTTGTGGGGGCTGCGATCGCCCTCAATGGATATCCGCGGAGCGAAAGTCACATTTGCTTTGCGAACTGTCGAAGTGGGCAAATACCCCGTCGATCGACTTTGGCTATCACGCTTTTGGGGAGTGGTCGCTCCGCGATCGCGTCGACTTGACCCTGGACTCGAGCAGCGGCACAGCAAGGCTCGGATTGTACGCCAAGACCTGGGGAGAGCGTGAACTCATCGACCTCCCCGGCTGCCCCCAACTGAGTCCCGCGCTTGAGTCTTGGTTGCGCGATTTCCGCCGCGACCTACCGCCTCTGGAAGGCCGAGGCTCGGTTCGCCTTCGAGTCTCGCCCTCAGGGCTGCGCGGAGTTTGGCTCGATTTTGCCAACATCGATCTCAAGAAGGTTTTGGACGAAGAAGCTTGGCTCAATCGTCAAGCCACACAATCCGTCATTGTTGAAATGGGCCAACGGCGTAAGCGCGCACAACGCGATGACTCCCGCTGGCGGCTCGTTGATCCACGACCCGAGGCTTGGTTTGAGACCTGGTTGAGTCGGCCGTCGGGGCTGGCGACTCATCGTGAATCTTCGCTCGATCTCCCCCTCTTGAGTCCGCACCCTCTATACGGCAAGATCGCCAGCTTCACACAACCCAGTCGTGCCGCGAACCGAGAACTGATTCGTCTGGCCCTTCGCGATCTCCATATTGAAGATCACGCTTTAGAATTAGGATCGGGTATCGGCAACTTCACTCTACCTATGGCCTCACGGGCAAAGAGCGTGACCTGCTGGGAGAATGATCGTTCGGCTCTCGAAGACCTTCATTTCAATCTCGAGCGAGCTCAGTTACTGGGTCAGGTGCAAATCCAAGCTGTGGACTTCATCCGAGGGCTTCATTCCGAATCCATGGCCGAATCCATGGCCGAATCCATGGCCGAATCCATGGCCGAATCCTGGGCTGGAAGAGGGGATGGGGAACAGCCTCGTTCCGCGACCCCCAACTTTATTTTGGTCGATCCACCACGCGCGGGGTTAGGAGACTTCGCTGAAACGCTGGCGAAGGCTCAGGGGCCTCTCTCGCGTTTGGAGAAAATAAGCTACGTTTCGTGCTATCCCGAATCTTGGGCACGGGATCTTCGTATCCTGAATTCTCGAGGCTGGAAACTCATCGAAGCGCACCTCATCGATCAATTTCCACGCACTCGGCACTACGAAATTGTGTCTCATCTCAGGCGAGGCTGATTCGACAAGGCTTCGCAGACTCTCGCCAATTCCACTTGCGCGCGACGGGCACGCTGCTCGATGTGCAAGGGCAGCTCAGGAAACAGAAAGTGACCGCTCGGGCAGTGCTGATCGGGTAGAAATAAGTTGGCCGCGTCGCCTTCTTTTTCAATTTCGTTCAACACAACCTCAAAGTCTGCCGCACTGATCCGGCCGGCCCGGAATTCCCAAGCTGCAATTTCGAGAGCCGACGAAACACCGATTTGCTCATTCGGAATCGCCCGACCTTCCACTTGCCGAATATAGATGACGGTTGGATTCGGCCAGGTCGCATAAGCCTCGGGGTCTGACTCTGTATCATCGCCGATCAACACCACGACATCATCTTGGGACACTTGTCGTTGCCGGATCACATTCCCGAGAGCCGCTTCCTTGAAGGTTCGTGTCGAATACAGTTCGCTTAAGCCCGGCAACATACTGGCGAGGAGTAACTCATCCCAGGTGGAAATCGACCGTGTCTGGATCGAATGATAAGCTGGAAAGTCGAAGTCCTCGAGAAAGTCCTCGACGGACCACTCCAGCAAGCGCGGAGTTCCCGAGACCACATGAAACTCACTGCCGTTCGGCTTGAGCCAAACGCGATACAATTCAGACATGCCTGTGAAAGCCCGAGGATCAAATGCCCAACGCCAAGCCAGATCCAATTTGTCGCGAACATTCGAAACTTTGACTGTATCATCAACATCAGTGATGAGCAGGCGCCGTGGCGAAGCCTCGGAAACCCAAGTCATCCCTAGGAAGATCATGGCAATGAGGCACTTGAGTGGACTGTACCAAACAAAACTTTGCACTTTGATGCTTTGCAATTTGATCCCCCGATTTTCGTTCAAGTCGCTCCGAGCCTTCTCGCACTTAGTTTCCACAAACCTCGGCCGCCCTCGAACTCAAAGCGAGGCCCGAAACGTTTGAACATTCTACGCCGCGCCCATCAGACCGAACCCGGAACTCGGCGGCATGGACTCCAAGCTGTTGCCGCGAGAGCTGATTGAGCAATTCAATTCTTAGTTCTGATGCGGCTTTTGGCATCGGCCGCGCCTGAATGTGCATGCCGGTCAGCGGGATCGCTTCGAGGGCCTGCAAACTCAATCGCCCTCCACGACGCGCATCCCGAGCGAAGTGCGCTCTACCAAACAGACCGTAGTCTTGAGCCTGAGCGCGACGCGTGAGATCCGCCGCTCCAGCCATCAGGTAATTTCCCAGAGAGTAAAAGATCGCTCGACCCTCTCGTAACTCAACCGGCCTCACGACGTGAGGATGGTGACCCAAGACGAGATCGGCGTCCCCCTCGCTGATAGCGCGAAGGAACTTTGCTCGCTGGCCTCGATCCAACTCAACTTGCATTTCTGTTCCATAGTGAATCGAGATGATTTTCAAATCTGCCTTGGCTTCACGAAGACTCTTGAGCGTGAGAGCATAGTCATTTTCGTCGTGATAGCTGAGAACGCCGACTCCTTCGCCGCGAGAACGAAATCGCGGATCGATGATGCCAATCGCAGCGAATGCGATTCGATAGCCGCGCACCTCAAAGATTCTCGCGCGCTCAAATTCAGCGCGATGACGCTCGATGCCCGCAAAAGCAATGGGGCGAAATTGTTGGCGCTGCAACTGCTCCATAGCCTCGAGGGTATGGTCAAGCCCCGCTGAGCCGTGGTTGTAAGCATGATTGTTGGCCAAACTGAAAAGGTTGAATCCCAGGTCCATGAGATGGCGAATGGAATTCGGATGCGATCTGAACACAAAGGCTTTTTGTTGCGCAGGAAGATGTTCATCATCTGTCACCACGGTCTCAATGTTCGCAAAGTTCACATCGCCGTCGATCAAAGGTGCGAGATGCCTCGTCATCTCCTCATAAGTCACTCGACGACCAAAATATGAGACGTGATCTCCGCGCGGGGCTTGTTTGTTTTTATTGAAATTAACATCGCCTCCAAACGTGAGTGTGAGATCTGCCCAAGAGGGTGAGGCCGCCAACTGAGCCAGCGTCGCGAAAGCCAAAATCAGAGCTAAAGATCGACGCACGACCTTTAGAGTTTCAAACGGACGAACCGGCTTTTTCATATCTCTCCACCTTTTGCCTCCATGGCTGTTTCGGTTTTGGGGCTCGATCTCTTTCTTGCTCTTTGGGGCTTGCTCTTTGGGCCACCGCGGGCTCGACTTCGATGCAAAACTGAGAATCCCATCGCTGGAGACGTTGAACTGCGGGCATGTTAGCCGCTCCCGACGCGGACGTCCGTCGAAACTGAAGTTTGAAGAGAGGGTGTAGGAGAATTTTCACCAACGGACTCCGCGGCGTGGTCAAATCTCAGAGCCAAAACCAACAACCGGCTAGGTCCAAGCTCTTGTGGCGCCTCTGAAATTTCACCTTTTTCCTTTCGTCGATCTGCTCAAATCGCTGGCTGCGGGGTCGAACTCTCCAAGGAGTTCTGAACCACGAGAAGTCGATGACCAAAGAGGCGAGCCAGCCCATAATTGCCGCCATGAAGTCTCCCCATTCTCTCATTGAAAACTGGCGCAAGCTCTTGGCTCAGGAAGCCTTTCGACCGGCAACGGGTCTTCGGGGCGGGCACTTGCAAACTCTCTCAGGGCACTTTCTTCCCAACGGGAGTCTTCATTTACCCACTCCCGAACCGATTGAGTTGCCCGTGCCTCGACGCGCGGAGATCGCTTCGAGTCCTCGCGAGGCCTCTGACACGCTTGTTGGCGAAATTTATGGTCAGCATCTCGCGAGTCGACAGGGCGTGCTGCACATCTTTCACGGCCTCGCAGGTTGCACGGAGTCGACCTACATGCCCAGGGCCGCCGCGGCAGCTTTGGGCGAAGGATGGGTCGCTGTATTGTGGAATCACCGTGGCTGTGGCGCCGGGAGAAAGAAATCTCAAGAACCCTATCACTCGGGTCGCAGCGACGACTTGGCGAGAGCTATTGGCTGGAGTCGACAGCGTTTTCCACACCTATCGACACATGCATTGCTGGGCTACTCGCTCTCCGCAAACGCGACCTGCCTCACCGCCGCAGGGATTGTGCCTTCAAATGTCAAAAGCTCAACCGCAGAACTCTCGCCATCCGACGTTCAGAAGTCTTGGGAAGTTGCAGGCCTCGATGAGCAGAATTTGCCAGACGCGGCCATTGCCTTTAATCCACCGACCGACTTATCGCGAGCTGCGCGCCGCCTGAGTGCAGAGGCCAGTCGGGTTTATGGTCAACGCTTTATGTTGCCTCTGATCGAGTGTTTGGAGGATCGACGCGAGCTCGGCGACGCTCTGGCCGAGCAAGCCTTGGTCACCCTCCGCCCATGGAGTACCGTTGCCGAATTTGATGCTCTTTACACCGGACCTGCCGGGGGCTTTGGCAGCGCCTCTCAGTACTATGAACGAGCTTCATCCCGACACGCGTTTGGCAGACTGCAACGACCGCTGCTTCTCATTACAGCCGAGGACGATCCCATCACGGCCGGCCTGCGTGATCTCAGCTCTCGAGAGCAAGAACGGCTGCAGGCAGATCGCCACCTCGCCGTCGTTTCGCACGCGAGTGGCGGCCATATGGGATTTGTGGACGCCCCCACGCTGGGCACACCTGTGACGGGCACCCTGCGCTGGATGGACCGGATGCTGGCTCTCGCTCTCCGAGAAATTGTGCGGACACATCCGCGTCCGACGGCAAACTGAAAACCTCCCGAAATCCTAGGGCTATAGACCTTAAGTCCTCGTCCCTGCCCTGACCTTAGGGTCACGCCTGAGGCATAAAGCGTTTCGTGACAGATCCCGTCGAATCCGCCTACCATCACTCACATGAATCTACGTGCAATGCTTCTCGGAATCCTAGGTATGAGCGGCCTTTCGGGCTGCTCAGCGTTCACCTATCCCTCACCTGGTCCTTCGCGACAAGTCATGGGACTTGAAAGTACCGTGGATCAAGCCCGCTTGGCGCCATGTCCTTCGAGTCCCAACTGCGTGTGTACTTACGAACAAGATCAAGAGCACGGCATCGTCGCCTTCACCTTTACGAAAACTCCCGACGAAGTGATGGCCGGCATCGAGTCCACCTTGCTTGAAAATCCTAAGGTCAGGCTTCTCGATAAGAATGTTGAAAAGCGCTACATGCACTTCGCCTTCAAGGTTGGAGCACTCGGATTTGTCGACGACGTAGAATTCTACATCCACGAGCCAACGAAAACTGTGCAGTTTCGCAGTGCCTCGCGGATCGGTTACAGCGATTGGGGCGTCAATCGAAAGCGCATGGAAGACCTGCGCAATCTTTTGCTCGGTAAAATCTAATTAGGCCGCTTGTGCCAATTTGCACCCACACTCCGGACAGAACTTTGGCGCGCCACCTAAAACATGCTGACAAGAGGGACATGCCGTCCCCCCGGCGGCTGCGGACTTTTGGAACTTGCGTGGATCGAATGCGGCCTCGTGAGGATCCACGGTCCCCTTCTCGTTCCACTTCTCAATTTCTTTCAATACCATCCACACATTCAGCCATCGATGGCACTCGCCACGCTCAAACTGCAGTACGACGCCATTGTCCGTCGGATGTCGCTTGATGAAGAGGCCCTTCTGCTCAATTACGCCAAAGAACTCAGCATTAAAAATGCGACCACTGGCCGCTCGATAAGTCTCGACGAATTTTCTGAAGTCGAGATGCACGATGCCGTTACGATCGGGAGTCAGTTCTGCAGACTGGTCAACCAAAGAGGCAATAACTTGCATGACCCACTCGTCTGTTTTCAGAAAGTCGGATTTTGCACCTTTGAAGTAATAATATTGCCAAAACTCTGCTGTGGCTTCGAGAAGCTCATAATCCTTTAAGATGACTGCCGTGATCTCTTCCGGCGCTTCGGGATCGTCCTCAGGTTTCTCCCTCACAAACTGGGCCTGCCCAAACTTGACTAAAATGGAGATCACTTGTTCTGCACGCCTGGGGCTCTCGCCAAACATCCTCTGCACGTAGTTCTTGAACAGCGACCAGGCGATCTTAGATTGGCCGGTCTTCTCGTCTCGATCCGCCTTGTGTCTCAAGGTGTGATACACACTCGCCAGGGTCTTCGCCAGCTGATCTGCGGGTAAGGGCGTCGAATCCTTCTCGACACGGAGGCTGCGGAGTTCCTTTTGTAATTCGCGATTGCGCTCGAAGAGCGGTGCGATCAGTTTTTTGGCGGCCGGCGGACACAGTTCCAATTGGGACTTCATCGCCTCCAAGGGCATTTCGATCAAGGCCATGTCCGAAGTGGCGACCAAAGTGTAGGAATGTGTGGATTGCCCCGCGAGTCCAAGCTCACCCGCCACATGATCTTTACGAAGACTCATCAACTCGATCGGTGACTTGCGCAGTAGTTGAGCGGAGGCTTGCCCCGATTGAAGAAAGTAGACGGACTCAATGCGATCTCCCTCTCGGAAAACCACTTCACCACGCTTGAACGTTTTGGTCCCAGCCATCAGATCACCTCACGCCTTCTTTTCGCCACAAAGAGCGCGGGGATTGACTGTACAAAAGGCCAATCTGATGATTAATCCGGAGCCTCAGATCGAGGTCCACTCCGGCCGTAATGATAGGCTGCTTGAGCCGCCGCCTATGCTAGCTATGAGCCGAGGCCGCAAGAACGCAGCCTCGGCTCATTTCTCAGGCTTAGGCGGCTTTTTTGGTCATGCCGCTACCCGTACCGACCGGTAATTGGGGAACTTCAGCACTCTTGCCGCCCGGCAGGAGTTTGAGATGCTCGCGCGAACGCGCATTCTTCTTTCTCTGAGCAATCAGTTCTTGATCGCGCGAGAAGAAATAAGCTTCCTCATGGTCATAACCCGTCGCCTGCCTCAACAGCTTCATGCGTCCTGACATTGAACCTCCTTCGCTCACGTCCAACTGGACATCAGTCTCGCCGATTTGCTGGTGTCCTGCGAACCCAAGCGCTTTCAGCGTCTCATTTCGAGAATCCGAATTTCAGTACGCCTATAAAGCCAAAGAAGAATGCCGGCGACTCCCGACTCGCACTTGACTCTGAACTTTCGAGTGACCTAACAGCCCTGATGAAGAGTCCAAGTCGTGAGGCTGAATTCTTAGCGCGCGGTCCAGCCACCATCCATATTGAGAGCTGCCCCCGTCATCGTCTTGGCCGAATCGGAACAAACGAAAAGGCAAAGCTGTGCCAGGTCGTCGATCTCGATGAAGTCCTTGCGTGGCTGAGCCGCTAAGATCACTTCACGAATCACCTGCTCGGCAGGTAGATCGTGAGCACGAGCTTGCTGTTCAATTTGACCTTCGACGAGTGGCGTTCGCACATAGCCTGGGCAGATCGCATTGCAGGTGATGGGAGTGTCCGCGAGCTCAAGAGCTACAGCTTTGGTGAGGCCAATCACCGCATGTTTTGCGGCCACGTAGGCCGTCTTGAAGGGCGAGGCCACAAGACCATGTACAGAAGCGATCTGCACCAAGCGACCGCGACCCTGGCGCTTCATGATGGGAATGGCGGCTCGCAAGGTGTGAAAGTTCGAGCTCAAATTGATGGCCAAAATCTTGTCCCACTTTTCCAGTGGAAATTCTTCGATTGGCGACACGTGCTGGATACCCGCATTGTTAATCAGAATATCGATTCCGCCGAACTCCCGCACATGCTCCTGCATCATTTGATGAATTTGAAGAGGCTCAGAAAGATCGGCGGCCGAGTATCGAACTCGAACACCGCACTCTTTTTGGAGAGTCTCGACATGTGAACGCTGGAACTCCGCCACATCTTGAACCAGACCGTTCAGTGTCAAATTCACGCCTTGCCGAGCCAATGCACAAGCCAATCCCCAACCAATACCACTTGTGGAGCCCGTGATCAGAGCATTGCGTCCTTTGAGTTCCGTCCATTGCGACTTGTTCGAATTCATAAATCGACCTCCTGAATCGCGCGGGCAAGGTCCGCGACTCAACCTTCGAGCTGAAACATCCAATGGATGCTTCGGGCTGTCTGATCGCACACCTTGTTTCGTGCACATGGTTCGGCGTGACATCAGCTCGCGAATCGCCTATGGGCCATAGTCCCAGCAAGGGCTCGAGCCGAAGGCCGATGCCACGGAAAGAACTACATGAGCAACACACGTGATGTCCCGACAATTTTGACCAGCACTCGCGGCGACGTGTTGCACTCGCCACCCACCGGCGCCGAGCCTCGCTTTACAGCCTCCTCGCTGGTGCAGAAAAGAGCATTTACTCTACCGAGCTACACCACAGCCGGTGGCGCCCATCTGGGCCCCGTGCCCATCGGCTACGAATGCTACGGCCAGCTGAATGATGCACGCGATAATGCGATTCTCGTCCTGCACTACTTCACCGGCACTTCACACGCAGCGGGCCGCTACCACGCTGAAGATGTCGAAGCGGGATATTGGGATGCTCTCATCGGACCGGGAAAAGCCATCGATACGGATCGCTTTTTTGTGATCGGTGTCGATAGCCTCTGCAATCTGAACGCGCTCCATCCACTCGTGGTGTCGCTCACTCCACGATCTCTCGACCCCAATACCGGTCGCCCTTACGGCGCCGAATTTCCCGTTATCCGCATCACCGATATGGTGCGAGTCCAACGCGAACTTCTCCGCCATCTCGGAATCGAGAAACTACACGCCGTCGTTGGACCATCAATGGGTTCGATGCAGGCCCTGGAGTGGGCCGCGGAGTTTCCCGATCTTGTCCCCCGTGTTTTTGGAGCCATCGGCGGAGGTGTCGCAACCGAGGCCTATTTGATTGCGTGGCTTCGTCAATGGTGCGCACCGATTCTCTTGGATCCGAAATTTCAAGGCGGGCGATATGAGGTCGGCGATCCTCCTCTCGACGGACTCTCTGCAGCTTTGGAATTGGTAACTATTACGGCGCTCTCGCCCGCATGGGCCGGACGAATCTTCGCGCGACAACCGGCCGATCGGAAATCTCCTCCTGAAGAAAAGCTCGAGAACTTGTTTTCCGTCGAGCGCGCTCTGGCCGGAACAGCTCGTGCTCGAGCTGAACTCACGGATGCCAATGCGTTCTTACGTCTCGCCAAGGCCGTGCAACTCTATGACATTCGCGACCGCGTCCAGCGCATTCGCGCTCGAGTCCTCTGGGCGACGGTGAATTCGGACTTGTTGATCCTGCCAGAGTATTCGACCCGCGGCGTTCAGGACTTGCGAAAAGCGGGAGTGAGTGTGGACACTGTCAGTCTGCCGACCGAGGGCGGACACTTAGACGGTTTGCATTTCGCCGGAAAATTCGCCGAGAGTTTGCGAGGATTCCTCAACTCATGAAGGTTTCCACATCATCAGCGCATCAAGATCTCCCGGCGCTCACCGGTGCCGAATGGCGGCTGCTCATCATTTTGGCCGCCTTGAACTTCACGCATATCGTGGATTTCATGATTTTGATGCCGCTTGGCCCGCAACTGATGCGACTGTTTCAGATCGGCGCCAATGAATTTGGTCTGCTCGTGTCTTCCTACAGTTTCGCAGCCGGCGTGAGTGGCTTTGCTGGAATATTTTTCCTCGATCGATTCGATCGCAAAAGAGCTCTTCTTTGCATCTATGCGGGTTTCATCATCGGCACTTTTGCTTGTGCTCTCGCTCCAAACTCGACAACCCTTCTGGCGGCGCGAGCCTTTACGGGTGCATTCGGCGGCCTGCTCGGCACAACCGTGATGACGATCGTGAGTGACGCAATCCCCGCCTCAAAGCGTGGACGTGCGATGGGGATTGTGATGTCGGCTTTTGCCGTCGCGTCGGTGATCGGTGTACCTGCGGCGCTTGCCTTAGCGAACCTGTACACCTGGCATGCCCCGTTTGTTTTAGTTGGTGGGATCGCGATCGCACTGAGCTTCGCGGTCGCTCGATTCGTCAGATCTCAACGTTCACATTTGGATCCACAGGTCGACGCCCCCCTCGCCACGGGAGTTTTCCTGCGCGACACGGCTCAGGATCCGCTTCGCTTAACGGCCTTGGGACTCACGGCGCTGCTCATGCTTTCTCAATTCACAGTGATTCCTTTCATCTCACCATCCCTCGTCGCTAATGTCGGCTTTCGTGAAGACCAATTGCCTCTGATGTATCTCATCGGCGGCGGCTTTACGATCTTCACAAGTCCTTGGGTCGGCAAACTCTGCGACCGGTATGGACGGCCACCCATATTCTTGATCGCCTCAATTCTTGTTCTGATTCCGTTTTATGCGGTCACACATCTCGGTCCGACGCCGCTGATTCCCGCCCTAGGTGTGGCCGCCGTATTTTTTGTGCTCAACAACGCCCGATTTGTGTCCGCGTGGGCTATGATCACCAGTACCGTACGGGCTCAAGAACGAGGTCGCTTCCTGAGTCTCAACTCCGCCGTTCAATCACTTGCCGGAGCCGTTGCCGCGTGGCTCGGCTCAAGCATTGTCCAAAGCGCTCCAGATGGACGAATCCTGCATTACGGACAGGTGGGTTGGATCTCGATTGGCTTTTCGATTCTCGCCATCTTCGTGGCGCGAAGGCTCAAGTAGCGACCCACCTTCCGAAAAGTTCGCGCTTCGATTTTCTGCACATTGTGCATAGACTATCGATATGAAGCCCCTCCTCCCACTCGTCGCGGGTCGACGCCTTCTGATCTTAGCGATTATCGCGCCTCATTTGGCCGCGGGAGTCTGGAGCTTTGAGTGGTTTCCGTTTTCGAGCTATCCGATGTATTCGACACTCCGTCGCGAACCCGTTTACAAGTTCTTGATGCTGAAGGCGTTTCGACAGATCGAGGTCAACGGCGAAATCCGTCGCGAGGAAGTCAAGTTTCGATCTCGCCAGTATCTTTGGCCTTTCGATGAACCTGGCCTCATGCAAAGTTTTGCGGGACTCATTCAGGCACGACGTCTAGACGATGTCGCATCGGGACTCTATGAGATCGCGCATCGTTACCGCGTGCGCCGACAACTTTATCCGGAGCGAAACCTACCCGAAATTCACGGTCTTTCCCTCTACCGTGCTGAATGGCGGGCCCTGCCTGGCGCCCCCAATGTGCACGAGCCCGATCAACTTGAACTCATCCGCGAAGTGGTGCTGCCATGAAACTCTCGAAATTCAGCGCAGCGCTTCGAGAACACTTCGATCGATTGTTTTTGACTCCTCGGCTCGCGATCGACCTCGGCGTTCATCGAGCCATTTTCTTTGCGCTCTGTGTTTGGATCTATTCGGGTCGAGATTATTCAGGCTGGGCCCAACTCAGCAGCGCGTTCTGGCAACCCAAAGAGCCTTGGACCTACATCGACTTCTGGAGACCGACACCCAACGACGTGATCGTCGGACAACAGATTTGGGTGGCCACCATGGCAGCCGCCGCACTCGGTTTCTTCACGCGGATCTCCACTGTATTTGCCGCGCTCTTGGGATATCTGATGCTGAGCTTTGCCCACTCGTATGGCTTTTATCATCATCGAGATGGGGTGCTGGTTTCCGTTATGTTCATTCTCGCTTTATCGCGATCGGGGGATGCATTTTCAATTGACGATTTGCTGCGTTCCGGATGGCGGTCGTATCGGGAGGGAGGCGGGATTTTAACGAATTGGCGTTGGGCGACGATTCGTGAACGGATGAGTGTGGAGGATCCTTGCTATCATTGGCCGATTCAATGTGTGCGCACAGTTTGGACTCTGGTGTTCTTCTCGGCGGCTCTGTCGAAATTGAAAGCCTCAGGTCTGGATTGGGTTTTCACAGATAATCTCCGCCATATCTTTTTGACGAATCAATATCTCTATCAGGACTGGGCTCGAGATACCTTTCGCTGGGGCATCGCCGCAAGTCTCGCCGCCTGGCCTATCCTCTGCAAAGTCCTCGCGGGCTTTGGTCTCACGATCGAATTGATCGCACCCCTCGCACTCATCGGCTGGCGCTCACGCCTGCTTATCGTCGGACTTGTGGGCATGATGCAAATCGGGATCTATCTCACGGTACTCGTCAATTTCAAGGAGTACGTCCCCGTTTACGTATGGTGGCTGGGATGGTCGAGCCTTTGGATCGCGGGCTCAGCGAAGTTTCGCCGATCCTAATAAATTTTAAAGAGCTTAATCGCTTGCGCGACGGTCTCCTGCTTGAGGGCAATACTCAATGCCAGCGTTAGAGCCCCATCTTGAAAACTCACGACCGAGTGAGTCTTCAGTGCATTGAAGAGGTAAGGCCGACCGACTTCATAGCTCACCAGGCGACCATCGTGAACAAAATGAAAGGCATCATCTCCGGTCTGACTCAGCGGTACGAGAATGCGAAAATAGTCTGGCACTTGGAAACTGACGGAACCATCTCGGTGCGGTGGGAAATGTCCACCCGCTCCAAATCGAACAAAACGACATCGACCCACATTCGGCAGAAAGCTCTCAAACAGAGGGTGAATCTCTCGGCACGCCCGGTAGGCGTCTGTAGGTTGATTGAAATCCGCTTCAGAGACTTTCCTCCCCGTTTGCTGACTCCATTCATAGATCGAATCGAGGTCCGGGATCCCGCTCATGCCGCCATCCAGCGACGTGATCGACAGGCCCATCCGCGAGTTCGCGGCTTTATTCTTATTGTACTGCACCCAGCGATCCGCGAAAGGCTTCAGCTGCTCTTCAATCGCTTCCGTGTTGAGCTTGAACTTCAATGGAATGATGTCGCCATAAACGTGCAACTGCTGAAACAAAGCCAAGCGCTTGGTGTTGATCTCTTCAACGCGTGCCCAGTCGTTCATAAGTCAAATGGCTCCATCACTTGGGTTTCCGGATCAAAGCGATGTTCTTGTGTCACACCCTGAAAGTCGAAGATGTCCATCATCAAATGATAGCGATCGACCTTCGATCGATTGCAGATCTGATGCATGCGATTCACACGTACGATATAACCAGCACCATCAGCGGGAAAATGAAAGACTCCGTCCTCACACTCAAAAGTACAAAGCGGATCCGTGATGATCGGAATATGAAGGCGAACCGCATAATTGGGTTCGACACCATCGCGATGCCAGCTGGAAGCCCCACCTGCACGAAGTAAACTGACACGCACGCGCCGGGGATTGAGTCCGAAGTCGAAGAGCTGGTTCATGACTTCGTTCAAGTATCCCGTGCAGATTTCCGTTGGTTTACGGTACTGGTCGCGTCTTCGAAGACCTAGCGCAATCGCTTTCTCGTTATCGAAGACAGTTTTGCCGTTCACCGTTTTGTAACAGGTGTGGCCCATAGTCCAGCCATCGTAGAGTTCGCCATCTGCCGACCAAACCGACCACCCGCCAAAACTTTGCGACTGCATGAAGGGAGGGTTTTTCATCACGACGTTTCGCAAGTGCTCACGCAATCGCTCGACATCGATTTGGAGATTCAGCCTCTCGCACGGCGGCTTCATTTTGGAGCTCATCAATTGCTCTCAATTCGCTCGATCACCGAGTTTGCCCAGCTGGATTGCCTCGTTGCGTTTCACCTCGCTGCTGGCCGGCTCGTAGGGGACGAGTGACCGAAGACGGGAAATAGCTGCTCCAATCCAGGTACCCAGCTCGCATCCAATAGACGGTTGAAAAGCCGGCATCTTTCGCCATCACGGCTGCCTTATAAGCCGCCCAATCTGCGTCGAAGCCATAAATCAAGAGCGGGCGAGTCCGCGGAACATCCGTCGGCAAATCCCACTTTTCTCCGTACGCCTTCAGAGCTCTCGCGCTCAAACCCGATCGACGAAATGGCACTGGACCCTTTTCCTGCATCGGAAAGTTGCGAGCTTTTATGATTGAACCCTGTTCAAACTGCGCCGGCGCTCGCACATCGATCACCAGAGGAGGGTTCGCCGGATCGTTCATCACCCGAAAGGCTTCCTCGAGATTCACGACTTGAATCAATTCCGAGGTGACCGGCGGAGTCTGACGATTCCGAAGGAAATAATCCATTCCCTCCCAAAAGTAGAAAACTTTTTGATAACCGCGGTCAGCCAACAAAGCGGCGGTGCGATAGGCGCGCAAGTCGGCAGTCCCCTGTCCGACAACAACAACTTCCTTATCAACCGGCAACTGCAAACGCGCGAGCTGATGTGCATCCCCTTGAGACTCCCACAGAGAAATCGGTTCGCGAATCAAAGCACGAGGTGCCAAAACATACGGAAGATTAATGGAGTTCTGCACATTGAGCGACTTAAACTCGCTGTCGGATCGCACATCGAGCACGGACCAGCCACTTTCAATCGCGGCTTCGAACTCCGCTCGATCAATAACGCGCGCACCTTCCATGCGGGGAGCCAAGGGAACACCGAACTGCCAAACACCCCGCTGCCCGAGCGTTACGCCGATGACAATGACAAAGTTAGACTCCTCACCTTCTGCCGCGTCGATCATAGGCCGGACGATCAGCTTGTTTTGTTCGGTGAGTGGAAGAATTGCTGTTGGCATCATCCAGCCGACCTCTCCATGCAGTGGAGAGAGCGTCGCTTGCGCGCTCATCCGAGCCGGATAACCTGGCTTAATACAATTACTCGCACCATCGAGAACCAGAGCGAAGGCTCGACTCACGCGAAGCGGAGCATTTCGCACAAACATGGTATCAATTTGGGGTTGAGCAACCTTTACCGGATACCATTCGGGAAGTGAGGCGCATCCCGAAGTCTCTTTCATCGGCGAGTTGCTCGCGAGTTCGGGCGTTTCAAGTGATGCAAACAAAAGTAGTGGGTCGGGTTGCATACGATCGCCCTTACTCACCGTACCGCTCGACATCAGGGTCATCGGGTTGATACTGGCCGGACCGTAAAAGACAAAAAGGCCTGTTACGATGATGCCGACCAAAGTTCCAACGACTAAATAAACTCGCCCCATATTCACCTCAACGCGGAAGGGGCTAACCATGGTCGATCACGGGCCGAGCCCAGAATTTGAGCTCAAAGCAGATCCCGGCGGCGACGTGGTTAGCTCCAACTGTAGACCTCAACAACCAGCGAGGACCCTATCAATCGGCAAAACCAAGCAGATTTAGGCTAACAGTGCCGAAGCCGAGCGGCCAAGGCCTTCGCGTGAGACTCCTGAGATTCTGGCCGCTGCAGCAATTCACAAGCGCTGTTACAAGAAGACTCGAATCACCAAGCGGAAGGTGACAATTGGGGTGAAGCGAGGCTAAAACCTCCGCACTCCTTGCCGATGGCTTAACATTTTCGTACGCGGCTTCGGAGCAAGCCGCCCCTGCTCGAGGCGACCGAGAAGAAAACGATACAGAAAACGAACCAGAAAACGAAGCAGAAAACGAAGCAGAAAACGAACGAATCAACGACCACGCAAGATGAGATTAGGACACCGCTTGGGCCAAATTGAAGCCAAACCTGCACCTCTATCAAGATCCGGGTTTCAACATCCCGACACATCGCGCTTGAGCATTCAGACCATGGGCCTAGGTCGAGACTTCGTGACCTACAAGAAGCCCGAAGGCTTGATGAACTCGATCAAAGGCCTATGGAATCGCAAGTACGAGACGAAGGTCGCTCTTCAGCCGACAGACCTCGAGCTCCAGCAAGGTCAAATTATCGGTTTGGTGGGCTCGAATGGTGCCGGCAAAACGACTTTGCTCAAGTTGCTCTCCGGTCTGATTCATCCCACCCAAGGTGACGCGCGAGTGCTTGGATATCAACCCTGGAAGCGCGAAGCGGCCTTTTTACGACGCATTTCGATCCTTCTCGGGCAAAAGAACCAGCTGTGGTGGGATCTTCCGCCTGCCGATTCTTATGACTTGCTGGCGAGGATCTACGAGCTCGATCGCCAAAAAGCTCGGCAGCGGGTCCAAGAGCTTGCCGAGATGCTCGGTTGTCGCGAGCAGTTGCTCACCCAGCTTCGCCGCCTGTCGCTGGGCGAACGTATGAAAATGGAGCTCATCGGTGCACTCTTGCACGAACCTGAAGTGATGTTCCTTGATGAACCGACGATCGGCCTCGACATTGTGGCCCAGAACTCTATTCGCGAGTTTCTCGGCGCCTATGTTCGTGACCGAAGGCCGACGGTCATCCTGACCAGTCACTACATGGATGACATTTCACTTTTGGCGGATCGTTTGCTGCTCATTTCCAAAGGTCGAATTGTCTATGATGGGCAAGTGGAAGACTTCATGTCGCGGGCCGAAACTCGGCAAACGCTTTCGCTCAAAATTTTGCAGCCCCTTCGCGAAGATCTTCAGCTCACAGCTGATCATCGCGTTCCTGCAGGATCGCGCAGTCTTTCTATCG
>CANHQR010000049.1 GCA_947462815.1 Pseudobdellovibrionaceae bacterium
CGCATCTGCTGGATTTAGGGCAGGCGGTGCGAAGTCATCTTCAATCAAAGGCTCAGACTTCTTCGGTTGGGGTCTCGGACTCTCGAGCTCATATTGAGGCTGTCGAAGTGGCGATGAGGTATGGCGAGCCAGGGCTTCGGCGTGCATTGGAAAGTCTTCGTGCGCAGAAGATCTCGGATCTGTTGGTCTTCCCTCTTTATCCTCAATATGCGGAGGCCACCACAGCCTCGACGCTCATCGAGGTTCGGCGCGTACTGGGCAAGCTCAATCGCGAAGAAGTTCGGCAAGGGAAGTCGCCGTGGACGCCGCGTCTTCGTGAGGTGAGGTCGTTCTACGATCACCCAGCACAAATTGGAGCTTGGGTTGAAATCTTGAAATCGGCGTGGGATTCGGGTCGTTTCGAACACTTGCTTCTCAGTTTTCACGGGCTGCCGATGCGACAGCTCAAAAAGCTCGACGTGAAGTGTGGAGATGAAAACTGCTGTGAAGTGGCAAAGGCCCATTGCTATAGATCTCAGTGTTACGCAACCGCGCGAAGCATTGCAAAAGAGCTGGGTTTAAACGAGACGCAATACACAGTGGCGTTTCAAAGCCGCTTAGGGCGCGCCCAGTGGACGACGCCTTACACCTCGGAAATGCTCAAGGAGCTGCCGAAGTCACGAGGCGTTCGGCGACTTCTCGTCAGCACTCCAGCCTTTGTATCGGATGGGCTGGAGTCCTTGGAAGAGATTGCCGAGCGCGGTCGCGAGGAGTTCATGCACGCAGGGGGAGAGGATTATTGGACGACGCCTTGCTTGAATTCGCATCCGAAGTGGGTGGAGGGTCTTTTGCAAATTGCCGAAGAGAAATTTCGAGGCACCACTTAATTGCCGAAGAGAAATTTCGAGGCACCACTTAATTGCCGAAGAGAAATTTCGAGGCACCACTTAATTGCCGAAGAGAAATTTCGAGGTACCAATTCAGGCTAGGTCGCTGCAATCAGGAATCAGGAATCAGGAATCAGGAATCAGCAATCAGCGCTCTACACAACCAACCGTCCATGCGAGTTTTATTCCTTAGCCTCTGAGAGATCCGCCTGGTATCGGTAGATGCTGGTGCCCCGAATTTGAGCCACAGCTTGGCCCTGTGCGCCCCAAATTTCGCCAAGCTCGATCCGGCGCATGTGCTGGGTATGGGGATGATCATGGAGATCTCGAATTAACACATAGGCCTGCCCGCCGGGTGCCGTGATCCACTTGATCGAGCGAAGTAAGTCCCGAAAACTCGCGTCCAGAAAAAAGCGGCAGCGGGATTTGAAGTTGTTGGGAGGTCGTCGGCCTTGCTGAGGTTCGAAGTAAGGCGGATTGCAAAGCACTAAATCGTAGCGGCCTCGCCAAGCTACTGCTCCCGTGAGCTCGGTGTAGTTCGCCTCAACCCAGCGCAGGTCACGCGACGGACGAGGAAGCGAATCCGATACGTTTCTGAGATTCACGGCGAAGTGATCTCGATAGACTTCTTGGATCTCAATGAAGTCAATTTGTCGGATTTCGGGCAAGTGGAAAAGAAGTTCGAATCCAATCACGCCGCAACCCGCACAAAGATCCAAAACTCTGAGTTTCGTGTGATCAATTTGCGCCGTCGAAGCGACGGACTGTCCTACCCATTTAGCGAACTCAATCGAGTCCAATGAGAATCGATAGGCTTCGGGCTGAGAGTATGGGGTCGTGAATTTCACGCCGTAGGTTTCGCATCTGAGAGCGGGACTTGTCCAGGAATGCATGACCCCGAGCTACGGTGGGCTCAATGAGGAGTGCCGAAGACCTCGTCAAGGAATCCTTAGGCAAGGAGTGCAAAGACGATGCTTCTCATCGACGGCCAGGTCCTGGAAACGGACGTGGGGTTCGACCCGGATTGGGACGTGGCGGAGGTTCGGGGCGAACGCGGCCTCCGCCGCCTTGTCCTCCGCCGGGTCCTGCAGAACAACTCTTCCATCGGAGTGAATAGACGACGGGGAGGGCAACTCCGTCGAGGGAGTCGACGGTCGCAAAGGCGTCTTCGCCTTGGCGATTGGCAGCAACATTCAACATGCTTTCTGCAGCTAAAATAAAATTGGCGCCACAGGGAGAGAAGCGGGCGCCTCGTAAGATCGAAGTGAGTTTGAACTCCTTCTGCCGAGGGCCTTGAAGGACGCGGGCACGTAGGACGCGTGGGTTTGGGGTACCGCGTCCGTCGATCTCGAGGTATCGAAATCCAGCACCAAAGGTGGATCGTGCGCCTTGAGGCAGGTTGGCGAAACCTCGGTAGTCCATTTTGACCACCTGAACCTGATAGCCCGCTGGAACTTGGAAGGGAATATTGATTTGGCAGCCCTTCTGATCGCGGGGAACTCCGGCGTTGGCTTGTGCAATGTAGGCATCAAAGATGACGGTGAGGCTTTTGCCGTCAGGAGATAAAATTGTCGAGGCTGTTCCCTGTGGACAGCCGGTGCCGGCATAACTGGGAGGCAACATCGTCAATCCAGGTACGGGATCGGAGTCCGTATTGGGAGGTGTGCCCTCGTCGCCTTCCGTGAAATCGCCTGAGTCATCTGCTTGAGCCCAGGCGGGAGCAGGAGCGAAAGCCAACGCAGAAACAACAACAAACGCCCCAACAAACGCCCCAACAAACGCATTTGCAAATCCCAAGCTGAGCGCGACGCCGCATGAGAGAAGGGTGGTCAAGAATTGAGAGCTGATCGCGGTCAAACCGGAGCGGATGAGAGTCGCGATCGAGGTGAGCGATGCGATTTGAAGTGGAAACATGGCAGGGTCCTTTTGGTCGACAAGCTTTTGGGCTTGCTTGAAAAACTGTATGAGTAAACTTTGAGACGAGCTATGCGAGTGATCGACAGAAGTCATTTTCTCGGCGGGTCGAGACTCGTCGTTTTCGTCGGAGCCTAAGTTTGAATCGAGAATCTTGCTCGGACTGACTCGAGATGGCCGCGATAATCTTTTTTTCATCGTCCGTCCTCGATCCCTGAGGTGGTGACGTTTCGTTTGAGTTTCTCAACACATTAAGAGCCAGATGTTCTGAAATTACATATTTTGTTTCTGTTCTGATTTTTCGAATTCCGGAAAAGCTTTTCGAAATTCGTTAGGATTTGAACAACTCTCGGTTAACTCGACGTATAACAGTTGTCGAAGAGCGCGAGCGGACCTTGGTGAATCATTTGAAGGACATATGGACGCACTCGCTGTTCTTAGGTTTCGATGGGGCGTGAGACTTCCATCGCACGCCCCAGCTTCTTTCTCATCGTGTGCGGACGAGGCTTACTGACAGCGGCGCCACGCAATGTGGTAAACCAAACCGGCTGTCACATCGGCCGAGTCGACCGTCGCCATCGCTTGATCGCCGTTGCGGTTCGACTGAACGAGCATCGACGTGTTCACGCGAAGGTTCGTGTCCGCACCGCAAGGCGACCACACCAGTGCTTGGGCTGTCAGATGATCGGTCAGCTCATAGAGGCCGTTGGCTGGACCTGCGAAGGACTTCGTCTGACGAACGCCGCGGCTTCCAGCGAAGAAGTACTCAACGTTGAAAGTCGAGCGCGCGCCCCACGGAATTGAGTTGAAACCTCGGTAGTCGACCTGAAATACGGAGATCGAGTAACCGTTGGGGACTCGCACGGGGATCGCAATGTTACACGACTTGCGATCCATTCGGCGGTTGCGATCGGCCTCCACCACATATTGGTCAAACAAGATCGAGAGAGACTTTTGATCGGGCGCCAAGGTGACGCTGGCAGAACCTGCTGGGCAACCTGTGCCACCATATCCGGGTAGACCTAGCTGAATTCCCGACTGAGCTTGAGCGGGCTGCGAAAGAGCGAACGAGGTCAATGCGGCTGTGAGCGCTAACAATGAACGAAACATGATTCCCCCTTGGGCTTGTGGTGACCTCATCCTCGAGGTCGGTGTTGGATGTTCGACAGAGCAGCGTGCGTGCCATCAACTTCAGTGACACAAAGTCACCAGCGCTTGTTGCGCTGAGTTGATGGGTGGGGTTCAACATTCATCTCATTCGAATCCGCCATGCTCGAGTGCTCTGATGACATAGATCTGATGAAATAGGAACGACCTCAACTTCATCTGCTGGATTTCTTGAGAGGACGCTTCGTGGGAGCAGCTTTCCGAGGCTACCAGCATCCCGAAAACTTTGATCGACTTGCGTTTCGCCGCAGGGAAAATGGGAGAGAATCGTCGGATTGACGGTGAATATCGGGACCCATGCAAAGAGCCATCGCAAGAGAAAGTCACAGGCTCCCGCGAGCCCAGCGGAGTGCCAGATTAGGGTCGCCAGATTAGGGTCGACCGAGGGTCCAGCTTATGTCGACCTCCTCAAAATCTTTTGATGAGGCCTCGTTTCATGAAGTGATCGGAGTCGTACCGCCACCACAGGCTCGTGAGTATCGAGCAGTCAGCCGGAGGCTTGGTGTCACTTGCGCGCGATGAAAGTTCGAGGGCGGCAAGGGGTCGAATTGCGGCCAGGCATTGAAAAAAAGGACCAAAGGCAAAGCGCGGCCTCAGAACCCGTAAACCTCAAACTGCCAATTGATTGGACAGCGGCGGCTTGGACTTGCCGCTGAAGGTCACTTTGTCGCTCCCCCTGTTTCACCCTTCAATTTCTCTACCTCGCAGCTCGGGACAATCCGTAACCAAACTGTAGGTTCGCCAATCCCGTCACGACTTGAAGGTGACGCGATTGGGCCATTTTGCACGGCTTTTTTGTTACGTCGTCCGAAATGGCGCCGTCGATTGGCCTATTTCCTGTTTGTAGAGACCATGAACCGAAGATCGAGGCGGGCGAGCCATACGGGTTCGTCGACCGAAGTTTCGGAAGTCGAATGCTCTTTGGGGATTTCTCCATCCACCATCAGGATTTTCTCTGAAGATCCTTTTCGGGGGATGAAGTCGAAACCAGAGAAACAGACTTCAACTGTAGCGGGATCTTCAAGAGTTAGGTCGTGGGAAGGATCAGTGCCGTGAAAACGCTCAAGCATGTTCGACGTGGAGCCGTTGGCCGGAAGGCTTTGAACTTAGCGATCAGTGGAGCTTTGTTAGCTCCCTCTCTCTTATTAGGAGGCGCGCCGCGAGCTCAAGCTCAGTCGCAGGTTCAAAGACCTCCGCAATATGTTCTGTTGGCCTTCGACGGCTCGTCATCCATTCCCATGTGGGAGGCGACACGTCGCTTTGCTCGAGACGCGGAAGCGCAAGGCAAGCCCCTGAAGTTCACTTACTTCATCTCGGGCGTCTACTATGTGGGACGCGCGGTGAAGTCTCAGTACGTCGAGCCGTCGCGCGGCCCCGGTCAATCCGCCATCGGTTGGGGTGAAGATCGTGAGGATTTGCTCGCGCGCTATGATCAGACCAATCTCGCTCATCAAGAAGGCCACGAAATCGCTTCGCATGCTAATGCTCACTTCGACGGCTCGCGATGGAGCTTTGAGCAGTGGAAGAGCGAGTTTCAGCAGTTCCACCGCATCATTTTCGATTTCTTTAACTTCAATCGTGCTGTAGTCGGCACGGGCACACGAGGTACTCGTCTCTTTCCGAATGGCAATATTTTCCCCGAGTCTTCGATGACGGGATTCCGCGCGCCCCTTTTGGGCTTCAACCAAGATCTCTTCCGAGTGATCAAGGACTTCAATTATCGTTACGATACATCGCAAGTGAACCGACCGAACTATTGGCCGGAGAAAAACTCAACCGGTGGACACTGGAATTTCCCGCTGGCTGGTTTGCGAATCGCGGGCACGGGTAAGCGAACTTTGTCCATGGACTTCAACTTCTACGTGGCGGACTCAAACGGTCGGCCCGACCCGAACATCGCTCAGAACAAGGAAACCTATAAACGACAAATGCTGGAAACTTATCTGCAGTATTTCGAAGGCAACTACAACGGCAACCGAGGGCCGATTCACATTGGCCATCACTTCTCGCTGTGGAACGGCGGCGCTTATTGGGAAGCGATGAAAGAGTTCGCTCTGCGCGTCTGCGGTCTTCCGGAAGTGAAGTGCGTCACCAACAAAGAGTTGGCGGACTTTATGGATTCCAAGTCGGCCTCGGAGATCCAAGCTTATCGCGAAGGTCGATTCCCGAAAGGCACTCCGATTCGGATCTCGGCGGCTCAGCCCACGTATGACGTGGAACTGGCCATGGCGGTTCAGCGCGCATCGACACAAAATGAAAGTGTCGGCGTATTGAATCTTCGCGATGAGTTGGCGGTGAGCTTGCGCGGCTCCTCGCGAAGCCGAGTTCGCGATGCCCAGTTGCAGATTCGCGTCAATGGCGAGGTTGTACGCCACAACGGTGGCAACTTGAACCTCGAGTCGATCCGTCTTGAGCACCAAGGTAAAGACGTCGAAATCACGGCGAGTCTCCGTCGGCAAGGTGTCGAGATCGCCCGGGCCACGCACACGCTGCGCGGTGCTGGAACGCCCGCAGAAGCGCTGTCGGCTGTGCCGGAAGAGTATCGCGCGATCTTGGGCGACTTGCCTGAGGCCCATGTGCACCACGAAGGTGACCCGACTCATGGTCACTGATGAATCGCGATCGCCTCTGACGATGCGGTTCCACGCGCGAGTTCTCACTTCGAGACTCGCGCGTCTCATTTTGGGTGGGTTCACAGGCCTCACTCTGGTCCTAATTGTGAGTCTCGCCTTCTCTTTGGACGTCCCTTCGGTCTTAAAGTCGAATCCGAATCGTGTTGAAGCTAGTAACTCAGCTGGGTCGATGCCCGCTTATTCGACCCTAGACAGTTTAGCCCGTGCAAGCGAGAGCAAGGAGCCTCAGGGTCTTCGTGAGGACCTCGCGCCCAAGGAAATGGTGGAAATGGAAGTCGTGGTGATGAAGTCCGTACCGACTTACGATGCCACCACGGGCGAAGTTCGCTGGGAAAATCAGCCGCAAAGGCTGCGTACTTATATGCGCCCCTGAGGGCCCTTCAATTCGACCGGGTGCCCACATTCAAGTGGATGGAGAGTGAATCGCCAATTTGTCCATGTGCCACGCAGGGCAGCGATTGAGATCATCGCGAGGAGCGTCGAGTGATAGATATAAAGCTCACGTAGAATCACGTCCACACAGGCGAGAGCGACACCCAGCCGCAATTGGTCATTCCGTTTCTCCGGTGAGGTCACGGGATCGCTGATCATGTGGAAGCAAAAAACAAGATTTAAGGGACCCAGAACTCTAAAGATGGAATAGCTGAGATTCTCGCCCGTCCATGTGGCCCAAAGAGCAGACAAAATGACAAAGCTTCCGAGGTAGCTGGCTGCGAGCCAATAACGTTTTGCGAGCACAACGGTCAAACTTCCTAAGGCAACGATGAGTAAATACAAATCCTGACGATGCGGAAGTCGAGTGGGGTCGAGCGTGTAGATCATCGGTGTCACTCCAATCCCACAAAGAAGCGCGAGGTTGGCCGGATTAAAGTGATGAGACCCGCGAAAGTCTGTAATGTTGCGCTTGAGAAAGACAGCGATTGCGGCAAGGGCGGGATCCGCCCACCAGTAAGGTGAATCGAGCAAGAAAAAGATGGCGGAGCTCGAGATATAAGCCGAGCTCAAGCGAATCGGTTTTGAACTGAATTTGGCCATCATTGCTTCGGTCGCTAAGCCCGCGGCCAAAGCGATCATCCAATCTTGCATATTGAAGCGCCTTAGGGTCAGTCCAAAATCGGCAAAAAGAATGTACGCCGAAAGACTGAACATCTGCATGCGCACCGGCAGAGGGTGTGAGATCGCGTGAAGCCACGTTCTCAGTTTGTTTCCGAGTGACTCACGCAAGTTTGCTGTTGCTCTGAGGGAACCGTCACTCATCGATCACCAGATCCTGGTATTGATTGAGTTTGAGTTGCTCGGCGCTGAAGACAAACTCTCTTGCGGTAAAGGGCACGCGAATTTTCAATTCGCGTAGCTTTTGGTGACCTAAACCGAAGTGGATTCGGTCCTCGTTTTGTCCCGCATAGCCATTCCCAGGGAAGTGTTCATGTCGATAAATCTTGCGATCTGTGCGCAGGGTGGCGGTTAGTCCGACCGGGCTTCTCCCTTTTGGGCGCAGAACTCGAAGGCCGAGCCAGTTCCCATCACTCTGGGTTTCATTCATGTAGATTTGAGGAGCTGCGTTGGCATTGGCGATGACCACATCAAGACGTCCGTCATTGTTCAGATCACCGATCGCTACACCACGACCATTGTTCGTATCTTGAATTCCAGCTGCGAGCCCAATGTCCGTGAATTTACCATCCTCGGTTTGCAGAAAGAGGCAATTTCTCTCGAAGCCCGAAATGTTGCCGCTAATCCGCATTGGCGGAAAATAAGGTGTACCGTTGATATCATATATAAAATCGGGGATCGAAAGTGCGTGGACGTAGAGGAACCATGATTCACGTTCAACACCGGGCAATCCCCGCGAGATTCCATTGGCCACAATCAGATCTTTTCTCCCGTCATTGTTCACGTCGACAAACTTTGCTCCCCAGCCAAATCCGCAGCGATCGACGCCGAGATCACGTGCCAGATCTCGCATCTTCAGGCCTTCTTTGGGAGGGCGAAAAAGATAGTTGTAACCGTGGTAGGAACCCGGACGAGTGATGTTGGAGACATAGAACCAGGTTTCATTCTCCCCGTAGAGATCCGCCGTATCTCCTCCCATTTGGCCGTGAACCAAGAAACCAGGTACAATGCGTGCAAAGGTGTCTTTATAACCCTGGTATGACCATCGATAAAAGCGAGGTCGACGGAAGTCATTGATGAGATAAAGATCCGGTCCACGTCGTGATTTGCCATCCGCACTCGGGTTGAGCGGCTGGTAAAACGTGAGCAAGGACCCCCAGGTGTAATCCGAATTTGGCGGAAAGATCTTCGAGGTGGCCTCAATCAAGCCTTCAGGCTTATTGAGCAAAACGCGGTTGGTTCGGTAAGCCTGGTCTATTCTTACGGATCGATGCGATTGAGGGTGGAGAAGCAAATCGAGCCGTTGGTCTCCATCGAGATCACCAAAATTGGATGAGAGAAAAATCCCGCAAGTTTTTCCGCCGTAGCGTTTTTCCTCGCCGACGACGAAGTTCAATTGACGGTTGAATAGTACGCGCACGCATCCTCGCAGCGACGATTCGACGATGTCTTTTTGTCCGTCGCCATCGAGGTCAAAGACACTCAATCCTGTCGTGTAGCCTCCTACGATACGTCGCCGATATTTGAAAGAGTTGGCGTTGAGGGCTTCATTGATGAAGCTTGGGTGTTCGTATTTAGCGAAACCACGGCCCTGTTGGTTGAGATAGACGTGAATCGAAAACTTGTTGCGACCGGCACTGAAGACTAGGTCCATCCAGCCATCGTTGTTGAGGTCCTCGACGACGACCGTCGACACGCTTCGAGCGAATTCAAAGTCATTGCTGCCATCTTGGACGAGAGGGAAAACGACATGTTTAACGCCCCAATCGGTCGCCCGGTCGACGAATCGAACTCCCCGGGGGTTTGGATCTGCCATATAGAAGGTTGCGAGTGCATCCTCTTTCGGGGAGGGGACGGCGCCAGAAAGTACGGCTGCGTTGATTAACACGATCGCGACGGTCAGAGGCCGCATCACCACCCAGCGTTCCGTCAACGAGAGGCCGCGCCAGTGGCTAGAGCCGTTGGTAAAGGCCGTCCTTAACTTTGCGAGAATTTCGTTGGGCGAAACAGCCCCTCGGGTATCGCGAGTGATCATGTGTCAAGTCTGTGGTTGCCGAACACGCATTTCAGGAGACCCTGTGACCAACAGTTAAGTGAGGAG
The DNA here is from genome assembly GCA_947462815.1 of Pseudobdellovibrionaceae bacterium. GTDB lineage: Bacteria > Bdellovibrionota > Bdellovibrionia > Bdellovibrionales > JAMPXM01 > UBA2339. Next base: position 9,795 of record CANHQR010000049.1, read on the forward strand.
ATCCGCATTTCATCATGCAGCGCAAGGAACGTCGCGTATGGAAAGTCGCGGAAACTTGGTGCGCGAGAGTGGACTTGAACCACCATGCCCTTTCGGGCGCCAGCCCCTCAAGCTGGTGCGTCTACCAATTTCGCCACTCGCGCACTTGATGGGGGGTGAAGAGCGTATTTCAGCCAAAAGCTTCAAGTCTGTCAAGAAAGCCTGCAACTTGCTGCTTTTGAAGGCTGAATATCTTCAGAAACTCCTCGCAATGGGCCACTAACCGAAGAATCCGGGTGGCGCGTCTTAGGTGCAGGAGCTCGGGCAAGGACGCCTGAGCACAGAGAAAAGGTCAGGTCTCTTACATGCTCAGGGAGTGAGTGATGAGTCGGCAAAGGTTTAAGGAAGTTCAGGCCCAATTGGCGCGACTTCGGCCGCTTCTCGACCCACGAGGTCGGTTTCGCACCGAGACGCACCCGCGAACGCGAAGACTCATGTATGAGGAAATCGCGAGGGCCCTGAGTGAACTTGAGGCTGAACTACGGAGGGTAGCATGAGTGAGTTGATGTTGCTCATCGGTTCAGGAACCAGTTTCGGGCTTTTAGGCCTCGGGCTGATTCTTCTGACCACGAGGGTCGAAGTTGGCCGTCAGCCGGCTCAGCCGATCCCGCTGAAGGCGCGTTCAAAGCGCAGCTTTTAAGCGAAGTTAACTCGAAGAGAGTCCCCTGCGGGTTGTGGTGGCCCGGTCAGGGTTGGTGGTGGGTGGCCGCGTCGAGCGTGAGTTCGGCGCGGCTTTTTTTTCATTTTGCGGTTCGGAGATCGGGAGCCACACTCGGATTCAAATTTTTAGGGTCCACAGCAAAATGCTTTGACCGCCTGCGCGAGGCCGCTTGAAAAGAGTCGCATGTCCCTTGCGCTCGAAGATCTCGACTTTAGCTATCCTGAGCGATTGGTTGCCACAGAGCCGGTTCGCGACACGCGCCTCATGCACGTGCCGGCGCAGTGCTCTGAGCCTCGGGAAATCGATCATACGCAACTGCTCGAGATGTTTCATCCGGGCGATCTTTGGGTGATCAACAACACGCAGGTTCTTCGACGGCGTCTCTTGACGAACGAGGGCTTAGAGATTTTGTTTCTTCGCCCCCTCGATGCCGTGGCCTCCGAATGGGAAGTGCTTTGCCCGGCTTCGCGCTGGAAGGCTGGTCATCGGCAGAGCGCAGGTGGAGTTGAGTTCAGCTTGCTCGAGCGAGGTCGTCCGCAAAGGCTGAGCGCTTCGCAAAGTCTCAGCGAAGATTTTTTCATGAAACACGCCGAGCTCCCGCTGCCTCCCTATATCCAAAAGGCCCGGGGCGAGCGCCGCAACCGCGCGCGAGACGCTCAAGACTATCAGACGGCCTGGGCCCGTGTACCCGGTAGCCTCGCGGCTCCCACGGCAAGTTTTCACTACGATGAAAAATTCCTGGCGGCGCTCCGGGCCCGAGGAGTGAATGTGGCGGAGGTAACTCTGCATGTGGGGCTTGGAACCTTCCTCCCTGTGACGGCGGCCACTTTGGATCAGCATGTGATGCATGCGGAATACGTATGTGTGCCAGGTTCGACTCGCGAGGCGATCGCGCAGACTCGTCGTCAGGGCGGCTGCGTTGTGGCGTTGGGCACCACCGTGGCACGAACCCTCGAGAGCGCCGCGCAGGGACTATTGCGACCCAGTCGCAATCCGAATTCATCGGCGCGGGTTGAAGAATCAGCGTTTGACGATTTGAGTGGCGAAACGCGTTTGATGCTCGCACCCGGATCCTCATGGCATGAAGTGGATTGGCTCATCACAAACTTCCATCAGCCCAAGTCGACGCTTTTGGCACTGGTGGCGAGCTTCGCCGGGGATCTTGAGAAGGTGAAGCGCGCTTATCAGTGGGCGATCGCTCGCGAATATCGACTGTTTAGCTACGGACACTCCTCGATTTGGGAGCGCGGCTGCCCTCGCTTGGACAGTGAAACGACCTGATCGGGACTTCGAGCGTCGGGATTCGGGATGTTAAAGTGAAAGCTGGCTATGCCTTGAGCCGCATCGAGAGGAGATGAGTCTATGGACTTAGCACCGACTGCGGACCCACGCGAGACGCAAAATGCGGCGAAGGCTCAGCTCATTCGACTCTTACAAGATGCTCATGCCGGCGAGTTAGCTGCCACCTATGCCTACGAAGGTCACGCACTGAGCCTCCGAGATCCCCAGCACGCGAACGATGAACGAGAGATTCGCCGGATTCAGCGCGAGGAGATCGAGCACCGCGAGTGTGTCGCGCGGATGCTGCGCAGTCTCGGAGCCGAGCCAAGACCTCGTCGCGAACGCTTGATGGGTTTCATCGGTCATGTCATTTGGAGGCTTTGCTTGTGGTCTCGGCCGGTTTGGGGAAGTTGGTTTCTCGCCATGTTCGGTGCGGGGTGGTTGGAGAGCACGAATGTCGGCGAGTATTTACGGGCCGCAGCTTGGGCCAAGGCCGCGGGACAGACAGATTTTGTCGAGGATCTGCTCCGCATGGCTGAGGTGGAGCGCGAGCACGAAGCTTTCTTTCGCCGGCGCTGCCAAGCCCACCAACAAAGGTATCGGCTGAGCCGAAGCCTCCCGCTCTGGCCGGCTCCTGCGCCGGCCTCGGTCTTGCGGGATCGCCGAGAGCCATAAAAAAACCCCGCTGTGAAGGCAGCGGGGTTTCGGGACTCCAGGTGGTCACGACCTGATTTTCTTCTTGGCTTCGTTGATTGGTCAATTCGCTGGGCGCTTGAGTTCAGCGGTTCTCAGCGATCTGTGTCAGCACATTTTCGTCTGTCGTTTGGCCGCGGGCCAGGTCCGCCTCGACAAACATGCGTCGAGCCTCAGCTTCAAGTTCCGTTTCGTTGACGCGAGCGTATTGGCGCAGTCGCTCTTTGGAGACGAGCTCCACTTCGACGGCCTCGGCCTCTGATTCAAGACTCAGTTCTTCGATGTCACCGCGCTCAAGTCCCGCACCGAAATTGGCTGTCGCATCGAGACTCCATGCGGCGGCCTCATCGGGCGCGCCGAATATAACCAGCACGCCGACGAGGATCGCTTGCAGCAGGCGAAGGGGGCGTCGCGAGTTCGTTTGATGGTTCATGGGGACTCCTTTGTGAAGGCTTCCGTTCTTTTTGAGCCGATCAACCGAGGCCCTGGGGGGCTGGTCGTCTTCTGTCTCGTAAGACGTTCAGGGTGGGTGTGACGGTTAGCGGCCTCGACAAACGACCCGCGGGGGCGTCAAAGCCCTCTGGAATCTTCGCTATAACCCATCGTTATGACCGATAGACTCGGAGTTCAGGCCTCCCCTTGGACACATCAGCTCACAGGTTTCAGTCGGCCGACAAGAGCGCTTCGATTCAGGTTTAAATTGCGTCGCTGGCGGGCCGCTGTTAAATCGCAGGGCACACATGCCCACGCCGTCTCAGCCCACAGGACATTTTGAATTGCTCAGCGAAGTCGGGCACGCTCGCGCGGGTCGGCTCCAGACGCATCATGGGCCGATCGAGACGCCGGTCTTTATGGCCGTGGGGACGAAGGCGACGGTCAAGGCGATGACGCCGGAAGAGCTCAAGTCTTCGGGCTGCCAGGTTGTCCTCGGTAACACCTATCACTTGCATCTTCGACCTGGTGAAAAAACCGTCGCGAAACTCGGCGGTTTGCACAAATTCATGAATTGGTCGGGTCCGATTCTCACCGATAGTGGCGGCTTTCAGGTTTTCTCCCTGAGTGGCCTGCGCAAGCTCACGGAAGAAGGTGTGGAGTTTCGCTCGCATCTCGATGGGGCCAAACACTTCTTGTCGCCGGAAACCTCGATGCAGATTCAAATGGATCTGGGTAGCGACATCATCATGGCCTTCGACGAATGCCTTCAGTACCCCGCGACGCCCGAGCAGATTCAAAAGTCGATGGATTTGACCATTCGGTGGTTGAAGCGTTCTAAGGCGGCGATGACTCGCTCAGAGAGTCTGCTCTTTGGAATCGTGCAGGGCGGCCTTGATTTGTCCTCGCGTCTCAAGTCCTTGGAAATGACTTGTGAGGTTGATCTTCCGGGTTACGCACTCGGAGGATTTTCCGTCGGCGAGCCGATTGAGCTGATGCACAAATTGTTGCCGGATGTGGCGCCGCGTTTGCCGCGACACAAGCCGCGCTACTTGATGGGTGTGGGTACGCCTCTTGATCTGCTGATCGCCATCGACAACGGCATCGACATGTTTGACTGTGTGTTGCCGACGCGCTCAGCTCGCAACGGGACGCTGTACACCTGGTCGGGCAAGGTCTCGATCAAGCGAACCGAATATCGAGAGGATCCACGTCCTCTAGATCCGGAATGTGATTGCTACACCTGCACGAACTACTCGCGCGCCTATCTTCGCCACCTCTTTATGAGTGACGAAATTCTCTCCGCTCGACTGAATACGATTCACAATTTGCACTTTTACTTTTCGTTAATGAGCCAGGCTCGAGCTCACATCAAGGCGGGAAGTTGGCCGGAGTTCCGCGATCGCAGCATGGGGCGGGTTGCCCGAGCGGCCGCACTGGACAGCGCGTCTGTGACGCTTTGAGGGAATTTGCATAGCCCTTCAGCAGCTCAGACTTCGCGCTGCGGCAATCGAGGCTTGCGATCGGCTTGCGACAGCGAATGACGCGAGGGATAGTGGACAAGCCTTGAGAATCGTGAACATTCTTAGCCTTTCCGTTCGCGCGCGGGTTAGCGTTGCGATTTTTATTTAGCGGAAAGTTCAGCAATTCGGCCGAAGGCTGTTTTCGGCGCGCGTTGCAGGGGGAAATTCATGTCCATCCATTCTGTCGCTCGCACTATTTCCCGAAATCTCGTCGAACTGCGAAGGGCAGGGCAGGTCGCGACGGGGATCGCTGTGGCCGTTTCGGCCAACAGCGCCTTCGCGCAGGCCCCCGCGACCGGGGCCCCACCGGCCCCGATTTGGGCGCAGCTGATGCCCTTCGTGTTCATGATCGGTATCTTCTACGTCCTCATCATCCGCCCGCAGCAGAAGCAGCGCAAAGCCCATCAAGAGTTTCTTTCGAAACTCAAGCGCGGCGATGAGGTTGTCACAAACTCTGGAATTTTGGGTCGCGTGGAAGGTCTCACGGATACCGTCGTGACCTTGGAGATTGCCGATGGCGTGCGCGTGAAGGTGTTGCGCTCGATGGTGAGCACCTCGCTGCAATCGGCGACACAAACTGAGGCCTCGCCGGCAGGAGGTAAGGCATGAGCGCGATTTCGGGAACAGAGAATCTGCGAATGCGCGTCGGTGTGTCTTTGGGCGCATTGGCGATCGCGCTGATCTGGGCGGCGCCGAACGTGATCGATGTGTCGAAGCTTCCGTGGTGGCCCACAAACTCGAAAATGACGATGGGCTTGGACATTCAAGGCGGCCTCCATCTGGTTATGCGTGTGGATATCGAAGGTGCATTGAAGGTCGAGACCACGCGCCTGAGTGCCGAGCTTCCTATTGAATTGGAGCGCGATAAGGTGAGCGGTGTTCGCGGAACCGTGGGGAATCCCCTTCGTGGCGAGATCACACTTGAAGGTGCACCGGCCGCGCAAGTCTCGAAGTTTGTGACCGATCGTTACGGCAACACTTTCACCGTCGCTTCGGCTGAGGGCAACACCACAAAGCTCGAGTATTCCGAACTCCATGTTCGCGATTTCTCCAAACGCATGGTTGAGCAAGGTATCAATACCATCCGCAACCGCATCGACGAATTCGGCGTCGCTGAACCCTCGATCTCGGCTCAAGGTGAGGATCGGATTTTGGTGCAGCTGCCCGGTATCCAAGACGCAGCCAATGCCAAAGAGTTGATCAACAAGACAGCTCGTTTAGACTTCATGATTGTGGACCCCAGTGTTGGCGCAGCCGAGCTTCAAGGTCTCATCGACACGGCCGAGAAGGACGGTGGCTTTAAGTTGGGCGGAGAGATGAAGTACTCGGCCTACGTGGATAAGCTGAATGAGTCTCTCAAAGGTAAAATCCCGGCCAACACCCTTGTGCTCTTTGAGAAAGCGGAAAGCGCTGAGAGCCTTGAGGCCGGGCGTATTCCTTATTTGCTGAAAACGACAGAAATGGTTACGGGCGATACGCTCACGGACGCGCATGTGGCACCCGGTGAATACGGTAACCCCGTCGTCAGCTTCGCTTTCAATGCAGCAGGCACGCGTTTGTTTGGTGATCTCACTCGTCGCAACAACAAACAGTACATGGCGATTGTCTTGGATAAGGTCGTGAAGTCGGCGCCGATCATCAATGAACCGATCACAGGCGGTCGCGGACAGATCACTTTGGGTGGGGGCCGCGATTACAATAAGCAACTCAATGAAGCGAAGTTGATTTCGATGGCGCTCAAGTCAGGTGCCTTGCCGGCCGCTCTCGAACAGTTGGAAGAGCGAACCGTGGGGCCGAGCCTCGGTGCGGACGCGATCGCGCAAGGTGCAAAAGGCGCTATGGTCGCGGCGGCTTTCGTCTTCATCTTCATGTTTGGCTACTACCGAAGCTTTGGTTTGCTTGCGAATTTAGCTCTGGGTCTCAACCTGGCGGCGACACTCGCGGTGTTGTCCGCCTTGGGTGCGACACTCACGCTCCCGGGTATTGCCGGCTTGGCCCTTGGTCTTGGTATCTCGGTCGACTCGAGCGTGATCATCTTTGAGCGCATCAAAGAGGAAATGGCCAAAGGCCTGACGATGGCGCAGGCGATTCGCGAAGGCTTTGATCGTGCGATGTCGTCCATTTTCGATGCGAACTTGGTGTCGATCGCCGTGTGTTTGGTGCTGATGTATTACGGCACAGGCCCTGTACGTGGTTTTGCGATCACGCTGGTAACGGGTTTGGTGATCACGCTGTTCACAGCCGTGTTCTTCACACGCTCGTTGCTCGATCTTTTGGTGCTGAAGTGGAAACTCAATCCCTCGATTAAGTGGTGATGTGATGTCTAAAGACTACACGCAAAATAAAGCTTCTGCGACGACGAACAAAAAGGGCATCGACTTTGTGCGCTTGGCGCCCCTGATGGGTGGCTTGTCCTTGATTTTGACGATCGGAGCAATTGGCTTGCTGATCTTCAAGGGTCTCAATTACGGGATCGACTTCTCCGGCGGCACGGAAGTGCAGGTGAAGTTCGACCAGCCTGTGACGGCCGAACAAGTTCGCGCCAGTGTTGATAAGCTCGGACTCAAAGAGGCCTCCGTGCAGAGTATCGGCGATAAGAACGAGTTCATCATTCGCTTGGGTACTCCGGCCGGGCAAACTGAAAAAGAGATCAACCAAACTCTGGTGAAGCAAATCGACTCCATGAAGGCCGATTTTGCTCAGGCTTTTGGTCTGAAGGCTGAGGGCGTCCTACGGGTGGACACAGTCGGTCCGCAAGTGGGTAACGAGCTCAAAAAGAATGGCTTCTTGGCCGCTCTGTATTCCTTCATCTTGATCTTGATCTACGTCTCAATTCGTTTCGATTACGCTTATGCACCAGGAGCTGTGCTCTCGCTCTTGCATGATACCTTGATTGTTTTGGGCGTGTTCTCTTTGTTGGATCGCGAGTTCAACGTGCAGATCATGGCTGCGATCTTGACCCTCATCGGTTATTCGCTCAATGACACGATCGTGACCTTTGACCGAATTCGCGAAACTCTGCCCAAGATGCGTGGCGTGAGCCTCTACGACATCATCAATCAGGCGATCAACGACATGCTGTCACGAACGATTTTGACGGGATTTACCACGTTTGCCGCCTGCTTGGGTCTCTATCTGTATGGCGGCGGAGTGATCGAGCAGATCGCCTTCACTCTGATGCTGGGTGTGGCGGTCGGCATGTACTCGTCAATCTACGTCGCGGCTCCGCTGATCCTGGTCTACGACAAAATGATGGGTGGCGCCGGTAAGAAAATTCCGGCTTCTGCTCCGATGCCCCGAGCAGCGGCGAAGGCTTGATTCGAGTTTTGGCTTCGCGAGGCGAGGGAGGCCAATGTCCGATCTGTCCGTGACGTCATCGAGTTCAAATACGTTCGGCGGGGTCTCATCAGGGACCCTGTCTCAGCACAGGGCCTTGTCGCTCTGGGAGCGCCGAGGCTCGATGCTCTCTGAATCGGAGGCCGCGCAACTCGCCAAGGCGGCACAAGTTCCGCCCCGACTGGTCGAATTTCTTTATGCTCGCGGCCTCCAAACGCCGGAGCAGCTGCAGAGTTGGTTTCGCCCGAGCCTCAAGGATTTGCGCGATCCTCTTTCTCTCAAGGACCTCAGCAAAGCGATCGAGCGCCTTCGGCAAGCTTGGCACCAGCAAGAGTCCATCGTTCTCTATGCCGACTATGATTTAGACGGCACAAGTGGACTGGCCTTGGCTCTTGAGGCTTTCCAAAGGCTTGGTTTTCAACGCGTACGCGGTTATCAGCCGCAGCGCCTGACTGAGGGCTACGGACTCCACGACGAGGCGCTCGAGCGCCTCAAGCGGGAAACTGATTGTACCTTGCTGGTATCGATTGATCTGGGAATCACAGCGATTCACGAGGTGCAAACCGCAAAATCGCTCGGCATCGATGTGATCATCACCGACCACCACCTGCCGAAGCTCGATGCTGAAGCTCGTCCGATCTTGCCGGAGGCTGTTGCAGTCGTGAACCCGAATCGCGGCGATTGTGAATCAGGCCTGGGACACTTGTGTGGCACGGGCGTGATTTTCTATCTCGTCTTGGCGCTTCGTCGTGTGTTGATGGAAGAAGGCCTGAGTGCGGGCTTTGACCCAAAGAGTCTTCTCGATGTGTTTGCCATTGGCACCATCACGGATCTCGTTCCGCTTAAGGCTGAAAACCGCATTCTCGTGAAACATGGACTCTTGAAGTTAGCGGAAACTTCGCGCACTGGTCTTCGAGAGCTCATGAAGTCCTTGGATCTATGGGGAAGAAACCTAAATGCTCAGGACGTCGCCATACGTTTTGCACCCAAACTCAACGCGCTTTCGCGTATGGGCTCGGGCTTGCAGCCGCTTGAGATCTATCTCGAGAATGATGAGGCTCGCGCGCGGGAACTTTGTGCCTTGGTGCTCGCGAACAATCAGGAGCGCCAAGCCTCGCAAAAACAAGCCGACCAAGCTGCGGATCAGGCTTTGCGGGGTATCAGTCAGCCCGCACCTGCGGCCATCGTGTTGGCCAGTCGCGAGTTTCATCGCGGTGTTGTGGGACTTGTCGCCACGCGACTCGCGCAAAAGTTTGGCGTACCCACCTTCGTTGGAGCGGTCGAAGGCGATTCAGGTTTGATCATCGGCAGCGCGCGCCTGCCGGATCGAAGTCCTCACTCGTTGACTGAGGCGATGACTTCGGCCGCGCTCAGCCTGCATCAATTTGGCGGTCATGCGATGGCCGCAGGCTTTGAAACCTCCGTCGAGATGCTGGAGACCCTGCGAGCTGATTTGATTCGCTATTTTGAAATCCAGAATGAGGAGCTTAACTTGCGGCCTCGGCCTCAAGTTCAACATTACGATTTAGATTTGCAGCTCAATGAGATCACGCCGAGTTTGATGAACTGGTTGGAGGCCGCGGGACCCTTTGGGGCAGCCGCTCCGCCCCCGCGCCTCCTCATTCGCGATGCCCGTGTGACAATGCGGCGCGAAATGAAGGGCGGGCATTTGCGGCTGCGTCTCACTCAAGCGGGGACAGAGCCGGTGCAGGCTGTCTGGTTTTCGCCGAACAACTCAGACTCGGCTCGACCCGACAGTATCGGACTTGGTCAGCGCGTCGACGTGATCGTTGAGCCCCAGTGGAACCACTACCAAGGGCGCCGCGAACTTCAGCTTTTGGTTCAAGCCATTCGCTTGGTGGAATTGAGCTCGCCCTTGGCTTGATGCTCTCTCGCGAAAGTGTTACCTCAAGCTCCGCGTCAGGGGGGGTGACATGGCGTCCAAACTTGTTGAGACCGCGCAATCTGCATCGAAGACCGCACAAGCCGCTCAGGCTGAAGTGGGTGCCCAAGTCGGCAAGCTGATCAAGAAAGTTCAGAGCCGAGTTCAAGAGGTCCAAGGTAGCCTACAGGCCACCGTGCAGACGAAAGTGCCCCAAATCACGGACCAAATGCTTTTGAACCTCTCGCATTCCGGCTCGCAGATTCTCCAGCAAACTCTCCAGCGCATTGAGCAGAATCCCCATGATTTGGTGGGACGAGTTGGTCGCGCGGTTTTGGAGCGCGCGGCTTCGGTTCGCGCACAAATGTTGGAATCCGAACGAATTCCCCAACCCGTCAAAAAGACCCTCGAAGAGTGGGGCGCGAAGGCGCCGTCGGTTGTGGAGAATGAGGTCGCGGTGACTTCGAGCTCCTCGACGTTGCCCGGCGAATCAGCGTCTGCTCCCGAGGCTCAGTCCGCAAAGGCGTCCGCGAAAAAGTTGCGAGCTTCGCATGCGGCTTTGAAGGGATCTCAGCCAGCGGATGTGCCGGTGAAGAAACCTCGCGCCAAAAAGTCAGCGGCTGAAGGCAAAAAAGTTCAATCGACGGCTCGTCGAAAGTCGACCCCCTCGGCATGAACGAGAAGTCCGTCGTCTTGCTTTCCAGTGGCTTAGATTCGACCGTCAATTTTTGGCTCGAGGCCCAGCGCGGTCGAGCCGTTTTGGCGCTCACCTTTGACTACGGTCAGCGTGCGGCTTCGCGGGAGATCGAGCGTGCCCGTGCCTTGGCGGATCGAGCGGGCGTTCGACACCAAAGTTTGGATCTAAAATGGTTTCGTGAGTTCACCCGGACTTCGCTCGTGTCCGCCAGCATGCAAGTACCCACGGGTTCCCAAGTTCAAATCGACGACTTAGCACAGAGCGAGCAGACCGCGAAGTCGGTTTGGGTGCCCAACCGCAATGGCATTTTTCTCAGCATTGCGGCGGCTTTTGCCGAGGGACTAGGGGCGCAGGTGATCGTACCGGGATTCAATTTGGAAGAGGCCTCGACTTTTCCCGATAACACGCAAGCTTACATGGAGAGTGTGACCGCATCGCTTCGCTTTTCCACGGCCAATCAAGTGCGTGTCGAATGTGCGACCGTTGGAATGCAGAAGACCGAAATCGTTGAGCTCGGCCGAAAGCTCAAAGCCCCCTTTGATTTGATGTGGCCTTGTTATCTGGGTGAAGAAAAGCCCTGCGGAGAATGCGAATCGTGCCAGCGCTTTCGGCGCGCCGGAGGTTGGACGTGAACCCGACCCTCAAGACCCACTTCATCCCGCGTGAGATGCCCTATGATGGCACACAACTGAAATCACTCTTTGCCTACATGGGTGAGGGCCTAATGGGCGACTCGCTGGTGGCGTGGATCGGCGCTTGCGATGTGAGCTTTGAGCACATGGTGGACGGCGAAGATTTGCTTCAGCAAAGTCCGATTCGCGGCGCGCGCATGCTTCACTTTGTGATGGAGATCTTCGGCGCCGATCTTCGCGAGATGACCGCGCGACAGCGACTGTTCTCGGCATTGGTCGGTGAGGTTTTACGAGAAGGCCTGCTGGGCTCGGCGCGCGAGGCTCTGGCGGCTCAACTGCGCCGTTCAGGCGATGATTTATACGTGGGTGAAGGCAAACTTTCTATTTCTATTGCCACAGTGAGCCCGGTCTCGGGTTTGATCCACTTTGCGATGAACGTGACGAACGAAGGTACTCCCGTCAAAACGGCCTCTTTGGAAGATCTCGGACTCGACGCGCGAGTCATGGCCGACAAAATCCTCGCGGCTTTTGCGCAAGAAGATGATGGACTTCGCCAAGCGCAAATGAAAGTGCGCTGGGTTCGCTGAGCAAGTACTTAAATTGCGACGACTTCTTTAACGGCCGGAATGGCCTCCATCAAGCGCGCCTCAATGCCCATTTTCAGAGTCATGGTCGAGCTGGGGCAGCCCGCACAAGAACCTTGCATATGAAGATAAACGATACCGTGCTCAAATCGCGAGAACACGATGTCGCCCCCGTCTTGAGCGACCATCGGGCGAATCTCTTCGTCCAGAATTTTTTTGATGCGTTGGACTTCGGCGTTGTCGCCGGCGCTGGTGCCCGAGGACTCGCTCAGCGGAGCCACAGCGGGCTGGCCGGAATTGAGATGCTCCTCGATCAAGTTCGCTAAGGGCTCTGCTATGATCTCCCATTGGACCCAGTCGGCTTTAGTGACCGTCACAAAATCGCGCCCCACGTAAACCGCTTGGCACCACGGGAATCCAAACAACTTTCGGGCCAGCGGGGAGATCGTCGTTTCTTGGGCCGAGGTGAAGTTGGCGGGGAACTCGTTGAACACCTGATGCGTCGAAAAGCGAAGGGTGTGCGGATTCGGTGTGGGTTCGAAGCTCACTTTGTGGACGGCGTTCGGGGCCTGGTTCATTATCTAAGTCCTTTGCTGTTCCGTAGACCACGCATTAGCGCTCCGCGACAAAATGCTTCAAGCGAAAGAGGGCGTCAATCCCTGAGTTTGCGGGTTCACTCGACTGTGATTCTTTGCTAGCTTGCGGGGCACGAAATCGTCTTTTTTGACTCTCTGAAAGTTTGAGAATTCATCCATCGAAAGGTGCTGCGAATGACACCGCGAGTCCGCGAGATTTTGAGCTGGTACGGATCTGACAACCCCGGAACTTTGGCCAACCTGGCCCGTCTGATGAATCATGGGCGATTGGCGGGCACAGGCAAGATGGTAATCTTGCCGGTCGATCAAGGTTTCGAACATGGACCGGCGCGAAGCTTCGCCAAAAACCCGGTGGGCTATGATCCCCACTATCATTTTCAGTTGGCCATTGAGTCGGGCTGCAATGCCTACGCGGCTCCACTCGGTTTCATTGAAGCCGGTGCGCGCGAGTTCGCTGGCGAGATTCCGCTGATTCTCAAAATCAACAACTCGGAAACTTTGTGGTCGAATAAGTCGCCGATCTCAGCTCTGACGAGCGGTATCGACGATGCGCTTCGTCTCGGTTGCGCAGCGATTGGCTTCACAATTTATCCTGGATCGTCCGAGCGCAAAACCATGTACGAAGAAATTCATCTGGCCGCTGCCGATGCCAAGAAGGCGGGCTTGGCTGTGGTGATTTGGTCGTATCCGCGCGGTGAGCAGCTCTCCAAAGAGGGCGAGACCGCGATCGATGTGGTGGCTTACGCCGCACAAATCGCAGCCCAACTGGGTGCACACATCATCAAGGTGAAGCCGCCGTCAGCGCACATTGAGCAAGATGCGGCTCGCAAAGTCTATCAAGCTCAAGGCATTCCGGTTGCGACGAGGGCCGAGCGGTCCAAGCACGTGCTCGATTCGTCGTTCGGTGGCAAGCGCATCGTCATTTTCTCCGGTGGAGAGGCGAAGTCGACGGCGGATTTGCTCGAAGAAGTGAAGGGCTTGGCGCAGGGTGGAGCCTTCGGTTCGATCATGGGTCGCAATGCCTTCCAGCGTCCTAAGGCCGAGGCGATCGAGCTCCTTCACCAAGTGCAGAACATTTTTGCCGGTCGCGCGCTTTAATGGCGCCGACCTTATCTCACTGAGGCTTGGCGCTTTGGTCGAGCCTGAAGGAGTCTTGCGTGAGTCACCCCATCGACGAAAATCCACTTCGCGCCGAAAAACGTCGAAAGCTGCACGGCTTGCGAGCTGCGGGTATCGACCCTTTTCCGCACAACTTTGATCGCAACAGCGAACTTAAACCCATCCTCGAAAAGTTTGCCGATCTTCAAGCCGGTGATGTACGCGAAGGCGATGTGTTTCGTGTCGCGGGTCGGGTGATGACCAAGCGTCCAATGGGAAAGGCCGCGTTCTTCAATATTCAAGATCAAAGCGGCTCGATGCAGATTTATCTGCGCGGTGAAGAGCTCGCCGAGCAAGATCGCATCTGCTTTGAGCATCTTGATCTGGGCGACATCGTCGGCATCGAAGGCTTTGTCTTTAAGACCAAAAAAGGCGAGCTCTCCCTGCACACCAAAAAGTTCTCCATGCTCTGCAAGACACTGGAGCCCTTGCCGGAGAAGTATCACGGCCTTGCCGACATCGAGATTAAGTACCGCTACCGCCATCTCGATCTGCTCACGGACCCCGAGTCGCGCGAAGTCTTCCGCAAACGTTCGATGATCATCGCCGAAACGCGAAAGTGGCTGAATGATCGCGGCTTCTTGGAAGTCGAAACGCCCGTGCTGCAGCCGATTTATGGTGGCGCGGCCGCGCATCCGTTTCAGACACATCACCGCGCGCTCGACATGAAGTTGTTTTTGAAGATCTCGCCTGAGCTTTACTTGAAACGCCTCATCGTCGGCGGCTTCGAGAAGGTGTATGAGATCAA
>CANHQR010000050.1 GCA_947462815.1 Pseudobdellovibrionaceae bacterium
GATCTTTCAAATAATTTTGATCGAAAGTTAGAGCTTGTGGAAAATCGAGTTCTCTTTATCGCTCATCAAGAGAACGAAAATCTACGTGACCAGTTGCTTTTGGAGTTGCGCCAAGAGGCGATGATTTTGACCTTGTTTCTCAAGCAGGCTGTTCATTCATTGAGTTCACGAATTGATGCTCTTGAGGCTGAAATTAAAACAGTGGCGACAACTGACGAAAAAAGAGCTGAGGATCTGCGGCGTGAGCTTGATGAGGCTCGGCGACAGCTCAATTTGGCAATTCGAGAAGAGCACTTAAAACGAGAAGAACTCAACGCCGCCGTTGTTAAGCTAACTCTGCAAGTCGATCTTATGAAGCAAGACCTGCTGTCCCAGCAGACGCTCATCACCGCAATCTCAAGACGTTTCGATGTGCTTAATGCGGACTTCGAGCAAGAGAAAATAAAAGTATCCAATCGATTTTCAGCAGAAAGAGAAGAAACGAACAGAATGCTGACAGCCCTCGAGGAGCGGCTAGAGAAGAAACTTGAGGCTGTCCAGCAGAAGGCGGCAGAGCTCGTTGCGGGGCTCGGTCTCGAGTTTGAAACCAAATTTAAGTCCGTTGTCACAGATGTCGCTCTGCTGAATTCTCGTCAGTCATCGTTTGAATCGCAGCTAAAAGGTATTGCCGAATCCGTGCAGATGAACCGGGCTAAAACTTTGCAGTTCAGTTCGACGGTCTCGAATATCCGGAAGACTTTATTGCCGTCTCTTGTGCTTTCGCGGCAGTTTCTCGCGGAAGTACAGGTTGAGTTTATTAAGACATTAGGACCCGATGAACGACGTGAAGAGGCTTATTGGACATCTTTCAAGCCTCTGACGGTGGCCTGCGGAGGAGATTTGAATGCAACATTCCCGAACGCCATGGGAATGGACGTGTTCCAGGTGCTCAGTCTTGAGTACCTGAATCTTTTGTTGAGTGGCGTGCGTTCGGGAACACCGGCTGATCAGATCTTCCATTCTTTTGGCGCGGGTGTCGACCAAATGGGATTTCATCGAGATCTAATGTTGGGAATTGTTCAATGGCCATCCGGTTCATCGAAAGCCGACTGTGTCAATCGCGTCCGATCTTGGGCGCGACAGACTCTTCTGACGACTGAGGACTTTGTTCAATATCGTCGGGCCTTGGCCAACAATCCTGAGCTTGAACGCCTCATAACGGATGCGTACACGGA
This sequence comes from Pseudobdellovibrionaceae bacterium, assembly GCA_947462815.1. Classification (GTDB taxonomy): domain Bacteria; phylum Bdellovibrionota; class Bdellovibrionia; order Bdellovibrionales; family JAMPXM01; genus UBA2339. Next base: position 1,215 of record CANHQR010000050.1, read on the forward strand.
GATCGCGAACATGGGGCCGGGCTCTTCGCAAATGTCGACTCTGTTATCATCTACGTTGATGGATCTACCCGACAAGGATGCACTCTTCGCAGCCCTAAGCGCTCAGTATATTATTGAGTGGATTGATTTGGCTGATTCAGAATGGGCGCTTCAAGATAGAGTTAAAGAGTTTGAGGACACATCTCGATTTTTGGCCGATCAGCTCGAAAACAAGCAGCAATTTGAAGCGAAGCTCTTGAGCCTCAAAACAGATCTTGAGTCCTTCAAGGCCAGTACCGAGAGCCGAATGAGGGTCATCGAGGGTGAGGTAGGAGCGATCAAGTCGAGTCTTCGCCGAGCACTTGACGTATTGATTAGCCTGTCTGACCGAGGGGGGTATAACGATCTCAAGGCCGCAACGATATGGGCCGGGGAGCCGATTGATTATGTCCCGCAGGTAATTCCTGATTGGCGTCCTCAAATTCGCATGGTGCAACACTTTTTCAACGGTGCACTGTCGTTGCGAAATAAATCAGATGCCTGTACCGGAGCTCGGATTCTTGAAGATGGTGGGGTACGAGGAGCCAACCAGTTTGGCAGCTGGGGGAAGTGTTGGGTCAATTTCCGCGCGGTTCCCGTTGCGAAGTGGAAAAGCGAAGCGAGTAGCTTGTGGTTTAGAGTTTTTGGCGCGGCGGAGATCATCGATGTTTGGATTGATCCTGACCGTCAGCGAGAAGCAAAACATCTTTTTAAAGGTTACAATTACAAGCGGCGGATCGACTTTCGAAATCCGCCTCCCGATGCACGGTTGACGGGCCGATTTGACCGAGGCGTATTCGACTTCAGCGCTTTGGGCATGCTTGATTACTACGTCGAGAGAATCCGCACTTGGGGAGGTGTCACGATTTCGTTCAAGGCGACAAGGGTACAACAGTTCGGGGGGCAAGAGGTCATTTCGACCAGTCCGGACTTCCATTATAACATCCAACTGTTTAGCCCTCTCGTTGTAGATTTTAAGAAGTCGGGTCCGATTCGTCTTTCATCAATTGATGAGTCAAGAGTTTGGTTTTCGCATGACCCTGATCTCGGGCCAGTCAAAACGGGTTGGGTTCGTAGGGGGGACGTCGGCTTCTTAGCACTTGATCGGAATGCGAACGGAAAAATCGATTCAGGAGCCGAGTTGTTTGGCGAGGGTACTCGTCTTTTAGGTGGGCACAAAGCGGAGGACGGTTTCGCTGCACTCAAGGAGTTTGATGAAAATGGAGACGGCAGGATCGACGAATTCGATTCCGTCTATCGGCATCTCCTCGTTTGGCGTGACTTCAACGAAGACGGTCAAAGTCAGCCCGAAGAGCTGAAGAGCCTCGCTCAAGATCATCATCGCCCATATCTCAGCTTGAACGTAAAAAAAGTGCAGGGGCCTCTTCGAGCCAATCAGGGAAACTTGGTCGACACCTACTCAGAGGGCGATGTCCGTCTTTACGATGTGTATTTTATGTCGATTCGTTGAGTCTTGATTTTATCTGAAGACAACTTCGATCGTCGTCTGCTGACGCTGAAGTTTTTGGTCGTGTTTACAAAATCATGAGAGTCAGCACGGCTGTTTGTTTCGATTCATTGTTAAATGAAAAGAAATTTCGGCGAGGTTACGCTTGCAAAGCATCAGAGCTCAGGTACTTGTTTCCGCTTCTTTAGGTTTAGTTGTGAAAACAAACATGAAATAGGCTATGTAGGAGCCAATGCTGATGATTAAAAATGAGGTTGCCATGGTCAGCATACGAGCGACCTCGGGATCTAGTTGCTTGATCGGTGTGTGAATCCCATCGTTGTAAACCAACAGGATGTAAGAGAGTACTGTTAGGATATAAAAACATAATTTGACCCACAGTTTGGCAGGATGAATAAAAAACATCATCGGCAGAAACTGTACGGCCTGACTAAATCCGACTTTACCGAGGTAAACTGAGCAGAGCCCTGCGTGAGCGACGACTTCAACAGCGAGTGCTGCAAAAGAGATGTCGACCTTTCCGCGTCGATTGAGCCAAAGGCAGCCGATATACATCAGTGAAGATCCGATGTTGAAAATCACCAGAGGACGGACATCTTGCCAGAAGAATAAAGGGATGAATGAGGTGTGAATTATTAGAAAAAGCCAACACACTTTGTCGTGAATGTATGAAAAGTGATGGTAATCCTGAGTTGCAGATTCTGATTTAAAATTCATATCTCCCCATCTGCACTCCTCTGGTGCTTCTCAGAGCTGATCCCAACCTCATTGTGATCAGAAACTCGAGTTTATCTCGTGGCAAGGGCCCATCTGGTATTTTCATTCAAGCGTTAGATACATCCAACGCTCGTGACGAGGGCGTCGCAGAAGAAAGTGATCTCCCGACAACGATCTCTGCCACAGCGTGGTCCACAGGTCTGTCCGTAGGTTTGCAACAAACCGCGGGGAATTGAATGCGACGAAAAAGCGCGACCGATTGCTTTAATATCGGGCTTGATGCTTCTGCTATCGCAACCATACATACTACCATTACAGCTGAGGCCCCCATCTGGAGTGCAATTGAGCTGACCATCATAATTGTCCGAGGTGCAAACACGGTCCACCGTCTCTCTCCATTCGCCGTAGCTCGTCCACCCCGTAGGGCACGGTTGAGTCAGCCCGGTCTGTGTGTTTTTAAGGGCCACTGGGTCCCATACGAAAGCACGTGATGAAAGAGCGATCTTGCAAATCAAGCCAGCCCCCGTGTCGTAAACCTCGCCGCCAACTTTTATGCAATCCTCGGTTTTGCGGCCGCCTACGAGAGTCTGCTGAGAGCAGATAAAACTCCCCTGATCATATTGCAAGGCTGCGCCGGCGCCTGAGCACTGCGGAGGAGCGATTCCTGAACCTGCTGCGCTAATCCAATTAACCCCGTCACAGAACTCTAAACTTTTTGTTGCACTTTGTACTCGTAGTACGCCGAGCTTCTCGGAGGAGCAAGGCTCTGAATCGTCGCCAACCTTGACCCCGCCAGCGACTTCGAGCATCGCATTTTTTGCGACAGCCCCGATTCCTACCCGAGGGGAAATCGAGTAGATCCCCTGCGCGGTATTGGCTGAAGTGAGCCATAGACGGTCTCCGGAGCTTCCGATCGAAAAACAACTCAGAAGCCGACCACTGGAGTCCAACTGAGTCGAGATCTGGAGCTCGCGGTTAAGAGCCTGAGGACCCGCGACGTCTCCCGAAGCTCGAACTAAAATAGAAAGCTTTGAAGTTCCAAACGTAATCCCAGACAAGCTGTCTCTGTCCGTCGCGAAAGAGTGAAATCGTATTTGCTGAATATTGAGAAGGCCGTTCTTGAGCGGCTCGCCAATCGCCAGCAAATTTTTGCCGTTTGTCTGTTTTAGCTCAGTCAGCTCCTGCCCCTGACCTTTAGGGCTTAGTCCTTTGAGAGCCGTTAGGCATTCAGTTGATTCGGAGAGGTGTCTAACAAGGTCTTGTTCCAATTCGCGAACAGCATCGCGAGCTTCTATGCCTCTTTGAGCCTTCAGTGCCGATACCACGAGGTCTCCCATCGCGACGGAGAGAAAACCGAAAATGCCGGCCACAATGATCACCTGAATCAAGCTTGTGCCACGGGAAGATCGGAGGTTTCTCATGATGGAGTTCCTTCGTTTTAAAGTGGAGTCATGAGACTCATAAAATAGCGATGGGGTTAATCAAGATGTTGGACTAACAATCCAGACAAATCTAGGAGAAATAGTCGTGTTATGACCACCATGTGAAATGATCTCTTGAGTCGCTGAGAGGGGAGGTGGTCTTTAACAGGAGATACATTTTTGATGCGCTTTTACAGCCATCAATTTGCGGATCTTATTTTCGCCAAAGCTTTTAGGGAGGCCTCGGGATCATCCTCAGGACGAAGCGTTTGAGCCCAAGCTATGAGTTTTCGAGCATCGCCCTGCCAGTGCTTGAGCGCTTCGTTAAAGTCTGATAGGTCGAACACGTAGGTCCTCCACAATAACAGGCGAGCGTTGTTGAGCTGATCTGGGTCGAGCGCCCTGCTGAAGTACTCTGCACTAGGTCCGTGAAGCGACCTCATGGTTGTACTGATCTCAGAATTGAACCGCGCTTGAATTTCGGCATAACGATCACGCCGGGCCTTTAGAAAAGCTGCACGATCCCGTCGCAACTCCGGTGCTTGCGCGATCAGCCAGATGCTCAGTGACTCGAGTTCCTTGGAGATAAACTTCGAAAAGATCTCTTCGGCTTGCCGTTCAGATCGTGCGACTTTTAAGGTGGGTGAATCGGGACCGTCGCGCTCCGTAAAAAAGAGATCTGCGGCCCAATTGCCGAGGAAGGTGGCGAGGCGTTCATTGAAGTCTGCGTTGGATTTAATGAAGACCGTCGCGTGCACGCTCTCGTGAATGATGGTGTTGACGAGTGAATAGTCGTCATAGCGAAGCATGCTCGAGAGAATCGGATCATTGAACCAGCCCAGTGATGAGTAAGCGGCGACACCACGCCAGTGCACATCCAGGCCACCACTCTTTGCGAGGGCCGTCGCTTCGCGCTCTGTGAGCTCGCGATTGAAATAGCCGCGATAGGGAAGAGAGCCGACGACGGGGTACCACCACATGTGGTGTTCGAGGCGATCGATCGGTGCCGCGTTGATCACATAACTGACACTCTCGCGATCCAGCTGAACAAAGCTTTCGTAGTTGAGAGATCTTTTCAGTCCCAAGCGTTGCTCAGCAAACTGTTTGGCCTCCCGAGCGAGGCGGAGCTTTGCCTTATCGGGCTCACTCAGTCTCGGGCTGTCCAAGACTTTCTCCAGAGGCTCACGGCTCCACAGAAGATCCATTTGCGCCCATGCATTGCGGAGCACGTAGCCGGTGGAGCAGCCGGAAACGATGAACGAAATGCAAAAAATCGAGATCGTGAGAATCGGCCGCCTCGTCGGGGAGGGCTGGTCCGTCACATCTGCTCGTGAATCGTTGAGGAGGAGCTTCATAGGAAATAGGAAAGGCCAGCGCGTGCCGAGTAGTCAATTGTGACCGGCTTTTCCTGAATCGGCCGGCTCGTCCAGGCGTCGATACCAATTTTGAACTGCAGAGTTTTAGTCAGTGAAAGTTTGAAACCCAAGCCTGCACTGGGCACTGTGGCCGGATCCTCTTTGATTTCGGAGGCAGGAAATACGGTACCTGCGGATCTGTATTGATCGAGGATTCGCTTTTCGATGATGTAGGCGGCCCCGGCTTTCACGTAAGGGCGGAAAGTGTCTTCGGTCCCACCGATGGTCAGAACGAAATCCAGGCCTGCCATCTTGTAGTACATGTTCGTCACATGTCCCGTGGGTTGATTGTCGCCTATCACACGTCGGTTGATCCCGTCTGTATAAGAGAGCTCAATCGCACTCGTCGGATCAAGGTAGTAGGAGAGAGATCCGCTCACACTTTGTGCTTCGTCATACGCATCGCGATCGATGTTGGAGCGTCGGTAAGAGCCTGAAAATCCCACTTCGAAAAAACCAGCGGAGGCCTGAGGCGCTTCGAGTAGAGCGGCCGCGATCACCGGGCCGAGAATGAGAGCCGTGGAATTCAACTTCAGCTTTGAGATTCGGAACAAGATTTCAAGCGTCGAGCTTCGCAGGTTCATAGACAAAGTTTATCGCGATCTCGAAGTGTACGTAGGTCCAAATTCCACTATGGGCGAGGGTCGAATACGGAATCCCGCTCTTGGGTCTCTGAGCCTCTGGAATCTGGACTAGACCGACGGCGAGATGTCGCGACGACGGGGACTTGTTCGACATTGAAGGCGTACATCAGGCGGATGGTGCCGTCATCTTTCACCATTTCTCGGGGTGGATGCGGAATGCGCTGGGCTTCTGCGAAGGCGCGAGCTGGGGCGCGGTCCAAAACCTTAACCCCGCTACTCTGATGCAAAATCGTGCGCAGATACCGACCTTCACGATCCAATACAATTTCAAGTCGAGTTTCGAGTTGACGATCAGTGGGAGGGACCTCGCCACCGTAGACGGCAGCGCGCACAAACTTCACCCATCGATGCCGAATCTGTTCTTCGACCCGCGCATAAAATGAATAGTAGGTGAATCGATCCGTATTCAGCGCTGTGAAGCTCCCAAGCTGCGCATCCGGAACACTTTCTCCAAACGTCGATGCGCCCGCAACGCGCGGATCAAAGGGTAAGTGCAGGGGCATGGACTCTTGCTCACTGGGCTTTTTGCTGACCGCCAAATCGCCTTCGAGCGCTTGCGTGCCCAGTTCCGGTTGCAATTGGGGTGTCGCAGTTTTTGCGTTTTGTCGTTGTTGCGGGCGTTGTTGCGGGCGCTGGGCCCGGGGCGGCGGGGGGGCGGCACCGGTTTCAATCGGCGCTCGTCCGCCGCGATTTTCCGTGAGTCCGCTGGCTGCGGCACGTGTTTCTTGTACGACAGTGCGGCGCTCATCCGAAAGAAACCGTCGATCCACCTCGCGATCAGGGGCTTGGGCCTCGGGCGGAACATCAGTTCCGCGCACGACTTGTCGAGCTTGATTCTTCCAAGCGTCCTCGGGCGTCGTGGTGGGCTCATACCATTCGAGCAACGTGAGGCGCGGCTGAGACTTCGTCGGAGGAGGTGCAAAATGCCAGAGGCCAAAAGACAACGCCAAATGCGCGAGCACGCTGAGTGAAACAGCCAGTGCGACCCTCTCCCAGGGGGATGCTGAAGGTGAGGACGCGCCGGCCTCGAATCGGGGCAGATTTCGGCCCAACGACGCCGGTCGATCGGCGTCGGGCGCGCGCGCTTTTTCGTTCATTTGTGGCTCATGTTGAGTCACGAACTGGCCCCCGTAAAAAGCGTCGTCCAAGGCGAGGTTGGTGAGGTCTCGTGGCCGGCGACTGCGAATAAGTCCCTGAGAGGACTCCGCATTCTCAAAACGATACAAGCGGGCTGGGCAAATGTCGAGGGCCCCGATGGTCCAGGGAAAATGACTCAAGTTAGGACGTTTTTACGCCGAAGAGTTTCATGAGGGATGGGGGAATCTACATGAATAAACCAAGTAATGTCATCGATTTGAAGTCGCGCCGGCGCCTGCAGGATAAACCGGTTTCCAGCTCATCGATGTTACATGCGGACCCAGAAACGGTCGCGGCCGTCGTTGATATGACCGAGCGGCGCTCGCAAATGCTCGCTGACGAACGCCGCGAGGTCAAAAGAACCATTCTCTCCGAGTTCATCGGTGCTTTCATTCTGGTTCCCGAACGCGGTCTACAGCGTGTGTCGCTCTATGACATCTCGGAGAACGGTTTGGCTTTCGATATGGATTTAGGTGGCGGCAAACTGAAGATTGGCGAAGAAGTGGCCATGCGAGTTTATTTGAATCAGTACACTTACTTTCCCTTCGTGGTGAGTGTGTCGAACTCGCGTGTTCTGCCCGAAGAAGGTGTCGTCCGTCATGGCTGCCATCTCGAAAAAGCCTCGATGAATGCGGAAGCCCTTCACCACTTCGTGAAGTTCATTGAGACCGTGAGCGCCTCCTTGAAAACGGATCACGGCGACGTGATGGTTTCGGGTTTGGGCCGCTAAAGTTCTTCGTCTCTGAGGTGAGAGGGCGCGAAACTCTGGGCCTTGAGCGAAGAAAGTCTTGAGGGCCACGGCCACAGCCCAATGCCGCACGAGCGGAAATCACAAACTTGCGATCGTCGAGCCGCGCTCATCTCAGAGTGCGGCCTTTTTTTTGGGCGAACTCCGGAATTTGTTGAAATGTAGCTGCGCGCGTCAGGATTGGAGGTGAACTCGACAAGGGCCCGCCTTTAGTCTGCAATCAGGTCAGGTAGGAGGGCCTTCCCCAGTGGTTCATGCACCTGGCTCGAATGGACTCGAGAGCGGTCAAAGCGCTCGAAAAATTGTCGTCGATACCAACGTTATCCTCTTCGATGCACTGGCCATCAAAAAGTTTCGCGAAGCGGATATTCACATCCCGATCTCTGTGATCGAAGAGGTGGATCGCTTCAAACGCGATCTGGGTGAGAACGGTCGGAACGCCCGACAGTTCTCTCGCTTCATCGATGAGTTGCGCGAGCAGGGACCGCTCGGTCAGGGCGTGAAGATCGAATCATCCAAGTGCACGGTCTACGTGAACACGGATGTCGATCAGTCGCAGATGCCCCGCGAGCTCAATCCTGAAAAGGCGGATAACCGCATTTTGGCCACGGCGCTCGCCCTGCAGCAAAAGTACAAGCAGGCGTCCGTGGAGCTGGTGACCAAGGACATCAACTTGCGCATCCGCGCCGACGTCTTCGGTGTCGTGGCGAAAGATTACGAGCCGGAACGAGTCGAAATCGAAGAGATGTACCAGGGACATCGCGAGGTCGACGTTGAGCCGACGATCATCGAAGAGTTTTACAAGAACAAAATCATCACTTCGACGAACCTGAACTTGAAGGCCAATCAATATGTGGTGATGCGCGATCTATCCAATCCGAATCACTCGGCGATCGGTCGCTTTAGCGAGACTGAGAATGGCATTGTTCCGATCATGGTGCCGAGCGAGTCGATTTGGGGAATTCATCCGCGAAACGTTGAGCAGACTTTCGCTATGGATTGCCTCCTGAATGACGAGATCATGTTTGTGTCGTTGGTTGGTAAAGCCGGTACTGGAAAAACCCTTCTGGCCTTGGCGGCTGGCCTTTTCAAGACTCTCGATGAGGGGCGATTTCAGCGCCTGCTGGTGAGCCGTCCGATTTTTCCGATGGGACGCGATCTTGGCTATCTGCCCGGAGATGTTGAGCAGAAGTTGAATCCTTGGATGCAGCCGATCTTCGACAACGTCGAGTTTTTGATGGGTGCCGACAAGAAAGCGGCAGGACGCGCTCAGGAATTGATCAATCAGGGCATGTTGAACATCGAGCCTCTCACCTATATTCGAGGTCGCTCGATTCCCAATCAGTACTTGATTGTCGATGAAGCGCAGAACCTGACGCCTCATGAGATCAAAACGATTGTGACGCGCGCGGGTCAGGGCACGAAAGTCGTGTTGACCGGCGATGCCTATCAGATTGACAACCCCTACGTCGACAGCGCGACCTCGGGCCTCACCTACTCGGTGGAGCGGTTTAAGGGCCAGAGAATTTCTGCGCATGTCACATTACAAAAAGGCGAACGCTCCGAATTGGCAGAGCTTGCAGCGAACATTCTTTGATTTGTTCGGCGTGAGATCCGTCATCGGAATGGAAACGGACCGAAAGAAGGAAAAGATGGAACCACGAGTTGTGAGCTTTCACTACACATTGAAGAACTCCAAAGGCGATCTCATTGAGTCGTCAAAAGGTGCAGATCCCTTGGTCTTTCTCGAGGGTGGCGGCCAAATCATTCCTGGGTTGGAAGAGGCGATCACGGAAATGAAAAAGGGTGAGGCGCGCACGGTGCAGGTGAAGGCGGCCGACGCTTACGGCGATGTGGACCCCGAAATGGTCGTCGATGTTCCGCTCGATAAACTGCCTAAGAAAGACGTCAAAGTGGGCGACAAATTCCACGCGGATGCGGGCGATGGCCAAGCTCAAGTTGTAATCGTCACCAAAGTGTCGGCCACGCATGCGACCGTCGATGGCAACCACCCCCTTGCGGGACAAGATCTGACCTTTGAAGTCGAAATCACCGACACGCGTGAGGCTTCAGCTGAAGAGATCGCCCACGGTCACGTTCATGGGGCGGGCGGACATCACCATTAAGCTGAGATTGGCGAGTCGGCCACCTGCGAGTCAGGCGAGCGCTCGGCGAGTTTGGAATTGATGCAGGCGCGGAGGTTTCCGCGCCTGTTCTTTTTAATGTGGGCCACTTAATTGGGTTTGCTCAAATCCATTTCCAAAGCCCCTGCATCTCATGCACCTTCGTTGCATGTTTGGTGCATTTTCGAGTCCTGAAAAATCATTTTAAGTCATTAAAATTATTTGTGATTCGAGACTTCTGTGCACAATCAGGGGGCCCACTTTATGGAGGGAAAGAGCTCAGTGCTCCGAGGTGATCGCCTTTCGGCAAGGGTCATCCGGAAGCGATGCCTGAGCCAGGGTTTTGCTCCACAGCTGCGCATCCCAATGTTGGGGTAAAGTGTTGGAGCGGATGTGTTCTCGCAGAGCGCCGCAAACTGCCGCGGGCTGGCGGCGGCAGCAAATGATCAGAGAGTTTGCGGCGAGCCCGCTCGTCAGTTCCGCAAAGGCGAAGCGCCAAATGAAATCGTCGCCAGATTCATCGTTAGGCTTTTTGTGCCGCGAGTGCCAAAGCCGGCGCAGACGTTCATAGGCCGCTTCAGGCTGGCCTCGGTTCATCTCCGTCACCGCCCAATAGTAATCAAACCACGGCCGTGCGGTGTCGGCGGGTGGCGAGACGCGTACGAATAACTCCAAGGGATTTCGATCGCGATACTTTTGGCCAAGGGAATAAAAGCAGAGGCCCAAGAGATAATCGAGATCGCGATGCCGTGGATGGAGGTCGAAGAGCTCCAGTGCGGCCTCGCAACCGCGATCGATTTCGTTATTCTGCAGAGCCCAGCGGCTCCAGCCACTGAGGGCCAATGTCTTTTCACCGCGAGCCACAGCTGTCGACCAAAGGCGCCCCTCGTCGGACCAGGCTCGGGCCGATTGCCAGGTTTGCACCGACCAAAGCAAGGCGATCGCTGCCACCATGAAGATGAGAAGTGAACGAGGTCTCGGTGCGCTCATCTCCACGCTTTCGCGCTGGCAGAAACTTGAAATTCCGAGAGCGCCGAGCATGAGCCATGGAAACAGCAGATAGGTGTCCCACCCCAAATGTTCTGTGCTTCGAGCGTGAACGAGAAGCAGCGGAAGACTTGCGAGACTTAACCAAAACGCTGGCGACTCAGGCGTTGTGATGGTGCGCCAGTTCCAAGTCCGAGGACCCGCGCGCTGACGCCACCTGAAAAACACGTAGCCGACTAACAAGACGAGCAAAGCGCCGCCGATGAGGTTCAACGGATGATGTCGCTGATAAGAGGCGATGCTGGGCGCTATAGGAAAAACGATCTGCATGAGATAGCGCCCTAGAGCCTCCCAGCGATCGGACCACCAGAGAAACCAAGTTTCATTGCCTAACTTGGCTGCACCGCTTCGAGCGGCATAAGTCGCGCCCGAATAGTAGGTCCAATTCATCTTGAGGAGGATGAGAGTTGTCAGCAGATTGAGGGTCCAAATTGAGGTGAGGGCGCGAGAGATAAGTTTGTCGGACCAAAGACGGACCAAGAAAAAGCCCGACCAAAATGTCCAGAGTAAGTGAATGGGTTGTGCGAGGCCGCTGGCCGCGCTCGCTCCCCACGCCAGTGCCGCCCAGCCCCAGGTGGCCCATGGCTCGCGTTGTGATCTCGCGCTTCGCACGGCGAGCATCCAGCATGTTGTGGCGATCAGGATGAACAGTGCCGCGAGCAGATGCTTGCGCGCCGATGGCCAGGCGACGCTATTCACTGCAACGGGATGCGCGCCGATCAAAAACAGTCCGATGACCAATGAGCGAGTTCGGGCTCGAACGGCAGGAGCCTGCATCAGCAGGCCGCCGAGTGCGCCGAGAATGAGAAGCCACAAACCGAAATTGATGAGTTGGGGATTGTAAAAGCCAGTCCACTCTTGCAAGCGAAACTCTAGCCAGCTCAAGGCATCACGAAGCGGCTGTACATCGAGAATCAAGTTTTGTTCGCGCGCGGCTTGATATTCCATCAGCGACCGTATGTTCTGCATCGGTCCGAGAACAGCTGTGTCGTCATAGTTGAGCAGTGCTCCGCGCCGGAGGGGGGCTTCGTAGAGAAGGCCGAGCCCCAGGGTCAGCGAGATGGCTCCGATAAGGCTTGCACTTCGCGAAGGGGGTGGAGCCGAGATCGGAGGAGCGTTCGGAGATGGCATCGTGGATCACGATAGAAATCTGGACTGGGATTGACAACGCAATTCCACGCGCGGCCTACTAAGCAAAGGACGACTCAGCAAAGAAAATGCGCCCAGGGTCGTCAGAAGAAGGCCTCACGGCGAGCGCCGAAATTCAGTTTGAAGGCGTACCCAATGGCGTACCCGAAGGCACTCCCGCCGAGGGCGCAACCCAGAGCGCCCCTGTGTGTACCAGGTGAACGCATCGAGCGAGCGAGATTTTTATGATGAAGTTCGCCTCAACTCATCTTCGTCAGTTCTGTTCGGGCTTTGTCGAAATGGCCGTCGCGACACTGATCGTTCTCCTTGTCTGGGTCAGCCTTTTCGGTTGGCGCGGTGAGCTTCTCAGTGGCAATGACGCTTTCCTCGAAACTTACCTGATTGAACATTTGCAAGCCGCGAATGGGGAGTGGATGCAAAGACCCTACGACCATCGTGTCATGGGTGGAGTCGCCGCGCATTCCACCTATGGAAGTGTGTGGCTGTACCGCCTCGGTTTGAAAATGGGGCTGAGCCCTCAGGGTACCTACAATTTCGCCGTGCTCACTTTGCAAGTCCTGATGGGTTTATTGAGCTTATGGATTCTTCGTGTCGCTCTTTCGCGGTCAGGGCTCGAGGGAGGATCGCTGAGGGCGCGTCGAAGTCTCGAGGCTCTCAGCTTTTTGATTTTTGCATTCTTGCCGTGGTGGGGATGGCGAGTCGGATACGGTCACGCCATCCACTTGTTTGGCTTCATCGCCTTGCCGGCGACTTTGTATCTGCTGCTAGCCTTGCGGTATGCTCAGGCGCAGCTTTGGCCGTCCCTTTGGTCGATCTTGGCGATCGGCGTGGCGCTGAGTTCGGCGGGAGCACAAATTCTCTTCTATGCGCTCACTGTTCTCATCGTTCTGGGTATTTTGATCGGGTGGGGTCGCTCTCTGCGATCGACCTTCAATTGGATTTTTCCACTCGTGCTTCTCGGCCTTGGGATCATCGCCTGGTCCTTGCCGGCGGGCATTGAAGTTGTGAGCCACTACCTGAGCGGTGCGACAGCTCGAGGCGATGCCGCATCGCCTGTGATTTACTCCTACTTGCCGCACTCGACGGGTGAGTGGCTCAAGTCCCTCACGTGGCTCACCATGTCTGAGGCCGGACTCTCGCACCCGCAAAACTTTTGGCATGAGGTGGATCTCGCTTGGGGGCTTTGGTTTCTGGCCGCACTCGGCGCTTGGCGATGGAAGTCATTTCGGCTCGCGTTTTGTGTTTACGCTCTCCTTGGTCTCACGATTGCAGCCATCACCTATCAATGGTCACCAATTTCAGAATTCCTCCTCACTCTCAGCCGTGGACTGGGCTTGCCGGTGGAAAGCTTTCGCGTGCCGTCTCGATGGATTTGGGTTTGGGGATATCCGGTGCAGATCCTCGCTTGGGTGGTGATCGCGCATCGCCACCTCGAGTTATCGAAGATACCGGTGATCAGCGCTCGTCGTCCTCGCCAACTCACCGCGCTCAGTGCCTTGATCCTGCTCCTTTGGGTCATGCAGTTTGGAGGATGGTGGCAAGAGCTCGCCGTGCTTCTGAGTCTTGCGCTCATTTTGGGGCTGGTCTCCGCCATCCCGCTTCCTCAGTCCTCCCTTCGAGAGCGAGTTGAGAGTCTCACTTCGACGATGGAGATGCGCTTCGTCGGACTCGTGGTTTTGATCTTCATTCAACTCAACGCGTTTTCCGAGCGGCTTTTGCCAATGGCTGACTTGCGTGAATTGGTCGAGTTTCGAGATCGCGCCAAAGTCACATCACAGCTTCACTCCACGGAGCGCATGACCATGAACCCGCTTCTACCGGGTTTTGGCGCTCAATCGATCGCGGCCCTCCAGGGATCGGGGATTGATGGAAATTGGATCATGCCTAAGAATTTTTTGCGGCTGCTTGCTGCACTCGAAGGTGTGCCGCCACCGGCGTCTGCGGTGATCTGGTCGTTTCGCCCTCATCATCCTTCCGCAGCTTGGCTTCGCGAGGTCTTTCATGTGCATCGACATTTGGAGATGACGCCGCAAGGGCCGCAGTGGAGTGGACAGTCGCCTGAAGTGAGTTTGAAGATCGCCTCGCGCATTCAGCGAGTTAACTCCTGGGAGTCTTGGCCCAAGCTGACGAATCCTGCGGCGCAAGCTCGAGACACACTCTGGCTGCTTCCTGAGGAATATGAGATGGTCGATCCCAAGCCATCAGCGGATGTCGAGAGACCTCTCGCCCTTCCTCTGGCTTGCGAGAATATTCAAGTCCGTGACGAGGCTTTGAATTGGACAAGTCCCATCATCTATCAGGCTCAAATCGAGAGCGAATCGCAGCTCGGTGGGTGTGTGGCCATTTCGCCTCTTGGATTTCACTCTCAGCTTCGTGCGATGTGGAGGGATGCTGACGGTGAGATCGAGTTGCAGACGCTTCGGGCTCAAGGCGCGGTCACTGCGATTCTTTGGCCTAAGGAATTGGCTTCGTCGACAGCTCGTACGCGAGGTCAATTGCAGTTGGTCTGGCGGCATATTCTCACCGCCTCCCAAGCTGCGGCGGCACAGATCTTGGGATGGCTATTTGTCCTCAGTGGACTCGTCCTGATTGCGATGAAAGGACCGGGTGTTGATGGTGCGAGTTTTGAGGCCTAAGTCGCAATGTAGAATGAATCCGCGTTGCTGAAACCGAGACAACTCACTTTTCAAGCAACCAATTGAACATTCCCATCGAGCCGATTGCCGCGAGACCCACAGCGAGGCTCATGAGCACACGCGAAACTTTTTCGGGTGCCGAGTGCTTTTCCCGACTTAGGGTTCCTAACGCGAGGCTGAGCACCCACAAGCCACCGTGAAGATGCAACGCGAAGTCAGGCCAGCGCAGAGCTTCGCCGACCAACATGCAGGCCAAGCCCACGGTCACAGCGAAATTCGGCGAGGCTTGTGGGGCAGCGACTTCATTGCGGTGGTCGGGTCCTAGCATCCAGCCCTTGGTCTGCGGCCAAAGCGACAAAGCGAAGAGTCCCAGGAGCAAAGTGAAATAAGGCTGAGAAATCATTCGCCTAGCTTGCCTGAAGTCGAGTTTCAGGTCTAGTGCGCACCCCGCGGACCCAACGAGATCCACGGGACCACAAAACGTCTCAACTCGAGGCACTCAGCGACCGATAAGAAGTCGAGAGCGAACATGAAGTTCGCGCAGAGTTCCAGGAGGAGAGGTCGGATGATGAAGCGTGAAGGGTCTACAGCTCGATCACCGCAAGCAACGGCGCCGCACATGCAAGGCCTGCAAGGGGATTTGCAAGTGGTCTTCGATGTTCTTTACGAGATGGGCGTCATCGAACCTGTTCTCAAAATGGATTGGCAAGCGCATCTGCGTGGTATGGAAAGTCAAACCAGCACGACGCGACTGAAATTGGACGATGTCATTCAACAAGTGAATCGCTGTAAAGGCGACGCCGAAAAAATTCGCGAGAGTTTGGCAAAGCTTGCGCCGACGACACTCGAAGTTTTAGCCATCGAAGTGGCGCGTGAGTATGCGAACTATCACTCCCGCGACATGGTTCATTGAGATTTTTAAATTGATTGGGATGGAGGATTGAGATCATGGAACAGACCGCAATCTTACGATGCCTGAAGGGTGCGATCGCGATGGTCATTGTCGGTGGGTGTATGGCCTCTCCCGCCTTTGCAGAAGGCTGGAGTATCGACTTATCAAGACGTACGGGTGACATGCGAAAGGCTGAACTGCAGCGCGGTCCTGCCTCGCAGCGACCGGATCAGGTGGATCCCGCGACGTCTCGTGAAGTGGATGAGCAGGGACGAAGCTTCATTTCACGCATGGCCTCCTTGGTGGAGAGCGGTGAGGGAAGTCAGGATATCGTCATCCTCAACACCGAACGCGGATTTGTGCCGCACACTTTGCGGCTGCGGGCTGGTAGCCAGTACGTGATTCACGTCGTGAACGTAAATGAGAAAGAAAAAAATGTGAGCTTCATTCTTGACGGATTCTCCGAGCACCACGCGACCTACTATGGTCGCGTTAAGACCTTCCGCTTAGAACCGCGAAAAGATGGCATCTATTCATTTCTTTCTCCCGAGACTGCGGCTGAAGGGCGAGTCATTGTTTTCTCACCTCAAGAGTCCCCGCGCGATGGCGTGATCATGCGTCGTCCGGCACAAACAGAGGCCACGACCGGTGAAGCCCAGCCCAAAGCGCAAACGCGAACCCCGCGTGTGACTTCAAATAATGTGGCGGTCATCACGGCTCAACCACGAGCGGATCAGGACTAACGGGATTTATTCGGCAGAGCGAGTCTGAGGAGGATCAACACGTGAGCGGCAACAAAGCGTTGGGCATGTCGAATGTGTCCGCCGATGCGGTGAGGGGCAACCTTCTCCCGATTGCTCACTTATGGGATGACCCCACCGTCACGGAAATTCTCATCAATGGTCCCAATGATATTTTTGTGGAACGGAAGGGAAAGCTCGAGAAAGTCGACGCAAAATTCCCTTCAGAAGATGCGTTGATGGCGGCCGTCAACTCGATTGCGGGGTCCGTGGGTCGACGAATCAACTATGAAGAGCCCCGTCTGGATGCGCGACTACCTGATGGATCACGTATTCACGCGGTGATCCCGCCACTGTCGCGCATGGGCGGCGCCGTGGTCTCCGTGCGAAAGTTCACGCAGTCGAAGATCAACTTCAAAGACTATATCAAACTTGGAGCGATCACGCCGGATGGTGCCAATTTCCTCGAAATCTGCATGTATCTCGGCAAGAATATTTTGGTGAGTGGCGGTACCGGCTCCGGTAAAACCACGCTCCTTGGCCTGCTCTGTTCGCGCATTCCAAAGGGTCAGCGGATCATCGTGATTGAAGATGCCTGCGAATTGACGATCGAGTACGAGCATGTCGTGCGATTTGAAACTCGTATGGCCAATGAGCAAGGCGAATTCGAAGTCACGATGCGCGATCTTCTCAAGTCTTCGCTGCGTTTGCGACCCGATCGCATCATCGTCGGTGAGGTTCGAGGTGCAGAGGGCTTGGAGTTGATTCAGGCCATGAACACAGGTCACAAGGGCTGTCTCGGCACCATTCACGCCAATACGGCAAATGATGCGCTCGTGCGCCTCGAGTCGCTCGCTATGGGTTCTGACGCGAAGATCTCGGAAAAAGCTCTGCAGTACTCCGTTGCCGCAGCGATCGACGTCGTCATTCAGATTTCGCGTTTGTCGGATGGTTCACGTCGAATCACGGAGATCTCCGAGGTGCTCGGGCTCGATGATGAAGGCAACTATCAAGTGCAGCAGATTTACGCGATTCAAAATCTCGTCCGAGCGCCCGACGGCAAGTTGTCGGGACAAATCGAGCCCCTGGGGGTCTTGCCGACTTTCATGCAGGAGATCGAGGACAATCGCATTCCGTTTCCGCGCTCGAAGTTCATGGGCAAGGCGGCTTAACGCATTGAGCCGATTACGATTGGCGACGAGCTTCGCCGAATCAGCGAAGTTGCTTAATCACATAGCAGTTTTGAGTCCGTTGGGCTCGTGCCCGAACCGCATTTCCGAGATTCAAGACAAGCAAGGTTGCGAAGCTGCTGTGGCTCCACTAACTTCGCGGGGGCGTGAATTCACCCTACCTTTTGAGCTGTAAAATTACGCATACGGCCCTCCGGGACCTCGAGCGTCGAGGTGCTCCGATGGAGCAGCTTTACGACGGCTACGATTGGTCGATTGGATTTTTGCGCGATCCGGGTCAATGGCTTGAAGCCGATAAACTGGAAAGTGTATTGGGGACGCTCGAAGAAATTGAGCGCAGCTTGCAGCCGCATGAATTGTCTGAGGGGCATGGGGATTACTTCACTCGCCTCGGGCACGAGTCGCCCCGCTTGAAAGCTTGGGGAGCACTCGACAGCGTTCTGCGCATCCTCCCACATCCACGTGAATTGTATGCGCAACCCGAGCGCTTCCTGGGTCAGTTCGTATCGCCGATGTTGCCGCCGCGATTCTTTGAGCGCAGTGAATCTCGAGTTAGTTTTCGCTTTGATTTTCCGGTTGATCGATTTCCGCGCTCCGCTCGTTTTCTGAAGGCCGTGCTCGAGGCCTTGCCCGAGTTCATCGGCAGTGGCCGAGCCCATGCACCGCATGCACACGTCGAATGGATCGGTGATCGGGTTTTGATTGACTGGTCAGATCGTCAAGTCGGCTTTGAGGCCACGCCTCAGTCGGGCCTGACTGAGCCCGTGCTGAGTCCCGAACTCGCGCGCACCATCCTTGCGGATTTGGCCAGCTCCCAGCGCGAGGTGGAAATCGCACGTGCCCGAGTCAAAGAACTCGAGCAGCAGCTTGAGCTGCATAAGGCGCAAAGTCCTGAGAACGTGTCTCTTGACGAGGCCTCCGCGTCGGCGGGGAGCGATGAGCGAGTTCGAGCGGCACTTCACGAAGTGTATCGCTTCAACGATTACTTCGCGCGCGCACAGCAGATGATTACGCTGCTGAGTCGCCCCGGAGTTCGCGCACCCGAAATTGAAGGTCTGCATCGTCGTATGTCATGGAATCAAGTGCAGCGTGAAGCCACGGAGTGCGCGGGTCGGGCTGTCGCAATTCTGCAGGGGCAAGCGTTGGTCGATTCCGTGCCAAACGATGACAACATGGAAAACATGGGCTACATGGGCAATCGGGGCAACTCGCGTTCCGAAGCTCGTACATTGTACTCTCCAAGCCAGCTTTCGCGGGAAGGCGGTCGTCAGACTTCGCTTTTGAACTCGCCTGAAATCGCTGAAGGTGTGGAGCGCTCGCCGGTTGAAGCCAAGATCCGGTCACAGGCCTCCCCGAAACTTAAGCACAAAATAACATCAACAAAGTCCGTGGCTCAACCGCAACCAGGAGCTCAGCTATGAGTCAAAGCACCCCTCAATATGCCTCGCTGTACATCGACGCTGTTCACGCTCGAGAAATCCTCGATAGTCGCGGCAATCCGACTGTTGAGGTCGATGTGCTCCTCGCTGGAGGCGCCTACGGTCGCGCCGCAGTTCCCAGCGGAGCCTCGACAGGTGCGCATGAAGCGGTCGAATTGCGGGACGGTGTGGCCAATCGCTATATGGGAAAGGGTGTCGTCACTGCGGTTCGTCACGTGAACGAAGTCATTGCGACGGAGCTTCGTGGTCTGCGAGTGACCGAACAGGCGCGAATCGACGCCAAACTTCTGTCCATGGATGGTACAGGCAACAAAGCGAAGTTGGGGGCGAACGCGATTCTCGGCGTCTCCTTGGCTTGCGCTCAAGCGGCCGCTCGGGCGCTGGGTCAGCCGCTCTACCGCTATGTCGGAGGTGTGCACGCCACGCGACTGCCTGTGCCGCTCATGAATGTTCTCAACGGCGGCGCCCACGCCGACAATGGTTTGGATGTTCAGGAGTTCATGATCGTTCCCGTGTCCATGCCAACTTTCCGCGAGGCGCTTCGCGCGGGCGCGGAAGTTTTTCATGCGTTGAAGAAGATTCTCTCAAAAAAGGGACTTGCGACTGGTGTGGGTGATGAAGGTGGCTTCGCGCCTAAGTTGAAGGGTAATCGCGAGGCGCTCGAACTCCTCACCGAGGCGATCACCGCTGCAGGTTACAAGCCCGGCCGAGATATTTTTCTGGCATTGGATGTCGCCGCGACGGAGCTTTACGAGGGTGGAAAGTATCGCTGGGAAGGCCAAAGCTTGACCGGAGAACAGTTGGCTGACGTCTACCGCAGCTGGGCTAAAGACTTTCCGCTGGTGAGTATTGAAGACGGATTTTCTGAAGACGATTGGGCATCATGGATCAAGTTCACGCAGTCTGCAGGCGAGCGCTTGCAGTTGGTGGGCGACGACTTGTTTGTCACGAACCCCACTCGAGTGCAGCGCGGGATCAAAGAGGGTGCGGCGAATGCGCTTCTGGTGAAGGTGAATCAAATCGGCTCACTCACAGAGACCTGCGAGGCGGTGCGTTTGGCGACGGCGCATAAGATGGCAACCGTGATGTCGCATCGATCGGGCGAAACCGAGGATGCAACCATCGCCGACTTGGCCGTGGCCTTGTCTTGTCCGCAGATCAAGACCGGTAGCCTCTGCCGAGGCGAGCGGACGGCTAAATACAACCAGCTTTTGCGCATCGAAGAAGACCTTGGTGCTTCCGCCCAGTATTGGGGGGCTCAGGCCTTCCGAGGACTTCTCGGTTGATCTCGCCAATAGCAGGTCCGGATCAAGGTCGAGGTTAAGAATCGCGCGAAGCCTTCTCGACAAACCGCTTTGCGAATCGCAAACTGAAAGCGATTCGTGAGGCCGCATGCGTATTTGGATAGAAAGCTTTCGCTCCGCACTTCAGCACCCGATACGAATTTTCGTCATCACCTGCGTGGTTGTGGGTGGTTTGATGCTCTTGGACGGCACCCTCTATCGAATCTGGGCACTGAATCGAGACTCAGAGCAATTACGCGAACGAATTATGCAGTTGCAAACACGGGTCGGCGAACACCAACGGCAGCTCAAAGCCGTGCAAAGCCCCGCATTCATCGAAAAGATGGCACGCGATCGTCTCGATCTTGTGCGTGAGGGAGATCTGATCTTCATTTTTTCGGGATCAGAAGTGCCTTTGCCATCATCTGGCGGCTCGACGTCAAAGCCGGCGTCTCGTTGAGGGGGCGCTTCGACACTTCGCCGCTGCCAGGCTTTAGAGGTCGGAAACGAGATGCAAGACGAGCTTGCGTGACACTCAGCGTGTAAGATGGAATTCTCCACACACCGACCGACAACAGCTTTTCAAGGACCTGAGGGGAATCGCATGGGCAAAAATTCACCGACACCACCTCCGGCAACTTCGTTGGCGAACTTGCCGCAGTTTTCGGCCCGATGGATTTCACAACTACGTCATGGACTGGGATTGAGCCGCGCCGATTTCGCGCGTCGACTTCAGCCGATCACGATCTCGGGCCGCCCCTTGAGCTGGGAAGATGTGGCGAATTGGGAAAGCGAACGAGCCACCGTTCCGGCCGAGCTTCACGGTACGCTTTTCCGTATGGCTCATCAATCTGAGGCCTTTAACGAACGAACTCGGCTTCGCCCTATTGCAGAATCGGCGATGGCCGAGTTCAAACTTACACAGATCGAGGCTCATGATCTCGACGTGCTCGAAGAGCGACTCGCGGATGTCCGCCCGGGGAAGCTGAATAACGGCCACGGCGGTTGATCGGATGTCGCGCACGCGCCCCCAGCTTTATCTCGTCGATGTGAGTGCACTCTACTTCCGTGCCTTCTATGCGATTCGCATGCTGACGACTCCCGCGGGTCAGCCCGCCAACGCGATTTATGGATTTCTCAGCATGACGACGAAGTTGCTTCGAGAGATTCGCCCCGACTACGTCGCGTTCTGTTTTGATTTACCAACACCGAGTTTTCGCAAACAGCTCGACGAGCGCTACAAGGCCAATCGCAGCGATATGCCCGAGGATCTTGTGCCGCAAGTTCCGTGGTTTCGGCGCCTTTCGGAGGCGATGGGCGTGGCTTGTTTTGAACGAGAAGGTTTCGAAGCCGACGATTTGATCGGCTCTTTGGCACGATTTGGAGAGTCACAAGCCTGTGATGTGGTGATCGTTAGTGGTGATAAGGATTTTGGCCAGCTCGTGAGCTCGCAGATCACGCTTTACGACACGATGAAAGATGTGCGTTTAGATCGCGATGGCGTTCGTGAGAAGTGGGGCGTTTGGCCGGAGCAGATGATCGACTATTTAGCCATTGTCGGCGACTCATCCGACAATATCCCGGGAGTGGCAGGGATTGGTCCCAAGGGTGCCGTCAAACTGCTTGATGAATATGGTCGCCTCGAGGACATCTACGCGCGCCTCGAGGAGGTGAAGCCAGAGGGTACACAAAAAAAACTGCGGGAAGCGCGCGAAGAGGCCTTTCTTTCCCAGAAACTTGTGAAGATTGTGACCGACTTGCCCGTGGTCCAATCTCTCGA
>CANHQR010000051.1 GCA_947462815.1 Pseudobdellovibrionaceae bacterium
AGGATAAGCAGCTTTTTAACTGCTTTGGCTGTAAACAAAGCGGCAATATTTTTAAATTTTTGCAGATCTACAATGGCATGGCGTTTCGCGAAGCGGTCGACGAACTCGCGCGTCGTGCGAATATTCCGCTTCCCGAAAAGCCGATGTCACCTCGTGAGCGCGAAGAGGCTCAAACGCGCGAGGGCGTTCTCACGGCCAACAAGCTGGCTCGGTCATTTTTTCGCGATCAGCTCCAGCGGTTGCCGGCTGACCATCCGGTCAAAGCCTATGCCGCGAAACGTGGCCTGACGGCGGAGATTCTGGAGACCTTCGAAATCGGCTATGCACCTCAGGCCTACCAGGGTCTGGTGAGTGAATTACAGGCGCGAAAAATCCCCCTGCGGATCGGCGAGCGCGCGGGTCTCGTGCGCCCGTCGAGCAAACCTGGGACGCACTCCCATTACGATCTGTTTCGGCATCGCTTGATGTTTCCGATCGTCGCGGCCAACGGCGATGTGCTCGGCTTTGGTGGACGTGTTTTGGACGCCAGTGAACCGAAGTATTTGAACTCGCCTGAGACTCCGGTGTTTTCCAAGGGAAAAACCCTTTACGGCTTGAATGTGACCGCTCGGCACATTCGCTCCGAGGACGAGGCGATCATCGTCGAGGGCTACATGGACGCCGTGGCTCTGTATCGCGGTGGCGTGCGCCATGTCGCCGCCATCCTCGGCACAGCCTTCACGATGGAACATGGTCGCGTGTTGAGTCGGCTGACGGCCAACGTGACGATGCTGCTCGACGGTGATGAAGCGGGGATTCGTGGCGCAGAACGGAGTTTACCAGCGCTTCTAGCCTCGGGACTTCGCCCCAAGGGTTTGATTTTGCCTGAGGGCATGGACCCCGATGACTTCTTGGCCGCCAAGGGGCCTGAGGAGCTTAGCCGCGTACTGGCGGGTGGGCAGGATTTATTCTCTATTTTGTTGGCTCGCCATTGGATGGCTTCGTATCGGGCGACCGCTCAAGACAAGCTGCGGGTGATCGAGTCCGCAGCGCAGGCCTTGCTGCCCGTAGGGCCCAAGCTCATGGAAATGCCCATCATCGGCCTGTTCGCCGACGAAATGGCCCGCTACCTCGATGTGGAAAGTGCGTGGGTGCGCAACACGCTGCGAGGCGCCTTAGAGAGCCGATTGCGCCGTCAGTCTCCGCCTCTGGCTCCGTCTGTGGCTCCGTTTGTGGCTTCATCTCTGGCTCCGGCTCTGGCCGCTACGGCCGACTCGAGCGGGCCAAGTTCGGCCCGTGCTCCGTTCAACGCGACATCGGCCGATGACTCGGCATCAAAATTGCGTCCCCACATGCAAGCCAATCCGCTCACAAATTCGAGGCGAAGTTTAAACCGAAGCGATGAAAGAGCCCAGGCCTCGGCTTCGGAAGCGGTGACCGACTCCGAGTTGTCTGAGGCTCGCCCCTCTGTGGACGAGCGGGTCGACCTCGAAGGGCTTTCGGAGGAGGAGAAGTTGATCGTGGGCCTTCTCCTGCAAAGTCGATACCTGATGCAGGACTTGCATGAGGCTTCTCGTGAGTGGGCTAAATCGGGCCGCCCGAAGGAAGAGCACCCGATCGCTGTGTTCCTCGACCATGCCGGCGCTCGTAAACTTGTTGGAATTGCTTTGCGCCGATATGGACATGAGCCCGCTGGCTTTGCTACGTTGTCAGCTTCGCTCTGGGCCTACCTCAAGCAACCTGATCAGTTGGCATCCGCATTGGCGGCTGTCGCGGAGAGAGGTTGGGCGTCGGAGTCGTCTGAGCCGCGCGATGCAACTGAGACTCGTCAGCCTGCTCAAGGAGCAGTGACCGTCGAGGTCGATCATGTGCAACAGGAAAAGGACCGACAGAGAATGAACAAGCTCTTCACCGCGATCCAAAAACGAAGAGCGCAATTGGGACTTCAAAAGTTGAGCTTATCACTGAAGCAAAGTCCTGATCCCGAACAAAGCAAAACATTGATGGACGAATTCATTCGGTTGCAGATGGAACTCAGGCGGCTCGAGCAGGAGCTACATGCGCCAGATCCCAGCTAAAGCTGGATGTGAAGCTGGTCGAACAAACGCTCACGACCAAACTGAGTTCGCGGATATTGAAGAGTGGCAGGGTACGAGGAGGAAAGTGGACATGGCAGGTTCTAGTCACGAGTCGGGTTCAGAGAAGCGGGCTGCCGGTGCGACTCGCGGAGAGCCCCGCGTTCTCACGTCGGCCGAATTGAATGCCATGGTGAAAGAAGAGATCGAGCGTCTCAGTAAACTCGGGCGCGAGAAGAGCTTCCTCACCGTTGAAGAAATCAACGACACGCTTCCGCAAGAAATCGTTGAGCCCGCTCTGTTGGATCAGCTGATGGCAGCGCTTGAGAGCGCGGGAATTATCATCACCGAACCGAGCACGGGCAAAAAGGACGGCGAAGAAGAGGCCGGCGGCTTCCTCGACTCAGGAGCTGAAGAAGAAGAAGACGAAGACGATGATGATGATGTCGGCGATGAAGATGTTCGCGGTAACGATCCGGTCCGACTGTATTTGCGCAAGATGGGCAGTGTGTCGCTGCTCACTCGCGAAGGCGAAGTCGAGATCGCTCGTCGAATTGAGAAGGGTGAGCGAGAGATCGTTAAGGCGATTTTACTTTCGCCGATCGGCACGCATGAGATCATCCAGCTGGGTGAACGTTTGGATCAGGGCCGCATCAAGGTGAAGTCGATCTTCCGCGGCTTGGAAGACGAAGAGACTCAGTACGACGAACAAGAGTACATCGAGAAGGTTCATGAACTCATCGGCCATGTGAAGATCTACCAAGAGAAGGCGTCGCCGATGTTCTCTGGACTTCGCGATGAGTCTTTGAAGTCGGCACAAAAGAGCGAGACGGAAAAAGCTCTCTTGGCGTTGAACACCGACCTTATGGTGCACTTCGAGTCGATTAACTTTAACCGTAAGACCATCAATCGCATCGTGATCAAGTTTAAGAACTTGGTGAATCGAATGACGGTGTTGCGAAAGCGTGTGCGCGAAGGTCTTCAAAAGACTTTTGCGCCAGATCTGGAAACTTTGGGTCAGCGGTACAAGCTCGTCGAGTCCAACGATAAAGAACTCACGAAGATGACTCGCGACACAGGCTTGAGCTTCCAGCGCTTCCGCCAGCTCTACACGCAGGCCGTGGATGCTGAGGCTCGACTGAAGCGTTTGCATGACGAGACACAAATGCATTTCAACTGGATACGCGACACCTACACCGCGATCTGGAAGGGCGAGCGCGAGGCCGATGCGGCCAAGGCCGAGTTGGTGGAGGCGAACTTGCGCTTGGTGGTTTCTATCGCCAAGAAGTACACCAACCGTGGGTTGCAATTCTTGGATTTGATTCAAGAGGGCAACATCGGTCTGATGAAGGCGGTTGATAAGTTCGAGTATCGCCGAGGATATAAGTTTTCGACGTATGCCACTTGGTGGATTCGTCAGGCCATCACGCGAGCGATCGCCGACCAAGCTCGCACGATTCGAATTCCCGTGCACATGATCGAGACCATCAACAAGCTGGTGCGCACGTCGCGCTACTTGGTTCAGGAATTGGGTCGCGAACCAACGCCCGAGGAGATTGCCGAAAAGATGGACATGCCTGTGGATAAGGTCCGCAAGGTTCAAAAGATCGCGAAGGAACCGATCTCGCTGGAAACGCCAGTGGGTGAGGAAGAAGATTCGCATCTTGGCGACTTCCTCCCGGACACCAAGGTGATCAATCCGGCCGAAGCCATCGTGAACCTGAACCTAGCCGAACAGACGCGCCGAGTGCTGTCGACACTCACGCCACGTGAAGAGAAGGTTTTGCGTATGCGTTTCGGAATTGGCGAAGAGTCTGATCACACTCTCGAAGAGGTGGGTCAGGACTTCAACGTGACGCGAGAACGGATCCGACAGATCGAAGCGAAGGCGCTTCGCAAGCTCCGTCATCCGTCGCGCTCGTCCAAGCTCAAGACCTTTATGGACGGCTGATCGCATCCTTGAGCGGATTAAACAGAAAGAAAACCCCGAGTGTGTCGCACTCGGGGTTTTTGTTTTTGGCTGGACGAAGCGAAGAGATTAGAAGCTGAATTGGCAGCTGGTGTTCGAGTCGAAAAGTCGGCCGTTGCGGAAGCCGAGTTCATGTGAGTCGAGGCTAAAGTCAGCCGTGTAACCCGTGTTGATGTTGATAGCGATGCCGGTGATTTCGGGGAACTCTGCCGCGGCCCAAGTGAAGCTGCCAGGACAAGGTTGCTGGCGATCGGCACGGTCGACATCGACTTCAAGATCGAGGGCGTAAACGAGGCCCGCGAAGGCGAGCGTCGCTTTGGACACATACTGGCAGTTCCAGTCGTCCTCTTCGCCCAGCGTCCAGCGGCTCGCATCGTCTTCAAATTCAAAGATGGCATCGTAGGCGGGACCTTGGAGTTGGCATTGCACTTTGGCCGTCGTACTCAAGGCTGAAGCCGGAGCCGCGACCATCAGACTGAGGGCGAGCATCAGTGAGTTGAGTGTTGAGAATCGTTGCATGTGAACTCCGATCATTTGTGTTGCGACGGATTTTCAAGATTTAAGGTCGAGACTCGTGTTTAAAGATACTCCAGACAGCTTCTTGCACGGCTTCCCCGGCGACGATACCGAGATTGAGTGCGAGGTTAGGGTCTGCGATGCCGACGGGCTTCGTCGTGATGGCATAAAAGGCATCGCCATCGCGCGAGGTTTGGAAAGGTTCGATGACTTTGCCAAGGGCGGCGTGTGCCGTCATCGCTAGTTGTTTGAGCTCCATGCGACTCAAAGGTGCATCGGTGATCACGGCGGTCAGTGTCGAGTTCAGCTCATTGGAAGCCGGGAATTTGACGACGGACTCGCCCTGCAAGATGGCTTTGGGGATGCTTCGTCTTTGGTTCTCTTTCTTTTTGTGACTGCCGGCGAGTACTTGGCCCTGGCGTCCTAAGACGTTACCTGCGGCGTTGAGAATCACGATCGCGAGAACGCGGTGATTTTGGTAGCGAAGGAAAAAGGCACCTTGACCAGAATGTTCCGCCTGATTGCGACCGAAGAGTTTACCGACGGCCGCGCCAACGCCTGCGCCCACTCGGCCGATGTCAATTAGGTTGCCTCGTGCTTGCAGGGCACTTTTACGACCGAGGTCGGGACTGACGAGCACGGAGTTATCCCGAAGCGAGAAGTCGTAAATGACCGAGGCAGCCACGGCGGGAATGGGCAGCTCCCGGGCACGCTGATGTCCTGCCGCTTGAGTGCGCAGCTCAAATAAGTAGCGGTTCACGCCGTCTGCGGCACTTAAGCCTAAGCGGGAAGACCCGGCAAAGACGAGGGCGTCGATGAGGGGCAGGCCCTGTGTGGCTTCGAGCGAATTGGTATCCCGAGTGGAAACTGCGCCGCCGCGCAAGTCCACGACGGCCATGGCTGACTTTTCGAAGATCAGGCTGGTCACGCCTGTGGGGCCGCCGAGATCTTCGGCCGTACCGATCTTGAGGCCGGGAAAGTCGAATTTGAGGGTGCGACGGTCAAGCTGGGCTGTCGCGGTGTGCGGTGAGGCGATTGCCCAAAGCAGGGCGACAACCATAGTGTATCGAGAGAGTCGCGGCATGTGTTTTAGCTTTGTGAGTTCAATGCGAAAACGCAATGATCTTCGAGTGCGACTTGCTCAGTGCGACGGGGGCTTAGCTTAGTTGGTTAAAGCATCCGGCTCATAACCGGTGGATCGCAGGTTCGAGTCCTGCAGCCCCTACCAATAAATTCAACGCCGACCTTTCGGTCGGCTTTTATATTTTGAGCGGGCAGCAGGACTCGAAGCGAACGCGCCGCCACCCAGTGGGTGGTGAGCGAGCCTGATGCGAGCGAAAGGCGCGTGAGGGTGGTCAGGCGGAGCGATCACGTGAAGTGATCGCGAGCGCTTGACCGAGCCTGCAGCCCCTACCAATAAATTCAACGCCGACCTTTCGGTCGGCTTTTATATTTTGAGCGGGCAGCAGGACTCGAAGCGAACGCGCCGCCACCCAGTGGGTGGTGAGCAAACTTTCGACAATGCTGAAAATGCTTCGAGGCCCAATCTGGGCGTCGAATTGAAATCTCGTCGGGGGTTGATCCTGAGAGGGGGGGCTCCAAGGGCGCCCTTTAGCCTCAGTTCAAGTTGAGAGATTCGTTGATAGCCTTGAGTTTGGCACAAATCTCGAACGCGGTTTGGTTTCCAAGAATGAATCTTGTGAGGAGGCCGCCGGTGCGACGACAGGATCTGCAACTTCTTTTCAAGTCGGTTGCGCCCTATAAGCCATCAGAGATGATGCGGCGGGGTTTTGGAGCACAGGTCATTTTGGGTCTTCTTATGACGGGTCTGACTTCGGCCTGTTCTCCGAGCTCAGCCGACCAAGAGTGGAAGGCCCTCATGGGGCAAACCCAAGTTTATTTTGGTAACGGCGAAATTCAGCTGGATCTTCAGGAGATCGCTTCAACAGCTGCACAAGATCCTGGCGAGGATGAAGACGATGCCCATGAGGCTGAGTTGCCGGCGAGCAATCGGCGGGTTCTCAGCGAAGTGGCGGAGGCTCCGGAGCGAAGAAATGCGGTGCCGACGACCTCGACGCCGCGGCCTCGACCCGCGCCGACCCAAGACATTGTTTCAGTGGTGATGCGATCGCGTGAAATCTCAGTCGGGATGACGGCGTCTCCGCAAGGGGCTCGCCAGGAGAATGTGACCTCGGCCTATGTCCCCGCATCGACCACGAAGGTGATTTCGACGGCGATTGCTCTCAAGGAGCTTGGACCGCAGTTTCGCTTTAAGACCGAGCTGCTTTGGATTGCGAACGAAGGTGTCGCTGATCGAGTGGTGGTGATTGCAGATGGCGATCCCTCACCGGGGCGTCGCGGTCGATTGGTGGCTGACCAGCGCCGCTTCGAGAAGATGGCCAAGGCGATGGCTGAAGCCGGAGTGAAAGAGATTCGTG
Organism: Pseudobdellovibrionaceae bacterium; assembly: GCA_947462815.1. GTDB lineage: Bacteria > Bdellovibrionota > Bdellovibrionia > Bdellovibrionales > JAMPXM01 > UBA2339. Next base: position 6,978 of record CANHQR010000051.1, read on the forward strand.
GGTCTTTGACCTTGGTGGCGAGTGATGAGCGGATGCGCGATCCGACTTATGCGGAAGGCGTTGAGGATGAAGACCTCAAGGAGTGCTATGGCTCGATGCCGGGTGCGTTTAACTTCCGCACCAACTGTGCGATTGGACGAATCCATTCCCAGCGTGGCTTGCAATGGGAATCGGGAGCCATCGATTTTCCCGTCGAAGTCGGCACTGTCGCAGGGAATCGCAATTCTCTTGGTCTCGAAGCGCATTTGAATCCTCTGCGAGTTCTTGAGAGGTACCGTGTGCGCGGGACTTACAACTCGAAGGCGCCCAGCCAATTGTCGCTGCGATTACCGATTGGTGATGCCTCGGCTTGGTACGCCGAGCAGTTCATCGGCGCTTTGCGAGCTGAACGAATTCAAGTGCGCAGTGAACAAGTGGTCGCGCGCCCCAATTCGCAGCAGCGGGCTGAGGCATTGAGTATTTCGCAGAGCCGCTCAGTGCAGCGCTTTGCGGTCGAGTCGGCGGATCTGGCGGAGATCGTCGAGGCGATCAACAAGCCCAGCGACAACTTCCTCGCTGAAATCGTGTTTCTGAGGACGGCCTCGAAGTCGGTAGCGACAAGTGAGAGTCTGCGAGCTCAGGCTGAGCAGCTGACGCGCGAGCATGTGCGCGAGTGGATGAAACGTGAGGGGAACGAGGCCTGGGCCGACGAACTTCGCTTCATCGATGGATCGGGGCTGTCGACCTTCAATCGCGCGACACCGCGAGCTTTCTTGGCTTTGCTCCGACAGCTGACCCGTGAGCCGACTTTCCCGGTTCTCTGGGACAGTTTGCCGGTTGCCGGTGAAGAGGGAACTCTGGAGGGACGCATGCGAGGCACGATGGCCGAGGGCCGCGTCCGCGCGAAAACGGGGACTCTTTCGGGATCTTATCAGCTTGTCGGTTATGTACCTCGTGTGCGGAGCGGACACACGGAATACGTTCCCTTTGTGATCTTGACGTCGACAACTCCGCGCCATCGCTCCCGAGTGCGAGCCTTTCAAGACGCGATTGTCGCGCGCCTTGCGGAACTTGTGCAGAACCAACGTTGACGGTCTCGGTTCAGTGAGTGCGTTTCGAGTCAGCGACGCAGGGCCTCGACGCCACCTTGAATCACGAAAGGTCGCACCAGAGGCTGAGGAAAGGTACTCTTCATGGCCATGAGTGCGCGAACATCGGCTTCGTTGTCGCCAATAAAGGCGAGCATGGCAAAGTTCGTTTGAATCTGTCCCCAATCTGCGGCGGCGGCTCCCGTGAGGGCTGTATTCACATCGAGCTTCGCAGGAGCTTGAGCATCGACGACGACGGGGATATTGAGCAGAGTCGCTGAGCCGAGCTGACCGGATAAGAAGGCGCGATCGCGTGTGAACGTGGCCGCGTCGCGCACGTCGATGACGATGGCATCTCGCCGGCTTTCGCGAGCGAAGGTCAAAAATTGATTGAGTGCCAAGAGGTCGCCGGCCATCGAATACACGAGTCTTTGCGCATGAGCGATCACAGGAGGGCGGGCGTCAGCCGGAGGTGGGTCCACCTTGCTGACTTGAACGATGATTCGAGTCGTGAAACCAGGGCGAATGCGCGTGAGCAAGGAGAGCCACATCTCCAATCCTCGACGTGTGACCCCGAATAGTTCGGCGAGCTCTGGGGTGACATTCGAGTACTGGTCGAGCTCGAGTATGCCTTCGATACGAAATAGACCGTGATCCGCGACGGTAATATCCCCCTTAGGTGAGGAGGCGCTCACGAGTTCCAGATCGCCGCCGCGAACCAAGCAAACTCCCGAGAGTAAATTCGGGATGATCACAACATTCTGGGTACCGGCTTTGAGGGCGGCCAGCTGATCCGCCAAAACGCCTGCACCCAGAGTTGGCGGGCGAAAGCGGCAAGCGCTGGTTGAAGAGACGCGGATGTTTTGCAGGCCGATGGTCTTTTGATTCCAAAGTTCGGCGTTGATATTCAGATTGGGGCGTTCGCCTTTTGCTAACTGCTCTATCGCCGCGGCGAGCTCCACGCCCTCTTTTTCGATTTCCGTATTCAGGCCCGTAAAGACGCTTGAAAGCGGAGCATCGAAATTTTCTGAGTTTGCTCCCCCTGTCGGAGGAAAGAGATCCGACCGGTTGATTTGAATATCCGATGATTTGAAGATGAAAAAGCCGCCGCCAGCGAAAGCGACCAGCAAGACCACGAAGAATATCGTGACGATTGTCTTATTCATGAGACAATGTTGGGCGATTTTCCTCGCAATGGGAAGGTTCTTTGCAAAGAACCTTTTGCGAAAGGTTCTTGGAAGAAGGTTCTTTGCATAAGGTTGTTTGCAGAAGGTCGCGCCGACAAGATCATTTCGTGGATCATGATTTGCTTCTTCGTGCGCGTCTTTGAGGGCTGTATTCAAGGGTTTTTAGAGACGCTTAGAACTAAATCGATGGGCCAGCTCGTTGGCAATGAGCGGCTTATCAAGGCAAGAGTGTAGGCACAATGAACGAGGCATTGTCAGAACGTCGAGTGATCAGTCTTGTGTTGCCTTGCTTTAACGAGAGCGAAGCGATTCGGCCAGTATTGCGCCGCATAATTAACTGCGTGCAGATTTGGCGAGCCATGGGCACGCCGATTGAGATCGCTGAAGTTATTGTCATCGACGATGCATCAACGGACTCCAGTGAAGAGAAGCTGCGCCTCGAGCTCGACCATTGGCGGAAGCAAGGCATGGGCACCGAGCTGCGCAGCATGCGCCATGATATTCGACAGGGATACGGAGGGGCCTTGAAGACGGGTTTCGCTCTCGCGAAATCGCCGTGGATTGCGTTTTACGACGTGGATGCGACCTATGATCCCAGTTTGCTCCCGGAGATGATGAAATGCTTTGGCGCGCAGGATGTGCACATGGTTTGTGGAGATCGGCTCTCGCGAGTCGAGCACATGCCGCTGACACGCGAAATCGGTAACAAGATTTTTGTCGCCACCATCAATTTGCTCTTCGGTTCCAAGGTGTTTGATAGTTGTACGGGCATGCGGGTGTTCGATCGAAAGGTTCTGCCGGTCTTCATGCGCGACGAGATGCCCGACACCTTGGACTACTCCCTGGCCATGACGCTGCATTTTTTGAGTCAAGGCTATCGCCTGGTCGAGGTCCCCATCCCTTATGCACGGCGAATCGGCCAATCGAAACTCCAGGTCATGGTGGACGGTCCGCGTTTCTTTTTGAGAATCGTCGGAACCTGGATTCGTCTCAAATTCAGGCCCAAGGTAGAGAGCGCCTCGTCTTGAGACGAGGGATGAAATCTCCTCTGCGAAACGTGGATGAATTCATCTACAATATGGAAGTCACTCTCGAATTTCGAGCGGCATAAAGGGACACCTATGCTTAAGCGCGCGCGAAACAAATCGTTGACTCGTCGAGTCCGCGTGGGCTTCAGCCGCCGCGGTATGGGACTTGTCGAGATCATGATCACCGCTTCTATCATTGCGGTGATTGCCCTTGGACTGGCGACGCTGTTCAAAGATGTGTTCACTGTCCAGAATCGTTCGAATCTGGGTGCCACCGCGAACCAGCTCAAAAATCTCATTGAAGCGGCCATCAAAGATGGCAAAGCTTGGGGTCATACGGTAACGGCCAATTCGTCGCTCGCTTGTCTCGACAACACCAATGCGACTCAGTGTACAAGTGGCGCGGCGATTACAGGGATCGACTTAAAGCAATCGGACAGCACGACGCTGCTTGATAACTCGTCGGCTGCCAACGGATTCACGACAGGTGGCGCGGCCTGTAACTCGTGGAGCGCCGGCGGAAACAACGCGTGTCCCTTCAGCTATGATATCACGGTGCGACTGACTTGTATGTCGGGAGCGACTTGCAAGAATCCCAACGTTCGAGTGGAAGCGGTGATGAAGTTCTCGCCGCTCGATCAAGAGATGAAGTCAGCGATTGCCACTGGCGCGATTGGTAGTGCGAGCGGAAAGTATAATGTGGTCGTCGATCGAGGCGCGAGCAACACCCGACGTAACGATCCATTCTTGGTTCGCCACCGCATCACGGGCGCCACTTCGACAAGCTTTGGCGGTGCTTGCACGGTGAATGCTTGGAACCAACGCACCATCAACGAAGAGGTGGGCGATACGGCCAACAACGTTGCGGTGGCATCCAACCAGTTTACGCTTGAAGCCGGAACGTATGAGTGTCGGGCGACGGCCCCGGCCTTCAAGGCTGGCGTGAACAAGATCCGCTTCCGTGATACAGGATCGACGATCATTCAAGAGTCGGCGTCTGTGATCGCACCTGTTTCCGGTGGTTCGTCGATCGCGGTCGTGGACATCAACATTTCAATCAATGCCGCCACCACATTTCTGGTGGAGCATTTTTGTTCGCAAGCACCCACGAATGATACGGATGGCTTCGGATTGACCAATGCAAGCGCGGCACTGGGTGTACCGTCGGCAGGCACGGGCGGCACCTACTCCGAAGTCATCTATACGGTGGTGTCCTGCGTGCGCACGAGCTAATTCGGCCGATCCTTGATCGGGCCAAAGAACGTTTGGGTCAAAGGACCCAACTCGAGAGCATAAAGCTGGAACCCAACTCCGGGATTCGCAGACGGTTTCGCGGCCAAACGTCGGCTTGGATGAGGGCAGAATCCGTTTGGCAGTTCGTCTTAAACTCTCCATCAAAGTTGCTGGGAAACGCTTGGTCGATTTCTTTGAGATCCTGATCATGACCGTCGGGTTCGGGGCGTCTTACAATTTTTGAATTTGGATCGGGCTTCGGCGTCGAGGGTTTGCCACCGGGCGAGACGACCTGAATCGGAGCTCGATTCCAGGTTTGCTGAGTGCGAATCAGCATTCCATAGGGCGGCCAAACTTTTTGTTCCAGCGCAAGCTTCGCGACGTCCGCAAACTTATACGTCTGACACTTCTGGAGGTGCACGGCGCGAATCCAAATCTGCGAGTTCACCGAGACATACTGTCGCGACAGCCATTGGCCGAATTGCGGCTGAAGGTTCGCTGTGCGGCTGGAGTCAATCACCACCAAAGGTGCTCTCTCCTCGACCCAGTCGAGCATCCGCACATTGGCCCGATCACCTGGAGACGGGTAGTTAAAAAGTTTATTGCGAAGTGGGAAGAGTCCGATGACATCCCAATAGATCGGCCACTGGCTCTCCTCGAGGTATTCTTCAAGCTGAGCGTAAATCAAACGTTGTTGGCCTTGTGTGTAGAGCCAAGATTTTTGCATGGCGCTTCTGAGCTGGAGAACAGCCAGAATCGAGATGCAGAGGGCGAGTGCGGCGACAAATTGACCTCGACGGTTGCCTCGATGTAGCGGCCAGTGTTCGATCACCAGTTGAGCCAGAACTTCCATCATGGGCAGAGTACCCAAGACGATAAAAAGCCATCGCGAGGCGAGATAATAGGGATATTTTTGTGGCTGAAGCAGAACAAAGATCACCAAAAAGATGGCGCCGAGACGCCAGCGAAATTGCTCAGAGGTCTCTTTGAAGTCCCGATCCAGGAGTTGTGGTAGACCCGCTAAGCAGAAAAGCACCAGCAAAAGAATGATGCTGGATTCACGAAAGAACATCTGTACGAAAAGTGTGTCGAAAAGACCGCCGCCTTTATACGCGTCGTAGGCATAGACAAACGCCGAAGCCAGAGTGCCTTTGGGTAAGAGCAGAGCCAGCAAGGCGATGGAGAGAAATGGCAGAAGCCAGTACCGCCACTCCCGAAAGAGTTTGAGTTTTAGGCCGAGAATCAGAGCGAGATAAAGAACAAGATCCAAGCTCTTCGGGCTGGCCGCAATCATCAATGTAGAACTGAAGATGAAGCCCAGAATATTGAGGCGAAGGTTGGCGAGGGAAATCGCCCATAGACCGCACATACCGATCATCGCGGCCAGGATGTCGGCCCGAATCCGGGGCGCGTGATTGAGGAAGAGGGGTGTGAGGGATGTGATCAGAACAATCAGAAACAGCGAGCGTCTCGATCGCTGCGCGGCTATGCCGATGGCGAGCATAAGAGTGAGGGCGGAAAAAATTGAGAAGAGAACTCGCGCCCCTTCGAGGGCTGCCCAATTGCTGGAAGCAAGTTTCAGCCAACTCCCGAGGATGAGGCTCGTCAACGGTTTCATATGCGCGGGCTGAGCTGTTGTTTCAAAGACCTTTTGGCTGGAGGTCACGGACCAAATCTCGGAGTCGTCGATGGGTAAAGTGATCCCGTAGGCGACAAGTACGGCGCCGAGCAAAAGTCCAAGGAGCCAAACCCAGTTTTGCGTTGAATCCACTTGCTGTCCGGACCTCATACTTTCACGATAAACTTGCGCGTCGAGATAGGCGAGGAGAACATCAGATTTCATGTCATTGAGCATCGTAGTTCCATCGCAAGGCGATTCAACTTTGCAAGTCTTGCTGAGGGTGCTGGCCCAGCTGCGCACTGGTATTGAGGCTGAACTGGAAGTTCTTGTCGCCTGGGATGCTCGGACGCCGGAGCACCATCGACGTGAGTTCGAGCAGGCCTGGCCGCAAGTTCGATTCTTCAAAGCCGTATCTTCGGGAGCTAATGCCGCTCGAAACATCGGCATTGAAAAGGCCCAATTCGAATGGATTTGGTTGCTCGACGACGATGTTGTACCGGTACATCCTATAGAACTCGGCTTCTGGAAGGCGCAAAAGTCGGTTCATCATATATGGGGTGGCGAATATTGGTCCCCACCCCAATCGAGCCGTGCCATGCGATCGGCCAATTGCTTGGCGAAAATGTGGCGAAGAAGTGCCAGTCATCCGCAGCGTGAAGCGCTCTTGGGCGGAAGCCTGAGTTTCTCTCGTCAAGTCTGGCGCGAAGTGGGCCGATTTTCTGAGGCCTGGGACTACGGCGGAACGGAGACCGAATGGCTGTTCCGAGTTTGGCGAGCGGGATTTGAATCGACTCGCCACGAGCAACTCGATGTCTGGCACACGGGACGAGCACGAAGTTGGGCTCAGCACTTTCGAGCCTTTTGGAGGCAGGGCTTCGGAAAATCACGAATGCCCTCGAGTTTACCCGGGATCAGCGAAAGAGCGCGGCTTTTGTGGCCGATGCGCCCTCGAACCGCCGATGAGTTCCTCGATCAGCTCGGTGCCGCGGTTTTATGGACGGCAGCATTGGCCGGCACGCTGATGGGCCGAGTGGTGACTCGAACTTCTAAATCATTATCGGCCCGCAGGTCGACGGGCGTGAGCTAAAGTTTTGAGAGCGACATACACCTCGCGATGTCGACGTCTCGGCCACCTCCAAAATTCAGCCAATGTGTCTCTCAGTATCCAAATCGCGAAACTCATCCAGGGCAGTCGCGGAGGTGCATTCGGAGCTCGTGAATAAGCGTCGTGCCATTGCCCGAATCGAAAAAACAGGGCGTAGAGGGGATGAGGTGGAGCGTGAAGGACAGATCGCCAATGCTGGGTACGTGCTTCGGGTAAATTCTTTTGGAGCCAACGGGAGCCGGCTCCCTGCAGATAGGCTTTACGCAAGAAGCTCAGCAGTCCAACGCGAGGTCGGTGACCGACCTTGAGATCCTCCATCCATACCAGCTTTTGCTGGCTCAAGTGTAGGCGCGCACAAAGCCCAGCTTCACTGCCGCCGAAGTGAAGAACTTCGTCGAACTCATCGCGAAGTTGAGTGCGTTTCAACGAAAGGTTTCCGCCCAGCAACTGTCGCGTATACGGCGACTGCAGACGATTTCTCTCAATCCAATGGCGGGCAATTTCATCGTAGATCTTGTCCCAACGGGTCACTTGCGATTCGTTGATTTGATAGCGGCCTCCGATACCGATGGCCTCGGGGAAGCGTTCGTGGGCTTGGAGCAGGCGATGAACTGTATCGTTTTGCAGGAGGCGAGCATCGTCGTCGAGGAACCAAACAATTTCGTATTGGGCTTTGTGAAGGCCCTTGTTGCGTGCACGGTTGGCGCCGAGCTTGCCGACCTCCAGATAGATGAAGTCGGGGTCATTTCCGTAACGGCGTCGCAGCTCTTCATGTGGCAGATTGGCGACGATAATGATTTCCATGGATCGCTTTTCGTCGCACCAGAGTGAGCTCTTGGCTTGTCGAAGTTGCGCGGCGAGTTCGTGGAGATCTTGAAGTCGGGCGGCATCGCCCAAAGTGGGGATCACCACACTGAGATTCAAATTTGATTGAGTCTTCCTTCGATGAGTATTCTTTGAATCAGTCTTCATGGTTCAGCTCCGGTGTTGGATTTCGTGCTGAGCTTGCCGCGCACGCGCGCTTGCCACTGATAAGTCAGGAAATAGCGAAGCTTCAAGAGGCGCTTCCAGACTATACGATGAAAGCTCGGACAATTCAGCTCGAACCAAGCTGTCGGCTCTCGTAGAAGCCAGCGGTTGGCCCAAATTGGACCCAGCAATTTTTCACACATCCAAGCGTAGATTCGTCCCGTCTTTTCCCCAAGCCAAGCGTAGATTCGCCCCGTCTTTTCCCCAAGCCAAGCGTAGATTCGCCCTGCCATCTCCCAAGTTGGGTGCAGAATAGAGCGCCAAGTGAAGGCTTTGGTATGCCCCCAAGTTCGAAGACAGAGAATGCGGATTCGCCAATGCATTTGATCGAGTATTTGTACGAGATCCTGCATAAAGGCTTTAAAAAGCCAGTAGGTTCGCGTCGTCCACTTTCGCGTTTGTCCTAAGATTCGCTCAGTCCAAACGCGCGGCCAGTGCCTCTGCGCCCAGAGCAACCCAAAGAAAGGTCGAAGTCCAAAACGAGAGGACCAAGCGCGAATCCAAGCGGCATGTAGAGGTCCTGCGATCTGACCGAGGCCTCGCCCTAAAACATAAAATGGCCACTTCACAGAGTGTGGGATGAGCCACGACTTCGATTGCACGGCACTGGTGATGGCTATGATGGCCCGCGATTGAGGTCCGGCGATTTGGCCATAGAGGCGACGGGTTTGATGGAGTGGCCAGGCCAAAGCATGTGGCAGTTTCCACGCATGCAGGCGCGCGACATCGCCAAAGATCCGCACACGCCAGGTTTCACCCATAACCAAGAGTAAAGGGCCTTTGAAAACCCATAGCCCGTGATGGAGCCAACCTTGGATGAATTTTGCCTTTTCGCGCGACTCGACGAGAGTCATCACCTCAGTCGAAGCCTTGAGAAACCACCCGACGATCGGGAAATCCCAGAGCCGTTTGAGGCTTACCCGAATTGTCGGCCGAATTGTTGCCAGATTTGCAGCCCAAATAGCAGCCGATGATCCTGCTGCGGAACCCATCACGGAGTAGAAAACAAAATGGGTCTCGGCTGAAAGGGTCAGGCGATGAAGAAGTTGTGCCGCAGTTTGTAGCTTCAACATTTTGGCGAGGCCAAGGTCTTCAGGAGACTCAGGTCGCAAATGTGTGATCGTGAAGGGAAGTGGATCCGTCGAAAATCCAAGTGCTTGGAGACGAAAGGCCAATTCGCCGTCCTCGCAGCCATAAGTACTGAAGGCCTCGGAAAAACCGCCAGCGGCCCAGAACTCTTCGCGCGGGAGAATCCAGCAGGATGAAGAGGCCGACCACCAAGCTCCGGCTTTGTGGGCGGAGTTCAAGCGTGGGTGAGATCGCCAAGCTGCCTCGATCTGTTTGAAAGCCTCAAGAGGCAAGCGCACATCGGCATCGACAAACAAGAGATGCTGTCCGCAGGCGACTCGCGCTCCAAGATTTCGCACGCTGCCGGCGCGCCAATCTTCCGCAAGCGGCCGAGCAGGCATCGCCAGCCAGATTTCATCTCCTTGAGGAGTGAAGGTACCTCCGTCATCGCGAACGATGATGAGCTCGGTCGAGAAAGGTGCATTTTCACGAAGAATGCGAAGGCGTTTGAGAGTCTCGGGAAAGTTGAGGCTTTTGACCGGGCAGATGATGCTGAGGTCGACCGTCTGACGAGATGAATGATCCGACGGAGGCCAGATCTCACGACTCTCATCGCGAGCCAGCGTCCCCAGTTCCGAAGACAGAAAGTAGCTTGGCGGCGCGGGCACGAAGCATACATCGGGAAACGCGTCGCGAGCTTCGTCAAGAAACAACTGCAGCTCATCGTTATCGAGAAAGGGACCCTCGTGATGTGTTGGCCGTGGGCACAACAACATGAGCTCAAGGGGCTCCGTCGAAGGTCGAGACCGTCGGCCTCGTTCGATCTCAACAAAGGCCTGCAAGGCCAGATCAGCATCCCAGTCCGGGCGCGGAACGATCAGCCAGTCTGCATTCCATGTTTGAGCCAAAAGCTCGAGCGACACACGACTGAGCTTCGCATCCACTGCAATTTCGAATTTGATTCCAGGGACATCGCGCCGCCACTCGTCGGCTTGGCGTTTGAGACTGAGAGCTTGGGTCCAATGCAAAATTTGCCGGATCTTGATCTCCGGCTGTAGGGATTGGATCGCGCGCCAAATCGCAGTCGCATCGGCTCTCAATACATGCCCAGGAGTGAAAACGACTTCGAGCCCATCTCGGCGAAGTCGGAATTCGCGTTCTGCCTGTGCGACAATCTCGGCCTCGCTCAAGGTGCGACTTCGCCAAGAAGACAGCACCTCCGGGCAAGTGACACTCCTTGGAACCTCGCAGTGAGTGGGCATGAGGACTCGAGCTGCACGCGAGACGGCCGACATCAGGCGATCTCCTTGCCGTTCGAATTTGTCGAGGACTTCGTACTGGACGTCGCAGTGTTATAGCCTGCGGCTCCGCCGAGGCCTGTCCGTTTCGCGATTTGAAAACGGGCAAAGTAGTACATTTTCCGCATCGGCCAAGACAGAATCCAGCCGAGCCTCCAGGCCCGCATTTTGGTGCGTCCCCAAGTTCTCCAGAGATACCAGCGCCAATTCCAAAGAGCGAGGAAGGGAAGCTTGAGGCGCCAAGCATGCAATTTTGCAAAATGATAGAACTGGTGCGGGTAACGAAGCGCCGGCCAAGCCAATCCCCAAAACATAGGCCCGAGATAGAGGTGGGTTCTCGCTCGCAATCTCCGCAACCATGGACCGCCGCTCTTCTTTATGAGTCGAGTGAGGGCGGAAACCCAATTCCACTTGCTGATTTGGGATCTTGCACTTTCGGCGGCGGGCCGAAGCCACCTCCGAAATGAAGAGACTCCGCGTCGCAGACCGCTTTGTGTGAACACGAGTCGAGCGTAACTCGACAGCGGAATCTGCTCTTTCATTAAACCGCGAAAATGATGAAACACTTCGGGCTCGAGTAAATTGAGATAAAAGATCTGTGCGGTCTTCGCTAAGAGTGATTGTCGAAGGTAGTCGTTGTTACGGAACTCGCTGCGATCATTGCGGTGGAAGAGGTGATAAGTGATCACGTCGTTGAGGTGAAAACGACATCCTGCCCGAGCGAGTCGGTAGCCGAGCTCCACGTCTTCGAAGCCGTAGAACACGAAGTTGCGCTTGATCCAACCGACACGCTTAAACAACTCGAGAGGCATTGAGAGACCGTAGGTGCAGGTGTATTTCCAAAAGAAGGGTACTGACATCCAGTCTTTGAGGTTGTGAAAGCGTTCCCAGTATCCATCTTCAGTCATGAAGGTGTCGGTCGTAGCTCGCACTTCTTCATAGTCGAGGCGTTCGTGGCTGAGCGGCTCGATGAGGTTGAGTCGCTTGCATTGAACGACATCGTAGCGTTCGTGTTGAACGAGCAGATCTCGCAGGAAATGCTTTGGTGTCAGAATGTCGGAGTCTAAAAATAGCAGTAAGCGACCTCGAGCATGTTTGACTCCGAGGTTACGAGAGATTCCCGCGCGATAGTTCGCGTCGCCCATTTTGCGCGGCTTGAGGCGTGGCGAATGAATGTATTTGAAATTCAGCCGACCTTCCTCGCCTGAGACAAGTTGGCGAAGTCGAGTCTGGCTTTGATCCGTCGAGCCGTCATCCACGACAATGATTTCAAACTGCGATCGCGGCAGATCTTGCCGCAGCAAGTGACGTACAGTGTTCGAGAGGTAGATCTCATTGTTGTAGCTCGGAATCACGACCGTGATTTCAAGCGAATCGACATGAGATGATGGCTCAGGTTGATACTTCGTTTCGAAAAGAGCTTTGTGAATGGGCTCAAGCTCAAGTTCCGGATCCACCCGAGGATCGAAGATCTCGCAACCCAAGGGCGGTCGAACCTTCACGCCCGGCACGCGCGTGTGGATTCGGTGAATTAATTGATGAACTTGTTCGACTGACAAGCATCCATCGCCGGCCTCGAGGTGGTAGGGAAAATGAAAAAACAGACGCTGCCGCACAAATGGCTGCAGGCGATGCAAGGCTTCGAGCACGGGATCGCCCACTCGCGGTGACATGGTGAAGAAAACTTGATCAGGATGCCGCGTGAGGCGCGCGAGCATCGTATCGTTGATACTCGAATGGCCGGAGAAGACCAGGTTGAGTGCATCTCCGGCGTCTAAACCGCGCAGCAACTCCAGGATCACATCGGGGTTCTGCCGCGAGGCCTCGAGAAAATCCGCCGTCAGCTGGTAGATGATTTTCAGCCTTCGCTCCTGACAAGCTCGGCGAATGAGGGAGCGATCGATTCGTGAGGAGCTGCGCAGCCAGGCACTCGGAAAGATCACGGCATGGAATTCACCACTGTGAGCGCGATCTAAGGAGCGCAAGACATCCTCGGTGCTTCGGTCCACACGATTGCTATGGCCCAACAGCGGCGCCAGAGGTCCTTCCTCGCTCACATCGCGTTCAAGTGGAATCAGATAGAACCGGGGAGTCACACTCCCCATTCCCCAAATCGACCATTCTGGCATGCGCTCAAAGCTAATGTCTTCAGCGCGTAGAGGCAATAGACTGTGCACCAACGAAAAACCGAGTAGGATGTGACGGATTTGTGCGGATCGGGTTTCGACGGAGGGGTTGGCCTTGAGCGAGCAAAGTCATGACGCATCAGACGCAGCCCTGATCGAAGTGGCCATCGTGGTTCATGCCCGTACGCAGGCGGATTTGCTGACCCTCGAGCGCACGCAACTGTCGGTCGAACTCCAAGAAGGAGAAACTCCAGCGTCGGTTGATCTCGATCTTCGGGTTCCTCCGTCGTTGGAGGCCAGGCCAGTGGAGTTATCTGCGTTCACACCCGTTGAGCGTGTCGTGATCGACAATGACTCTCCCTTGAGTATTCCAAGTCGGCCCGGTTGGCGCGTCGAGCGCCGGCCCGTGAACAATATGGGTGCCGCGCGTGACTTCGCATTGCGGAGCTCAAGCACGGCTTTGCTGGCCTTTGTGGATGCGGATGTGGAGCTACCTCCGAATTGGTTGCGATCTCTTCAGCAGGCTCTTCGTGCGAACCCAGAGATTTGGGGCGTGGCCTCGGCCAATCGGCCTCCGACTGATGAAACCGGATTTCATGCGAGTCTGGCTCTGCTGCTCGGCTCTTGGCTCGGACACCTCGGGTCATCTCAAGCTTGGCGTCCTCGCTGGGCCACAAAGGTGCGACATCTTTCCACATCGGCCGCGATCTTCCGGCGCGATCGATTATTGTCGGTAGGTGGCTTCAACGCGAAGTTCTCGCGTGTGGCTGAGGATTTGGAGCTCGGCGTACGAGCGGCAAAGACCGGAGCTCAGTTTCTCCTTCTACCAGGACCGGTTGTCGTGCATCGACAGACTCCACAATGGCGATCGTGGAGCGCGCGAATGTTCCGCTATGGTTGGGGGCAAATCGAAGTGTGGCGAGTTCACCCGCGCGAGATCTTTTCACGAAAACTTATCCCGTTGATTGCGGCTTGGCTGGGCGTTGCACTGATCGCGCTCAGCTTCAAGCAGTCGTCGCCCTGGCCGCTTTGCTATGCGATGTTGATTCACGCGACGCTCTTGGCCGCAAGCCTTCCGAGAGTCTGGACACCGGTCGGCCTTCGCGCTTTGCTCTTGGGCCTGATTACGCACATTTCATACGCCGCCGGAATGTGGCTGGGCCAGTGGGGCCTTGTTCGCAATCGCCCTCGCAACCAAAATTCGGGGCGAGACGCGGGACGAAACGACGCGGCGGAATCCACAGATCGAGGGCGGAAAGTATGACGACTAAAAAAACAATCGGCGCCAGCAAGTCGACACATAAAAAAAGCAGCTCCGCCAAGTCGGCGACGTCGAAGGCCAAACGTGCCAAGCCGAGATCTTCGTCGAAGAAGAAAGCCAAATCCCCAGAATCGACCAACAATGCGAAGTCTCGTTTGGCAAAGGCGCTTACGAAAAAGAAATCGGCGAAACGTGTTTTCGCAACGAAGAAGTCAGCATCATCCCCTCGCCGAGGCGAGCCTGCGGACGCAGTCGCGGACACACAGTTGTCGCTCTTTGATGCCGGTTCGCCAGCGGCCTTGCCCATCGCGCCCCCAGTTTTACCCGTGAGGCCGCCCGCGCTCGTGCCGCCCGCGCCCGCGGATCCACGCTGGCCTGAAAGTGTCATCGTTCATACGGATGGCGCGTGCCGTGGAAATCCCGGCCCCTCATCGATTGGGCTACACTTTCTTGATTTACAGGGCGCGGAACTGGATCGCGTCGGTGAAAAGATTGGTACGCAGACCAACAACTATGCCGAGTACACCGCCGTGATTCGCGCACTCGAAGTGGCCGCCCGCCGCGGAGTTCGAAGACTCACAGTTCGCTCCGACAGCGAACTGATGGTGAGGCAAATGCAAGGCATGTACAAAGTGAAGAGCGAGGCGATCCGGCCGCTGTTCGAAAAAGTAAAACAGCTCCAGCGCCAGTTCACCGAGGTGAGATTCGAGCACGTGCGTCGCGAATTCAACGTCGAGGCCGACCGACTCGCCAATCTGGCTCTTGATGGGCTCCTCTAGAGCTCCCTCACTTCAGTGTGTGAAATTCTGCGATTCGCGGATTGAGTTGAGCAAGTTCAACATCTTAGGTGTGGGATACATGATGTCGAGGCTCATGCAGCCAATCGGCATTCTA
>CANHQR010000052.1 GCA_947462815.1 Pseudobdellovibrionaceae bacterium
GCATAGCCCGACACCGTCGAAGCTGCCGAGTTGTTGGAGGCCGTCACTCGGTATGGAATTTCACCGTCAGGCTTGTATCCCGCACCCGAGAAGTTGCCGGGGAAAATGTTGTACTCCGAATAAGTCGCCTTCTGTGCTGTGTAGTATCCCGAAAGCAGCGACTTCGCCGAAGACTGCCGAGCTTTACCTTGGAAGCGTTGGAAGTTCGGGATCGCAACCGTCGCCAAGATACCGATGATCGCCACGACGATCATCAACTCAATCAACGAAAAGGCGCGACGGCTACGTAACTGATTTCGGACCAACTGAAGCATCTTCATCTCAACCCCCTAAATACGATCACTGAGCCCTTCTTTGCACCCGGCGATCTCGTTGTCGTGCTGTGCCGCGAGCGGCGCTGTTTTTAAGCCAGAGTCTGATTCAGTTTGTACCGTCGAGGCGAGGTCCACGTTGTCAGGAGCCTCGCCCTCAGGTCGAACGACCTTATGTCGTTACGGAAGACCTTCTGTCGTGTTGGACAAAGTCTTAGCGTCGTTGATCCGCCACGTGTCGGTGACCGAAGCACCGATGTTCGCACCAGCGCAAGCCGTGAAAGTACCCACACCACCGACGGTGCCCGTGACACCTGTCGTGCAGGTACCACCAGGAGCGGCCGACGAAGGACCTTCGGTCCACGTCATGTAGCCTGCAGGACAAGTTGCCGTCGAAGCCGACGTGGTGCAGCTGGCGGCGTAACCCGACACCGTCGAAGCCGCCGAGTTGTTTGAGGCCGTCACTCGGTATGGAATTTCACCGTCAGGCTTGTATCCCGCACCCGAGAAGTTGCCGGGGTAGATATTATATTCTGAATAAGTCGCCTTCTGTGCTGTGTAGTATCCCGATAGCAGCGACTTCGCCGAAGACTGACGAGCTTTACCCTGGAAGCGTTGGAAGTTCGGGATCGCAACCGTCGCCAAGATGCCGATGATCGCCACAACGATCATCAACTCGATGAGCGAGAAGGCTCTTCGACCAATCTTTAACGTACCGAATCTTTTTATCTTTGAACCCATGGTTCATTACCCCTTTGATGCGACAGTCTATCGTCGCCCGTTTATTTGAACCGACTTCTCCGCTCATCGTCATCCTCAGCTTATGTTGAGCCCGACCAGCTCGACCTTTGTTGAGGTCTTGTGGACACACTCGAATTTCGCCTCGGTTTTCGACGAACCTCCATCCGTTTCGAAACGTGAGGTTCGCGATGAGAGATGATCAAGACTCGGGCCAAACTTTCGTCTTCATATGAGACGCTTCGCGATCTCACCGTCTCAGGTTGATTCATGCGATTGAATCGAACTGAGGCGATCGAGGTCGAGTTCAGGTGAAATCAGACGCCTGCTCAGAAGTTCAACAGGGATTAAGTCAGCCCCGGCTTTAGGTAAAAATGAATTTGTCGAATCTCTGATCAGCGTGAGTGACACTTCCAGCGCGCAAAAGCGTCACAACATCGCGCCGAATCCATCTCGCCGCAGATCCTGAACCTAATGTGTTCACAGACTCGTGACATTCTCGGCTCAAATTGCGACGGCACTCATCGGACTGGTGGCCAAAATTGCAGGCTCAAGTTGTCTCAGTCGGTCGGTGACGGTACGGACTTTACCCCAGCCCTATGGTCCGAGTCGAAAGGGATTAGAAATTCTCATGCTCCCCATGCGATGAACTTAGGCCTCCAATTCCACTCATCGTGGGACGCCGCAGAGAATTGAAGCCGAGGCTTCGAGCAGCGACTGGGATGGGAAGAGAGATTCGGGCCAAAAAAGTGTCTAGAATGAACACCTCGACTTGGCCTTGAACGCACCGAGGACCTAAAATAACGAGAGGGAGTTGTGCAACGTATGTCGACTCAAAACTCTGTGAATTCAAAGCTGCAAAAGCCTGAGACCGAGGTCATCAGCCGAGTCGCCGCTGCGTTTTTTGACCTGACCATGACGACATCTCGCAATCTGGAAGTCCAAGCTTCGACCTCTGGCAACGAAGGTGACACCGCGACGATCTCTGAAACTGAAGATAAGATCGAAGTCGCGACACCAAAAATGTATCGGGTCTTGTTGATGAATGACGACTTTACCCCGATGGATTTTGTCATTCACGTGTTGCAAAAGTTTTTTCTAAAGCCGACCGAAGAGGCCACTCGCATCATGCTCGAAGTGCACACAAAGGGCGCGGGTCAATGTGGGACTTTTACGCACGAGATCGCTGAAACCAAAGTTCACCTCGTGAACACGTACGCTCAACAGCACCGGTTTCCCCTTAAGTGTATCATGGAGAAAGCGGATTAATGACGGATCATGAGTTAGAGAAATTCATTAAGGCCGAGCACGAAAGAGACTCACAGGACGCTGAGTTTCGCCAGACACGACAAGGATGTGAGGAGGAAACATGTTGAGCGCCAATCTTGAGAGACTTCTAAACGGTGCAGTTCGCTATGCGCGCGATGCTCGACATGAGTTCGTGAGCCTGGAGCATCTACTCCTCGCCTTCACTGAAGATGAAGAGGTGATGGAGATTCTCCGTGCGGTGGGCGCCGATTTAAAGACCTTGCGCGCCGACTTGGAGATCTTTCTTGAGAGACACATGCCCTCCGTACGACTTCTTCGCTCGGGCGACATGGCGGCAGGCGCCGAGGGCAGTATGCCTCCGGCTCTTCCTGCGAACTGGAAACCTGAGTTTACTTTGGCTTGCCATCGGCTCCTTCAACGCGCAGTCATTCAGGTGCAAAGCGCCGGCAAAGAGCAAGTCAGACCGTCGAACGTGCTGATCGCCATGTTCTATGAAAGCGAATCTCACGCCGTTCACTTTCTTGAAAAGCAAGGCGTCACACAATTTGATGTGATCAACTACGTCGCTCATGGCGTTACGAAAGTTTCGCCGGATGCCGGAGAGGGCCCGGCCCTCCCCCCTGCCTCTAAGTCGACAAGCTCCAGCGGATCGGCGAGTGGACCCAGCAAGCGCTCATCTTCCTCCGAGGAAGATCAAGACATCGATGGTTTACCAAAAGACGCATCGAAAGCGGGCAAGTCGGGCCAAAATCCTCTACAGGCCTTCTGCGTGAATCTCAATGAGCGAGCCCGAAGTGGCAAAATCGACCCCCTTGTGGGGCGCGAGGATGTCATCGAACGCGTGGTGCAAGTTCTCGCGCGACGAACAAAGAATAACCCCCTGCTCATCGGCGAGCCTGGAGTCGGCAAGACTGCGATTGCCGATGGACTCGCTCTTCGAATCATTGAAGGAAAGGTTCCTAAAGTTTTGCAGGACGCCGTCATCTACGCACTCGATATGGGGCTACTGCTGGCGGGCACTAAGTTCCGCGGTGACTTTGAAGAACGATTGAAGGCGGTCGTTAAGGCCATTGAAAAAGAACCTAAAGGAGTTTTGTTCATCGATGAGATCCATACATTGGTGGGCGCTGGAGCCACGTCGAGTGGCTCCATGGATGCTTCGAACCTTCTGAAACCTGCGCTGGCAACAGGCGGCTTGAGTTGCATTGGTTCCACGACGCATAAGGAATATCGCCAACACTTCGAAAAAGATCGCGCGCTTTCACGGCGCTTTCAGCGAATCGACGTCAAAGAACCGAGCGCGGAAGAGGCGATCGAGATTCTCAAGGGCCTACAAAGCCGCTATGAAGAACATCATAATGTGTCTTATTCCCTACCGGCCCTAAAGGCCGCCGTCGAGCTTTCGGCTCGCTACATTCAGGCTCGACAGCTTCCGGACAAAGCCATCGATGTGATCGATGAAGCCGGCGCGCGAGCTCGAATCCAAGCGGGTGACGACACTCACCGCCAGATCAAAGTGACGGATATCGAGAAGGTCGTCGCCGCTATGGCGCAAGTGCCCGTGCAAAGCGTGACCTCGGCGGACAAAGCTTCGCTAAAAAATCTCGAAGGCCAGCTCAAGACTGCGGTCTTCGGACAAGACGAAGCGATCACCCGCTTGGCGACGGCGATCAAAATGTCACGCACAGGTCTGTCGCGTGAAAACAAACCGATCGGCGCCTTTTTGTTCGCCGGACCAACAGGTGTCGGTAAAACTGAAGTTTCCAAGCAGCTTGCGAAAGTTCTAGGCAACAGTTTCTTGCGCTACGACATGAGCGAATACATGGAAAAGCATGCCGTCTCCCGTTTGGTGGGAGCGCCTCCCGGATATGTGGGTTACGAAGAAGGCGGCCTGCTGACGGAGGCTGTTAACAAGAACCCCTACGCCGTCGTTTTGATGGACGAAGTCGAAAAGGCTCATCCGGATCTCATGAACATTCTCTTGCAGGTCATGGACAACGGCACACTGACGGATAGCCATGGCAAAGTGGCCGACTTCCGCAATGTGATTTTGATTCTGACGACCAACGCAGGAGCTGCCGATGCGCAAAAATCCTCGATTGGCATCGGTGCGACGGCCTCAGGATCGGCCAAAGATAAGCAGAACGAAGCGATCAAGCGAGCCTTCACGCCCGAGTTCCTCAATCGCCTCGACGCTATTGTGCAGTTTAAATCTCTACCCGAAGACGTCGTGCTCAACGTCGTGCGAAAGTTTGCGCGCGAATTGGCCGCACAACTGGACAAAAAGAAAGTCAAAATCACATTCACCGAGCGCGCCGAGCGTTGGCTGCTCAAAAAGGGCTTCGATCCTCTATTGGGCGCGCGCCCGATGGCTCGCACCCTCGATGAGTATGTGAAGAAACCTTTGGTGGATGAACTTCTCTTTGGCCGCCTCGAGAAAGGCGGCGTGGTGGAAGTTGATGTCAAAGAGGGAGCCGAAGCTCCTCACTTTCACTTCCCAAATCGGCCTGAGTAATAGTCGGTGCGCAACTGACGCTCGCAGTACTCGCGCGGCGGAATACCGCGCGAGGGATCACCGCCGTCCCAGCGGCAGTTCTGCTCCAACTGCGAACGGCGAACGAGGCTCACATCAATTCTTCGCTGTCCGCTCTTTTCCGAAAAGCTCAATACCACTTCCTTACCCTCAACAGAGGGAAAGCATCGGTTCGCGGAAAAAGCAAAGCGGGCGCTCTTCAATTCAAAGTTCGAGGCGTCCTGACCTTCAACGCCCACCTTGAGAAGGTCCCCGATTATCGATTGGCAGGAAGGATCGACTAAATCGGAGCCAAACTGATTCTTATAGCTCAAAACCGCGCGGCGCCCCTGGAGACTCAGAGTGAGCTCACCGGGCACTCCGTTGAACTTTCCGACGTAAGTGCCCGTGTGGCTTTGTGCGACTTTCAGGTACTGTGCGGGAATTTCGCCATCCGTAATTTCCACTTCGGATTCGCATCCGGACAGAATCCCGATCACCGCCCATGACAAAACGCTGAATTTCAAAATACGCGAATGCATTCGACGACCTCCTCATGCATATGGACCACAATGTGGCTTCACTGCAGCATGCGATGGCGTTTTGCGCAATTCTCTCAAGCTGGGCCACTTCATTGTGCTTGGGCGTCACAACCCACACCCTGATCACCAAACCTCCCGCGTCGGCTGGGGCTCCTCGAAAGTGGCTTAAGATTCTGAATAGACAGTGGAAACTCCGATTTAAAGCACAATCAAAGGGCCCAGCTGTTGCTGACCCCAATCCGAGCTGCGCATTGCGTCTCAGCTGCTGACGCCAACCAGGGAGCGTTCGGAACGCGTCCCGATACAGTCTCCTGCGCCCCTGACTTGCGCCGAAGGCCGGAGACTCCGATTCTGAAGTCCATGCGATTGAACCCCATGCGATTGAACCCCATGCGATTTAACCTCAAGCAATTTGGCTCCGTGCACTTCAATTCCCTGCGCTTCAAGTCCCTGCGCTTCAATTCTCGGCGTCGTCTCACTTGCGATCTACCTCTCGTACTCGCATTCGCGATGCTTCATTCCGGCTGCACGACGACCCCCGAGCAGCGCGGCCGTGAGAAGCAAGTCGCTCTCGAGATCCGACGAGAAAAGCAGATCACGGAACTCAAGCAGTCGACGATTTTTCAAGAGCGACTCGCGCAGTTTCGATCCGTGGACTGCCCCACGCTGTCGGCATTGGCCCAAGCCACAGAACCGCCTCCCGAGTTCCGCATCCTGGTCCAACTGAAGGCTGCGCAGCTCTGTGATGATTTGCAGCTACCCACCGTTGTACCGAGCTGGGCTCAGACCCTCAGCGAAGAAGTCGGACTCGAACGCGCGCGTCGAATGAAAGTCGACTCAGATTTCATCGATCGGAGTCTGCAACTGGCTAAGCTCTGGCCAGGAAGAGCGCAACGATTGAATGCTCTAGATCAGGCACGTGAACTCGCAAAAAAGATCAGCGACAAGGAACGACTCGAAGCCGTCGAGATCGCAATTGAGAAAATCTCTCCGTCACGTCTACGTCGCCCCACACTTCAAGATGCGATTCGCCAAGGCGATGACTATCGCCTCATCGGCCAATTTAATTCGGCGAGGAGCGCCTACCGTCGCGCGCTCGATGCGCCTCAAACATCGTTGGCTGATCGCTTTCGAGCTCTCGAGGGACTACGGTGGGTCGCTCGCCTCGAGAATCGCACCGATGAAGTGATTCGTGTTCGCAAAGAAATGGGGCGCTTGTCGGAGATTCACGAACTCAAACCGGGCCTCCAGGGAGATGGTGAGCGCGAGCTCGCGCTTCGTCAGCGTTGGCTGAGTCGCCAACTCGATACGGCCCGGGCTTACTGGACCGATCAGCAACCGCAAGCCGCCCGACGCCTACTTCTTGCTGCTGAAGATCGCGTGCGAGGTCGCGCGAACCTGCTGGATTCCCTCTTCCTGCGAGCGGCGATTGCCGACGAGTCACGAGATCTTCGCGAGGTCGAGCGGATCATCCAAGAAATGAAACTCGACACCCTTCCGCTCACAGCTTCGGAGAACCGAATCTTCGCGGCCAAGGTGGCCTGGCTACATGGGTGGGCTCTGCGCCGGGAGGCGGAGCGGAGGCCCGATGCGCGCGATGATCTCTGGCAACGCGCCGAAGCGTCCTTGCAGAGAGCCTATGAATTGGAACCTAGCTCCTTTCTAAAACGCCGCAATCTGTATTGGATGGCGATCACCGCACGGGATCGCGTGGCCTCCTCAACTCCTGTCGGCGAGCTGCAAACACCAGAACGAATTGAGAGCTGGCTGAGAGAACTCTCTGCAGAGGATTCACTCGGTTACTACGGACTTCTTGCGTCGCGCGACCTCGGGCAAGCCTTGCCCTCGCTCGCCCCGCAATCTCGGCATCGCGAGCAACTCATGGCCCATGGCGCGGGCGAAGGGCTTCTACCTTGGGAAGTTACGGAGAGTTTCTATTGGATCCATGCTGCTGGTCATTCGCGTGAGGCAAAATCATTTCTTCGCGAAGTCGCTCCACCTGGATACGAACTCGAAGTTGCGCTTTTTCTAGCTCGCGCCGGTGACTTCATCGATTTGTTCGGTCGAAGCCACCTGCTCAGCGCGGTCGAGCGCGATGCGCTTTTGCGAAAATCTCCGCATCTGCTCTACCCCTCGCCCTGGCTCGACTTCTATCAACGTGAATCCACTCGGCATGAACTCCCCGTCGAATGGCCCCTTGCGATCTCCCGCCAGGAATCTTCATTTAACCCACTTGCCCGAAGTCCCGCCGATGCTCAAGGCCTCATGCAATTGATTCCCTCAATGGCCCAAGCTGCGGCACGGCGTCTCCAACTGCCGAAGCTCGAGCCCGGAGATTTGGAAAAGCCCGAAGTGAACATCGCTCTCGGCATCGCTCATTTGGCCGAGCTTCGAGAAAGATTCGGACACCTCACCCTCGCGACGATGGCCTACAACGCCAGCGAAGGCGCCGTTCACAATTGGACAAAGACTCGATTTCGCCAAGACTTTGTGGCTTTCATCGAAGAAGTCCCCTACGAAGAGACCCGAACTTACGCCAAACTCGTGATCCGAAATGTAGCTCTCTATCGGCGTCTCTTGCATGCCGATGATCTGTACTTTCCCGAGGAGTGGGTGGCCGATCTTCGCAACGTCTCACATTGAGACAAGACTTCGCAAAGTCGCACGGCAAATCTTATCCCGAACGCTTAATTCGCTTTTCAAGGCGAGCCGAAAGCTGGCATCAAGTCAGATTCTCTCGGGTTTTTGCCGATACGTGATTCATGCAAAATCGATCGCCCCATCTTGTCAGAAGAATTGCCACGTTCATTCTTTGCATGTTCGGCAGCTTCACGCTGTACGGTGTCCTCGGCCAGGGCCCAACAAAGGGTCCAGCGTCCGTCGCGCCGATGGGGGCCGCCGGCGCTTCCAGCCAAATGCGCCCTCGCGAAGTGATTTTGAAATCGGCTAAGTCCGCCGGCCCTCCCAAACAAGGCGCGAAGGAAACCACAGTCTTGATGAACGACCCTTTCGTTGGCGAAAAGTGGGGGCTGCTGAAAACTGAAACTCGACGTGCCTGGGAAATCACACAAGGCTCCAAAGACATCATCGTCGCCGTGATCGACACTGGGATCGATCTCAAACACAAGGATCTTGCCGAGAACTTATGGGTGAACAAAGGCGAGACCGGCAAGGACACCAAAGGCCGCGACAAGGCGACCAACGGTGTCGATGACGATGGTAACGGCTTCACCGACGACGTTCATGGCTGGAACTTCGTCAGCAATAATGCAGACCTCAGCGATAACCACGGCCACGGCACGCATATCGCCGGGATTGTGGGCGCAAAGGGTGGCAACGGCTTTGGAATTTCGGGCGTCGCGCCCAAAGTCACGATCATGCCGATCAAATACTACGACCCAAAAGTTCCCGGTGCGAATAACTTGAAGAATACCATTCAAAGTATTCGCTACGCGATCCGCATGGGTGCGCAGATCATCAACTATTCTGGCGGAGGCATGGAGTATTCGGCCGAGGAGTTTGCCGCGATCAAAGAAGCCGAACGCAAGGGCATTCTCTTCATCGCTGCAGCCGGGAACGAACGCTCCAACTCCGATGACCCCAGCAAACACTATTATCCGGCGGACTATGAACTGAGTAATATCATTTCGGTCACGGCTGTGAATCGCGACGAGATCAAAGTACTCGCCTCATCCAACTACGGGGTTCGGACCGTCGATCTCGCGGCTCCCGGAGAAAACATCTATTCGACTTTACCGGGCAACAACTTTGGCTTGATGACAGGTACCTCGCAGGCCACGGCCTTCGTCACCGGTGTCGCGGTGTTGATCATGTCACATCACAAGGAACTCGCAGCGGCCGACGTGAAGAAGTATATCCTTCGCACCGGCGATGAATATCCGACGCTCTTGTCCAAAACAGGCACCGCTAAGTTGCTCAATTCCTATAAGGCTCTCACCAACTTAGATCGCGGTGTGAGTATTTCAGGTGTGGTGACGGCGAACACCTCAAGAGCCGGTCAGTTCTCGAGTAGTCGAGAGGCGCGTCCTAATATGGTCGACACATCCGCCCTATCGGGCGATCCGAACTTGAAGGACCCAGCTGAGGAAATGTCGACATTTGGAAGAGACTTTATCCGCGTGATTGGGATGGACCGACTCGGCGAGCCTCGTCGGCCCGCTCGACAAATTCTTCGCCCGCAAGATCCTGAGGAGATCGACCAGACCATTCCCTAAAATGGTCTGGTGCACGGTGGCCCTCAAACTCTTCGCATGAGGGCTATACGGATACCGATCGACAGCGCGAGCATCGCAATGCCGATCTCGGCTAAATTTCGAATTTGTGGCATCATCAATCCCCAAACTGTCAGCAATGAACCCATGAAGATCGCCATGGAATTCAATTTAGGGACTCGAAAGCCCATTTGAAACTGGAGAGGGAATCCCGATTTCTCAGCTTGTGCACTCACCAGCGCCACGATGCGATTGCGCATGTTGCGCGCGATGGGGTCTTGCGGCGAAGCGATGAGAATCTGGCCGTACTTCTTTGAAGCATAAGCCAACCCATTCGTCTCAGAGCTCGCTGCAACAAAGCGCTCATGTCGAACCAGATCTTCGTAGTCTTCCATCACATGGTCCCAAAGCGCTGCCATCTCGCGCGAACCACCCAGCGCGAGTTCATCTTCAATGCGCACGTCGATCACTCGATCAAAAACAATCCCACATCGAACACATTCGGTGCTGACCAAGGCGTTGAGTGCCGAGCACCGTGGGCATTCTTTTTCATGATCACCTTTGGGTTCGCCTTTTTTCTTCGGCAAGACCGCTCCGACTTCCGGCACCCGGTGATCGCGCTCGGGGCGGGGATTCGGTAATCGAAACGCTTCGCGCAAGGGCATAGGTTCGGCGGCCTTACGCTGAGGTAAGCCTCCGCCAACCGGTGTTTCGCGCTCCGTGATCTTCTCGGGCTCGATTGAACTCGGGATCAAGCTTTGCGTGACATCGAGAAAGGAAGGCACCATCAAAGCCTGCGAGTCGGAGGGAGTCAGATCCGCCATATTGGCGACATCCGCCAACAACACAAAAAATGAGCTATGACATTTTGAACAACTGAACTCGGCCCGATCGGCTCGAGCATCAAAGAGTTTGGCCAACATATTCAAGTCGAGACCAAACTTACGGTGGCAGCTGGGGCAACGCGTGCGCAACTCCAGGTCGAATTCCTGACCGGCTTGATCCCCAACACCCACCGTCTGTGGATTCTGAGTGCCGAACGCCGTTGACGACATCGACTCTAGACCCGGAGCGCTCATCGATGCAGCGGGCGTCGAGGCAACTGTTGAGCCTTGCTCCGCTGCAAGATGGGAATCCAGATTTGCCCGTCTCTTTTCTGGCGACTTTTCTGGCGACTTTTTTGGCCACATTTCTGGCGACGTTTCTCGCGACATGGCACTCACCTCTCCAACAAAAATCTATTTTTTCATCTCGGCCCAAAGTTTCGGCGATTCTTTTACACCGAAGTCTCAAGGCCCAATTTTCAACTCGACTTCGACAAAGAATCGGCTGGAAACTGAGGGCTCAAGATTTGGCCTCAACATCAAATCCTGAGATTTGATCGAGACGTGCAGGAGTCCCTCACTGTGAACTCTATTTTTGACTCAAACAAAGCCGACTCAAACAATTCCGATCCCCGTGCTTCCGATTCCAAACCTGTTGCGCCAATTTCCGCCGCCACCCAATCTGGACATCCAAATTCTGAGTCGTCCAATGTTGCCGTCACCCGTCCGGCAAACGGCAGTTCTAGCTTTGGCACGACAAAGACCGGCCTGCTGGACAAAAACTTTTTGCGACAACACCCAGGACTTGTCGCCTCCATCGTAACAGGATTGTGCATCGGCACAAGTTATATTCCTTTCCCTCCATGGGCGATTTTGTTCGGCTTGGTTCCTCTCGCCATCCAATGGGTCCGCTTGAGTTCGGCCGAGTCTCTCGAAGCCAACTCCGACTCTTCCAAGTTTCGAGCGCAACTTCGATCCGCTTTTTTCGTCGGCTGGCTCGCGCAGTTCATACTCAACCTCATCGGCTTTCACTGGATTGCCTACACGGCTGTCGAGTTCGGGCACTTTCCATGGTGGGCCGGAGTCTTGGTGTTACTCGCCTTCGCCAGCATTGCTCACTTGTACTACGCGCTCGCTGGAGTCGGCGTTGTGGCCATCGCCGCCTATTTCAAAAAGCGTGGTCGAACACTCAGCGAGACTACGCGTTTGAGTTTCGGCTTTCTTCTTTTTGCCGGTATCGAGAGCCTCTGGCCCTCGATCTTTCCCTGGCATCTGGGATACACTTGGTTGTGGATCGACTTGCCCGGCGCACAGTTTGCCGATGTGATCGGCTTTGAGGGACTCAATCTCGTAACCCTTGGCGCCAACGCACTCTTTGCGATGGCTTGGTTAACCCGGCAACATTGTGGACGCTGGCGCCCCGCTCTCAAATGGGTTGGCGCAGCTCTCGGCATCTTTTTCGCCGTACAGCTTTTGGGACTGGGACGAGCTGAGCCTTGGAAGAGCGCACCGATGAGCGCACCGATGAGCGCACCGAAGAGCGATTCAAAGAGCCTTCAAGTGCTGGCTGTGCAAGGCAATGTCGGCAATTACGACAAGCTGATCGCCGAGCACAACGCAGACTTCGCGCGACCACTCGCCGAGAAGTACACACGTCTGTCGGCTGAAGCTCTGGATCGCCATCCCCAGGCCGACCTTCTAATTTGGCCCGAGACCGCCGTACCCGGCTTCTTAGAAAACGAGTTTCGAACAGAAGCCGTCGGTCAAATTGTCCGGCACTTCGTCAAGACTCGCGGAGTGCCTGTGGCGACAGGAGCTTATTCCTACGATCGAGCGAGCAAAACATCCTACAATGGCTTCTTCGTCCTCGATCGCGATGGCGAAATTACGCAGACCGCCTACCGTAAGTCGATTCTCATTCCTTTCGGCGAACGCTTTCCCTTTGCCGACATCATTCCCTATCAGAAGTGGCTTTTTCCCGGCTTAGGCTCTTTCGGCCCAGGGCCCGGACCAACAGTCATGAATGTAGCGGGAATTCGTTGGGGCCCGCAGATCTGCTTGGAGTCTCTCTACCCTTGGTTCACCGCTGGACTCGCCAAAAAGGGCGCCCAAGTGATTTCGAACGTGACCAATGACTCTTGGTTTGGAAAGCACTTCGAGCCCTACCAGCATCTTTACATGACTTTGGCTCGAGCGATTGAAGTTCGTCGACCACTCGTTCGCTCCACGAACACGGGGATTACGACGGTGATTCTCGCGGATGGCCGAATCCTACCGTGGTCACCCATCGATCAAGAGTGGTACGGGCTCTATGAAGTTCCCTATCAAGACTCACCGCGACTGACCCTCTATACCCACATCGCCGGATACTCCGCTTGGCTCCTCTTCCTTTGCCTGGTGGCGCTTGGCGCCTCAGCTTGGATTTGGCCGAAGAATCGAGTTAAGAACAAGGCTCTATGAGCAACCCCACCGGAAAGACCGCGGATCACGCACCCCAAACTCCACTCGCGAATCCAAGTGCGCCGCGCGTCTCAGCGGGACGCACCCCACACAGTCAGGCCGCGTCTCACGCTGGCCTTGCCCAGCTCGCCTCAGCTCAGTCTCTCGACTGGCCTGAAATTCTCCAACGTCTTGAGACTTTTGCGACAAGCGAGCCAGCGCGAGCAGATCTTCGTGCGCTTTCCCCCTGCGCGAATGTGGAATCCGCACGCGCCAGCTTTCGCGATATCGACGAGGCCCGTAGTATTTTGGCCTTGGGAGAGCGACCTTTCGCCGAGAGTCTTGATCTTTTCTCGACTTGGCACTCTCGATTGAAACGCGAAGCCGTGCTGACCACGCTTGAACTGCGCGATGTTCGACGTTTTTGCCTGGAAGTCTTGAGTCTCTCCGAAGTCCTCAAAACTTTCGATGGCCCTTGGGCTCAAGCGATGAAGCGACAGCTCATGGATGCGCGCGAGCCGCTTTCGGCGATTGATCACCTCATGACTCCCAGCGGAGAAATTCGCAACGATGCGAGTGAGGCTCTGCACCATCTCTATCGCGAACAACAAAATCAAACCAAGGCCTTGCACGCGACTCTCGAACGCCTGGTCAAAGCCCACGAAATGGAGCCTCTGCTTCAAGAGAAGTTCGTCACGACACGTGAGGGTCGATGGGTGATCCCCGTCCGCTCGGGGATGCAGCACCATTTCCCCGGTGTGATTCATAGCTCGAGCCAAAGTAAACAGACTGTTTTCATGGAGCCCGACGACGTCGTTCCCCTCAATAATCAGCTTCGACAAATCGAAGCTGAAATCGAAGCAGAGATCGAACGTTTGCTCACTCTGCTCTCGCAGTACCTGCGCGGCAAAGTGGGCGAATTCCTTTCGTCTCAAGCTTCTTTGCTCGAGATGGACGTGTTATTTGCAAAGGCAAAACTCGCCGAAGTCTTACATGCTCACCGTCCTGATTTTGTGGAGGATCGGCTCTCCTTACGTGAACTTCGCCACCCCATTCTCATGCTCAACGGCAGCAAAGTGATTTCCAATAGCGTTGAGCTTTCGCCGAATCATCGCATTCTCTTGCTCTCGGGACCCAATGCAGGTGGCAAAACCGTGCTCCTCAAGAGCATCGGCCTGGCCGCACAAATGGCCCGATGCGGACTGCCGATTTGTGCCGAGGAAGGTTCGCGCCTACCGTTCTTTCGCGAACTGCAGATCGCCGTGGGTGATGAACAAAGCGTGGACGCCGCACTGTCCACCTTTGCAGCCCACATCACCAAGCTTCATGAGGCGGCCCAGTGCAAAGGTTCTGATCGCCTTTTGCTGGTTGACGAGATCTGTGGCTCGACAGACCCGGAGGAAGGCTCTGCATTGGCGCGAAGTTTCATTGAGCGCTTTGCCCACAATCAAGTTTTCGCCGTGATCACATCGCACTTAGGACCCCTGAAATCGGGATGGACCGAAGATAGCGGCGTGGCCAACGGGTCTCTGGAGTACGATCAAAACTCAGGACAGCCGACCTATCGCTTTTTCTTTGGAGTTCCCGGCCAAAGCTTGGCGCTACAAACCGCAAGACGCGTCGGTGTCGACGAGACCTTGCTTCAACGGGCTCTTGACTTCCTCTCACCTGAGGCCAAGGCACGCCAACTCCACCTCAGTGAAATGGAATCTCTCAAAGAAGAACTCACACGTGCTCGCCGCGAGCTCATGGCGGAACTGCAAGAGACCAAAGAGAGTAAGCGTAAATATCAAGAGCTCCTCGTCAACTTTCGTCGCGATCGCGATCAGTGGCTCGAACGTAGCGTGAAGAAAGCCGAGCGAAAGATCGATGAGATGATCGAGGCCGCACGCGCCGAGGAGGTCTTTCGACGTCACGAGCGTCTCAACGACGTGAAACGCGAACTCCCCGAGATCGTGAAAGCCCCTGCTGGTCAAGCGAGCGGCCGCAAGCGTCTTGAGACTCTCGAGGAGTTCGAGAAGGTTTACCCACCGGGTTCAAAAATCTTCGTGCCATCGATGAATCACGAAGGTTTGATTCAAGGTAAGGCTAATAAAAAGGGCGAAATCCCCATCCTCGTCAACTCGATGCGCCTCTTGCTGAATTGGGAACAGCTTCGACCACCTCAGTCTATGCAGAACCCGACACAAAGCATTTTACGGCGAGCTTCGGGGGTTCAAGTCACACTTCTCGATCAAGAGCGTGTGGTCGATGTTCGCGGCAAAACGACCGAGGAAGCCGTCGCTCAGCTCGAGAGTCAGCTTGACGCTGCAGTTCTCAACTCAGAGGCTCGGGTGAAGATCATCCACGGGCATGGGACGGAAACTCTCAAGCGAAATCTTCGCGCGCATTTATCGCGCTCGCCTTACGTCAAAAGCTGGAAGGCCGGTACTCCCGATCATGGTGGTGACGGCGTGACTTGGGCGCAGTTGAAGTGAGCAGCTGAAGCAAGCTGGCGGTCCGCAAACACGACGACATAAAGCATAGCCCATGGCCAAACAAAATTGATACCCCCGGCTTGCCAAACCCCGAGATGGAAGGCGATGCCGACCGCGCAATAAATTTTCTGCAAACGCCAATGGAGAAAACCAATGGGAGCCAGCAGTTCCCAACAAAGAGTTGCTGCGGCCAGCAAGCTGAAGATCGGTAAGGATTGCGGAGCGAATGAAGTCGCCTGCCAATCAAGCGTCTCAAGCGACTCAGGCGACTCAAGCAACGCTCGCGCCAAGCTCGCGTCGGACACCAAATACCAACGGCTGACCAAATGTTCAATCACACCACCCTCGAGCCAAGTTTCCCACCCCATACCCGAGAGCTTGGCCCAGGCCGCAGCGAAGTATCCCCATCCGAGAATGGCGCAGGCTCCCCGCCAAACAACAGGCGTGGTCCAATGGGCTCCGCACCAAAGCGCCCCGATCACCCATGCCATGATCCACCAACTCATGACTTCGAAATGCGGGAAGTACCTCGCCTGAAAATTCAGTAATCCACCATTGAGTTCGCGAAGCGCGATCAAACCCAAACCACAGGTGAGACTCATGGCGATCAAATTGAGACGCGAAGTCTCTGGCCACTTCATGTTTTTTGGACGAAGACACCAAGCCGTCCATAAGGAGAGACTCGCCGCCGGAATTAGGCCTGACCATCGCGTCCATTCACCACTCGTGATCAGTTCCATCACGTGCAGAAACTGCCCATCACCTCCCGGAGAGCTTGGCATCTCCCAGAACCAGGAAGCGAGCGGCCGAAGCCACAAGGTCGCAGCATGTATAAAGAGAAAACAAGGCACCCACATGACGACAGAGTCCCATCGCCACAGACTCAGTCGCCGCACTCGCGGACTCTCTGAGGCGGTCATAGCGGCCCCCCCGCATCACTGACCCAAAGTTGCAGATCTCTCACACGAGTTCGTCGATTGTCCAGATCTCGCCTCCACAACCTTCGCAGCAGCTCGCAACGCTTCGGGCTCCCCTGTAGCCCTGAGATTCTCATCAACTCTTCACCGATAGATCGATAGAGCTGGGGCATCGAAGTCGGATTCTGATTCGGACTGTGGGGCAAGTTCGTGCCGTGGCTTTGGATTCGTAGGATCTCGGAGGTCACGACTCGGTCGACCAAATAGGGGTCCATAAAAAATTGCGGATAGACCCACTCGCCCCCATCTTGAGGCCGGGAATCACTCCCGGTATGCGATGTACAACGAAAGGCGTAGGCCTGGATTTGGTCCCCAGTTCGAGGGCGATCAAACAAAGCGAAGCCCGTCAGCGGCCAGCTTTGAAGGTGCAAAATGCGCGAGCCCAATAAGAGAATTCCGAAAACCACGGCTAAAGCTTGCGTCTTTCGCGGCTTTTCTCCCCAGAATACTGACAACATAACCAAGAGTCTGCCAATTGAAGTGTCGAAACGCCACCGTTTCGCTTGGCACACTCTTGGCTCCTCTCGCTGGAGTCTCACTGATGGCTCAGTGATGGCTCACGGCCGGATCAACCTGTCGCTGCATTAAACCGCCGAGGCCAGCCGAGGAGTCCCAGCTTTCACCTCAAACCCGATCGCCTCAAACCAAGGAGCTCAACATGTTTGCGACAAAATCTCTTCCCGCCCGCAGTTCAAGATTCCTCGCTCTTTCTATCATCGCCAGCAGCACCGTCTTCTCAACAGCCCAGGCCAACGTGTTCGAAGATCTGGCGCGGGGTTCTCGCTTTGACCCGCGCGATATTCAAGTGCAGTCCGTCGACTACGGCGGCGACGGCTGTCCGCAAGGAACCGTCACGGCCATTCTGTCTCCCGACGCGACCACTCTAACCGTTCTCTACGATGCCTTTACGGCTCGTGTCGGTGGCGGTGTCGGCGAAGAGCGGCGCAACTGCAATGTGACCTTGCGATTGAAAAAGCCTCGGCTATGGTCTTTCGCCGTCGACTCGGTCGACTTCCGTGGCCACATCCACCTGGATCCTGGTGTCCGAGCCGAGCAAAAAGTCGACTTCAGCTCAGGACCCACTCGAATCGGTTTCAACCAAAGCTTCGGATTTCAGCGGTGGATGGGTCCGGTCTCTCAGGACTACATGCTCTCGACCGTTCGTCCACTTCAGGGACCGCAAATTCTCACCTGCCTACCGCCACGCGAGAACACGAAAATTGAACTGAAATCTTCGATTCGCCTCTCCGGCGGCGGCGGCCACCGTGGCGGAATGATGTCCGTCGACTCCGCCGATGGTCGACTGATTCAAACCTATCGGTTGAGCTGGGTGAGCTGCTTGAAAGCACTCGGCGAAGTGGGCCGACAGCCACCGAGCATCAGTGCGGGCGGCGTCGATCTGGGAGGCATTCTCGGCGGCCTGTTCGGGCGTTAAGCGCCATCTATGGGCGAGGCGATCCGCCATCCGCACCATCACCTGTATCAGCAGTGGCACCTTTGGAAAAACCCGTGCGGAAGTTCTCACAGGCTGGGCCTGTGAACTTTCCGCCGGGAATGAGGCGAAGCGGCTCGGCGAGTCGAGCCTCAAGACAAGAGCGAACATCGCGGCGAACCCGCTCAAACGCAAACAGCTCCTCGCTGTCGACGCGCGACCACAAAACCGTTCCAGCCTTGATCGCGAACAACAAGGTCCCGCGCCACTCGCTTTTGAACAAGATGGTCTGCTGCATGCTCATCTGCAGTTCGCGGCTCATCGCAACCTCGCCGCTCACTTCAATTTCCGCACAAGTATCCTCACCGCAAGCGACGAAGCGCTTGAGGATCGACACCATATCGAGCTCATACGGAACCTGATCCGCCAACGCCGCCCATTGCGCGCGCATCGCCCATGTATCACCCACGTTCACTGGGCCTGCTGGAAGCGAAACGGGCGGCACATAGAAAATCGAATTTCGAGGCCAATCTGAGGCTTTCAGAATCTGAGCTTTCGGCGTGAGCGTGATCTCCAAACTCTCACCCGGCTCAGGCATGGCGAAGTCGTGAAGATCCACACTGCCTTCCTTACGCGGCACCGTCACAACTTGCGTGAAATGCTCAGGCTCCACTCGAGCTGTAAAAGCCTCAGCGGTGAACTCAATAGTTTCATCGCGCTCATGTCGCAGCTCTTGATTTTCAAACGAGCGACTGGCGCTGCGATGGAGGTAGTCAACTTTCTCAACGGAGTTCAGCTCTGCCTTCAGGTTCAACTCGACAGGTTCGCTGAGCTTGACCTCTCGAAGATTCAAGACGTGGCCCGCCTCAAGGCGTTCGCCTCCGCGAGGCGCACCCGCACAACCAGCAAAAACCAAAGTGGCCGCAATTAAGGTCGCCAAGCTCGAGGTGTCTCGAAAGGCCTCGACGAGGCCGCGACGTCGAATGCTCAGCCGACACCTGTCGAATCGCTCGACATTCTTCAGATATCCTCTGCGAATTCCACAACTTCGCTGCATGCGATTCTCCCTTGAATCCACCGGAAACTCGGCACCCCGGGTTTTGGCCGGCCCAACCTCACTCTCGTCGATTAGGCATCAGCAGGATCCCCGAAAGATGAACTGAGACCCGCCCAAAAGTGGCACTTTCGCGCGAGCCCCCCGGAACCTCGAGTGTTTCAAGCGTCTCAAATTGAAACAGCAAAGCAAGCTTAAACGGCTGATTTCCCGTCAGAAATCAAAATCTCGCATTGGCCTCACCCTTGCTCCTACATCTCTGCGTACGATTCAAGAGCGCCAAAGATGCTCGAGAGCGAAGCCGGACGCGGAGCTCACCAGCAGACGGGCCTTCAAAAAAGGGGAAGTTATGAAACAGATCCAAGCCCACATCGACGCCTCGATGACCTTACAAGGTGAAGCCTTGTGGTCCGAAAAAGCGGTGCGCCTCATGGCACTCGCGGCTGTTCTCATCCTGCTCTCAGCCTGCGGAGCGAAAGTTCAATCACGAGCAACGACGTTGAGCTCAGGCTCTGGCCCTGTCATCTCGGGAACGCCCCTGCCCTCAAACACTTCCGCACAAGCGGAGTGCGTCGGCTTCGACACCACGAGCACGCGGATGTCTGGCAAAGTCACAACTTATTACTACAACGGCGCACTTCAAGAAGACGTCGTACGCCTGCGCTTCAGCACACTAAATGAGAGCTTTGACTCCAATGCCAACACCTACATTCAAATGTTTCGCTGGCGAACCAACTCTTTAGGCAGCACAGAACTCGATCCCAACCCCGTCCAGTTTCGCTTCGAGAGTGGGAACGGCTCGGTGTCCCCCATTTCGGACTTCATGACGTCCATCAATGCTCGCCAAATTGCCGATCTTCGCTCGCGAAACAGTATGACTGGCACAACAGCCCTCGACTTTTTCTCAAAGACAACGATCACGCTGCATGGTCTAGACTACAACTGGCAGGCGCTGAAGATCGTACTCTACGATGGAAGCAACACCGTGGGCTCGGCCGATGTGCTGCTCCCCGTATTCTTGGCTAATCCGAATCGATATGCCGCAGAGAAGCCGCTCGTACTGGCGCAGCTGCACCCCTTCTACTCGCAGCGAAGCTCAAACTTAAGCGAGCAAGAGTGGCAGAGCCGCGCTGGCAGCGCCTGCTTCTAAAACAACTTGAATTCAAAGCTTGGGTGCACACCCCCCTTTGTGTGCCCAGGGAGACGCGATCGAGGAACAGGATGTTCCTCGGTTTTTTCCCAGCGGATCGCGAACAACCGGTTCTCTCGATCATGAAAATCACCAGCAGCGAATCTCCCTTAAACCTTCCCTAAAGATCCTTTGCTGAAGAGCCCTTATAGATGCGCTCTTGCAAGTCATAAAAACAACCCCGCGCTGTTCAAGCGCGGGGCCTATGTGTTTTTGCAACGGCTCACTTTCAGTCCGGTTCTTAAAGTCCAGTCCTTGTTAGTGCGAAGCCTCTTGAACGACCTCTTCGGCCTGAAGATTCTCACCGTGTCGATAGCGATCGACGAGGTTCTCATCCTGCGTCGGAAAGCTAAAGAGCAGAGCATGACTGGAGCTGGCCTGATCTTCGAGCGTGACGACGATGTACCAAAGACCGCCGCGGCCCGCGTCTTCGTGATGCTTGACGAAGGTGACCAGCGTGTTGCCACTGAGGTCGACATTCCGCCAAATTTCATCGGGATCCTCGATGGTTGGTTCGCGGAGCTCGACGAAGTCTTGAAACTGATCTTCGACGAGATCTTCAGCCGACCGAAGTGACAACATCGCTTTGTAGAGTCCGACCGCCAGAGCGTCGCCCTCAGTGAGAGCATCGCCTTCCAACGCCCCCTTCTCGACTTCCTTCGCGATTCGATCGTACACCAACTCTCCCCTGCGGAATCGATCCACGAGCTTCAAATCCGTCGAGGGAAAATGCAAGTAAACAAAGCGCGCCGTACCGCCCACAGAGTAGGCAAGCGCCACGTAGTAGATCGGCTTTTCTTCGCGCCCCACCGCATAGTGACCGACGTAGCTCGTCACCTTTGCACCGTGAAGCGAGACCGCATCCTCCCAAACCTCATCGGGATCATTCAAAACTTGTTGTAACAGCGGTTCAAATTGGGCGAAGTCCTTGGTTTCAATATCGCCGATTTGCCTATTTTCGGTGACCTCGCGCTCGAGCATTTCGATCTGCGGTAAAAAATGCTTGAAGAGATCGCGTTCATTGTTAAAGACCAAGCCCTTGGCTTCATCGATCACAATGCGTTTTTGCCGATCTTGATTCGAATCGCTATTGGCTTCGTGGATGCTCGCTTGGACTTTGCGCGAGCGTTTAGAGTTAGAAGAAAGATTGGACCGAGCGCCGACTCTACCTTGAGACACGCGTCCCCCTGACTCTGATTGTCGTTTGAAGGCCGGTTTGCCCATGAGGCACCTCCTCCGAGTCTTTACTGTTGGCGTCGTCGCAGACCCGACCAAGGTCGCGGGTTCCCCGAGAAGCTCACCTCACATCTCGCGATGGATGGGACGCGACTCAGGCTCCTCCCCGCTGCGATCTTGAAATCACCTTCGCTCCTCCAGGAGCGCCGTATTTCCCATCGCAGGGGTGATCGTTAAGGTCTCAGACTCCTCTTCTCCGGCAACCACCGGCAGATGGGTGTGACTGATCCATTTTCCCTTAGGGCAGCAAAAGCCGCACCTTAGGCTTCTTTAAGTGTAATTCGGCATAGCGAACAGTCAAATAGGCGAATTTTTGGTGATCTATAAATCCAGAGGCCATTCAGTTTTTATGTGATCTTGACGGGGCTTGATCTGGTCGCACGGAGGTCTGATTTGGAAATGGTCTAGGTCCAAATCGATCAGAATGAGATTTCGCTGCGGCGTTGAGCCAACGCGAATTTTGTTTGATCCAAACTGAGCCACAACTCCACAATATACGTGTTGGAACCACTTTACGTCGGTTCACGGAATGAAACGGCGACACAAAAGCAGGGA
>CANHQR010000053.1 GCA_947462815.1 Pseudobdellovibrionaceae bacterium
CGATGTGATGTCGTGGTATTTCATTCGCCCCAAAATGAAGAGACCTTCATGATCAAACGAGTGATCGCCTTGCCTGGGGAGAGCATCGAAGTCTTCAGGAGCGGGCGAGTTCGGATTGATGGTCGCCTTTTGCCTTGGCGTCCCGCGACGGCCGCTGAAAATGTTGAGCTGGGCGTCGAACTTAGCCCTCAGGAAGAACGTCGTTGGCGTGAAGGCTGCCGGCCTGAAGATGAATCTTCGTTGGATCAGCTGGAGAGTTGGCACTGGGTGCAGACCAGTCCCTTTGATGATGGTGAAGTTGAGGATCCCATTGAATGGAGTCTCGAAGTTCCGCCCGGCCATGTCGCGCTTTTGGGCGATAACCGACATCGCTCTGCGGACTCACGAGCTTGGGGCAGTTTGCCCGCCACCGAGATTTTGGGACGCGCAAGTTTGATTTGGCTCAGTTGCGATGAGTCTTGGCCAGAGTTGCCGCGTGTTTGTCGTCCGAATCGGCTTCGTTGGTCCCGCATGGGTCAATTCTTGCGCTGATCCTCAGACGCCATTCGAGTCGACCACCTGTCGAGATGGTCTCCAGGTTGCCAGGCTCCGCAATCACCATCACAATGAGGTTCGCTTGTCTCACAAAGGAAGGGACCGGGATCCGTGAGTGAAGACCGTCGTGAAAATCTAGAGAAGGTGGCTCAAGATGTGTCCCGAACGGAAAGCCGAGAGGGTGGGCCGACTGCTTCTTCGAAGGGTTCACCTCTTTCACCAGAAACGCGGCATTCCTCAAGCCGAAGTGAAGCCAGATTTCGGCTAGCCAGATGGATTTATGCC
The DNA here is from genome assembly GCA_947462815.1 of Pseudobdellovibrionaceae bacterium. GTDB lineage: Bacteria > Bdellovibrionota > Bdellovibrionia > Bdellovibrionales > JAMPXM01 > UBA2339. Next base: position 820 of record CANHQR010000053.1, read on the forward strand.
AGAGAGTTTCTCGAGCTCATACTCGCCGCAGTCTTCGTGGCGGTATTGTTGAGAGTCTTCGTGTTGGGAGTCTACCGCATCCCGGGAGATGGGATGCGCCCAACCTTGCTGGCGGGTGATTTCATTGTGGCTTGGAAACCGAGCTTCGGCGTTCGCCTGCCTATCTTGGGCTGGAGCTGGGAGGGGCGTAGCCCGCAAAGGGGCGAAGTGGTTATCTTGCAGGACCCCGACAATCCTCAGCGATCCGTTATCAAGCGAGTCATCGCTCTGGCGGGGGACAAGATTGAAATGCGATCTGGCCAAATCTGGCTCAACGACGTCGGTCTTGGACTACGGCTGGTGGGCGAAGACCGTGGAGTGAGAGTCTTTGAGGAGGGAGAGGGGCAATATCGCGTCCTTTTACGAACTTCGAGCCCGGCCTCAGGGGATGCCCTTGAGCATTTGAACTTGGAGCCACAGATCATTCCGCCGGCGCACGTGTTCCTCTTGGGTGATCAACGGGACTTGAGTGAAGACTCTCGCGCTTGGGGTCCCGTGCCAACGCAGAACCTCATTGCCCGCGCGGGTCTGATTTGGTTTTCTTTTTGTTGGGCGAGCATGCCCGAATGTGTGGAGTCGTCCCAAGCGGGGACGAGGTGGGGTCGTCTTTTTTCTTGGGTGCACTAAGCCGGCCTCCCGAACTCAAAGGCCCTAAACTCAATCGATTCACAGCCGGTTCGAAGTTGAGCCGGAAGCCCAACGTAAAGCCTAAGGCCCACCGAACCCGAGGGCCAATCGAAAGCCTGGCCGAAGAGTTACGGGCGGAACGGGGTCGTGAACCCGATGGGCGTCAAAGAAGAATTTTCGGCCATCGTATGTAACTTGACCCCCTCGCCGTGCGGCCTTTAGCATGGCGCCTAATGCCGCTCTCTGGGGTTTCGCTCCTCGATACCAAGCACCTCTCTCATCAAGATCTCCAGCTGATTTTTTCTCGCAGCGACTTGATTCGCGAACCGCTTTTGGCGAGTCATAAACTGCAGGCGTGGGAGTCGACCACCCCGCGACGACCGGTGGTTTGCTGCCTGTTCTTTGAGCCGTCCACTCGAACCCGGATGAGTTTTCAAATGGCGGCCTATCGACTTGGACTCGAAGTCCTCACCATGGAGTTGTCGGCGGGCAGCTCCTTATCGAAGGGTGAGACTTACGCCGATACGGTTTTGAATTTTGCCGCGATGAAGCCGGATCTCATGGTGGTCCGCTATGGAGTCTCACCGGAGTTGGATGGACTTTTGCCAAAGTTGGGCTTGCCTGTCATCAACGCCGGAAGTGGCACGATGGCTCATCCCACCCAAGGTCTACTCGATGCTTACACGCTCCTTCGCGAGTGGGGCAGCCTCCAGGATCGACGGATATTGATTTTCGGTGATGTGGCGCATAGTCGCGTGGCTCAATCGAACTTTGATTTGCTCGTGCGTTTGGGTGCCAAAGTCGGAATCTGTTCTCCGCCCATGTACCGGCCTTCCGAACTTCCGACTGGCGTGACCGAACAATTCGATGATCTCGATGAAGGCCTCGAATGGGCGGAAGCCGTGATGGGTCTTCGAATTCAACTCGAACGCCATGACTCGGCTGCGCAGCGAGAATTCGCTGCGCATGAATACCATCTCAATTGGGGTTTGAGCGTCGATCGACTGAAACGATTGCGCTCAGACGCGGTCATCTTGCATCCGGGACCGATCAATCACGGAGTTGAGTTTGCTCCCGAGGTGATGCAGGACCGTCGGTGTCGCGTCTTGGAGCAGGTCACCAATGGGGTTGTGGTTCGTGCGGCACTCCTGTCGTTGCTGTTGCGACTGGAGTTGGTTTCCGACTTAACGCCAAAATCGAAACCAGAATCGCTCGAGAATTCGGATTCACAGGGTTTAGATATTTCAAAAGGTCAGAGATCGGGTCGCGCGTGATCCACGGCGCAGGAGTCGAGCAACGAGCCAAACAATTGTGAAGCGAGTCGATCGCCAAGAACCCAGCGCGCCTCAGTGCGACGCTTGCGATTGCGAAGTGAGAAACGAGGAGGACGTCATGAGCCAAAATATGAAGAGCGGGCTGCGAACAGTGATCGCGAAGTCCGGGGCTGTTTCGAATCCTCAGATTGCGCCTTCGCGCGGTTATCTCGTCTTAGAATCGGGCGAAGCCTACGAAGGCACTTTTGAAGGCGGGGAACCGCGAGCTGGTGAAGTGGTCTTTAACACCTCTCATTCGGGATATGAAGAGATTGCGACAGATCCGAGCTACTACGGTCAGATTATGGTGATGACGGCGCCCATGCAGGGAAACTATGGCGTGAGCCGTGAGTTTTGGGAGTCGCGCCGAATGTGGATTGAGGGCTTCGTTTGCGTCGAAATACAAGACTCGAAACGAGATGAAAGCTGGCTTCACCAGTTGGCCAGCGCAGGTATTCCTTGCTTCAGCGATCTCGACACCCGTCGTGTCGTTCTTCGACTCCGAGATCTCGGCACCCCGTGGGGCGCTTTGGTGCGAGCTGAAACAGAGGAGCGGGCAAGAGAGTTGGCTCCCCCCCTCATTCGCGAGGCGCAAACTCGAGATGCCGATTGGGTTTGGGCCGTTTCACGGCGCGAGGCCGAAACGCGACCCGGACTCAAGCTGACGGGACCTCGGGTTGCCGTGATGGACTATGGTGCGAAGGAAAACATCCTTCGCGAACTTCAGCGTCGTTGTGCGGAGATTCGCGTGTTCCCCTCTCGAGCGACGCCCGAAGAAGTTCGAGCTTGGAATCCAGATGGTATCATGCTCAGCAACGGCCCCGGCGACCCAGCCGCTGTTGTGCAGAGCGCGGAAACCGTGCGACAGCTTTTGGGCTGGAGACCGATCTTCGGTATCTGTATGGGTAATCAAATTCTAGCACGTGCTCTGGGTGCTTCGACCTACAAGCTGAAGTTCGGCCACCGCGGCGGCAATCATCCGGTGAAGGATGAATTGCTGGGACGGATCTACGTCACATCTCAGAATCACGGGTATGCCGTTGATCCCAAAACACTGCCAGCCAACGTTCGAGTGACGCATTGGAACCTCAACGATCAAACTGTCGAAGGCTTTGAGTGCGCGGAAAAGATGGCTTTCAGTGTCCAGTATCATCCGGAGAGTCACCCCGGGCCACATGAGGCCGTACAGCTGTTTGATTACTTTGTTGATCGGTTGAAGAAGTAGGAGTTCGACGTGCACAGTCTGAAGCTTGAAGATTTTGATCAGCGCATGGAGCGACTCATTTTGCATTTCACCGGCCCTCAATATTCGACGCCGGCCGAGGGCTCGGCGATGTCAGAAGTCGCTGAGGCCAAGAAGGAATTCTTCACCGACGCGGGCATCATGGATGAACAAAGCGATCATTTCGAGATGCGAATGGTGCAGTTCTTGGATTGGTATCTGTTCACTCGGCCGCTGCTGCGTGAGCGAAAGACGCCGGCCCGATTTGCTCTGGAAATTGATCAATTCTCCATGACCGCACAAGAGCGCTTGGACTTCGAGGCCTTGTCGGAAACCAAGCATTCGCTCTTTGAGTTCCTCAAGCTACGTGGTCGAGACATCCATATCCGTGATTTGTTTTTAGACAAAGAGATTATTGTCCGCGATTCGCCCGTCAATTTGGGTTTCACCAGAGAAGAGATTTTCGATGCTCGACTTGTGCCTGTTGGTGAAGACCACTTTTTTGCTCGAGGCTTTTGCTTTCATCCCGCTGATGCCAGCAAGTTCATTCGCGATGAGATCGCCAAGCTACCTGACTGGCCAGCTCATGATGAGAAGGAGCACCTCATGCTTCGCCTCATGAAGATGAGATACAAGTATGAGCAGTTTAGGCATTTGCGCCTTGATATGATTTATTCGAACGAGAAGAAGGTGAGGTTCTGATGCCGCGGATTGCAGATCTCAAGAAAGTTGTCATCCTCGGCAGCGGTCCGATCGTCATCGGTCAGGCCTGTGAGTTCGATTACTCAGGCACCCAGGCTTGTAAAGCCCTGATGCGCGAAGGTTTGGAAGTTATTCTGATCAACTCGAATCCGGCGACGATCATGACGGATCCCGAGCTGGCGACACGAGTCTACATCGAGCCCCTCACCGTCCCATTCGTTGAAAAGATTTTGGAAAAGGAAAAACCGGACGCGGTGATTCCGACGCTCGGCGGGCAAACGGCGCTCAACCTGGCCTTGCAGCTTGCCGATCAGGGAATTCTCCAGCGACTGGGTGTTCGATTATTAGGTGCAGATCCGAAAGTGATCCGCGCGGCCGAAGACAGAGAGACCTTTCGCAGTATCTTGGATTCTGTCGGCGCGAAGTATCCGCGCTCCGAAATGGTGCGAAATTTTGCCGAGGCACAAGCGGCCGCTGAGAAACTCGGTACGCCCCTCATTCTTCGCCCCAACTACACACTCGGTGGCGGTGGAGGCGGGATTGCCTACACGATCGACGAGTACGAGAGCATGATTACCAAGGCTCTCAAAGAGAGTCCGACCAGCGAAGTACTTGTGGAAGAGAGCATCTTGGGTTGGAAAGAGTTCGAGCTGGAAGTTATGCGAGATCACAAAGGTACCTTCGTGATCATTTGCTCCATTGAGAACCTCGACCCGTGCGGAGTGCATACGGGTGATTCGATCACCATTGCGCCCCAACAGACCCTGACGGATCGTCAATATCAAGATATGCGCGATGAAGCTCGAAGAATTATCGAAGCGGTTGGTCTCGCCACGGGGGGGGCCAATATCCAGTTTGCTGTGCACCCGACGACAGGCGAGCGTGTGGTGATTGAAATGAACCCTCGGGTTTCAAGATCTTCGGCGCTCGCGAGTAAGGCGACCGGATTTCCTATCGCAAAAATTGCGGCGCTCTTGGCTGTTGGCTATGAGCTTGAAGAGATTCGAAACGACATAACGAAGTCGACACCATCGTGCTATGAGCCTGCTCTCGACTATGTTGTTACAAAAATTCCTAGGTTTGCGTTCGAAAAATTCCCCGGCTCTAAGGACGAATTGACGACACAAATGAAGTCTGTCGGCGAAGTCATGGGCATTGGGAGAACATTCAAAGAGTCACTCATGAAGGCCCTGTCATCGCTTGAGAGTCGAATCGAAGGCTTTGCGCCGGTGACCTTCTCGGAGCAATTGCTTTCGCACGCGAATTCCCAGCGTATTTTCCACTTGGCTCAGGCGTTTCGAGAGGGTTGGAGTGTTGATCAAGTCTATCAGGTGACGCAGATCACGCCCTGGTTTTTGGAGCAAATCGAAGACATCATTGAGATGGAAAAGCGGCTTGAAGATGAGAGCGAGCTCACGCGTGACCTTCTCCTGAAAGCTAAGCGTCTGGGCTTTTCCGATTCGGCAATCGCACAACTTCGAAAGCTCAAGGCGAATCAGGTTCGAGAGCTGCGGCACGAAATGGGAATGCGTCCGGGCTATTCGCAGGTCGACACTTGTGCTGGTGAATTCAAGTCGGAAACACCTTACTATTACTCGAGTTACTGGGTCGACCCACGGATTTCTCCCGCGATCACGCCGAAACTCCCACGCGTGGTGGTTTTAGGCAGCGGCCCCAATCGGATCGGACAAGGGATCGAGTTCGACTATTCCTGCGTGCGCGCGGTGAAGCGCTTCCAGCAAGAAGGTCGGCATGTCGTGATGATCAATTCGAATCCGGAAACTGTGTCGACCGATTACGATACGAGCGATGAGCTTTATTTCGAACCGCTGACAGAAGAGTCTGTGCTCGAGATCCTGGATCGTCTGAAGCCTGAGGGTTTTGTGGCGCAATTAGGTGGCCAAACTCCCATCAATTTAGCGCAAAAGCTTGTGAGAGCGGGGCATCGGCTCCTGGGTTCGAGCTTGGAGTCGATTGATTTGGCTGAAGATCGTGGTCGGTTTTCAGAAGTTTGTCGGGAGCTCAATCTCAAGTTTAAGATGCTGAAGATTCCAGCCAGTGGAATGGCTGGATCCTTTGAAGAGGCCGAGGAAATTGCCACGAAAATCGGTTACCCCGTGATTTGTCGTCCCAGCTATGTGCTCGGTGGACGTCGAATGGAAGTCGTCGAAAGCGTCGATGAATTGTGGAGTTACTTTGAGAGGCATGGCGACTTCATTTCAAAGGACGAACCCTGCTTGATGGATCAGTTTCTGGCCGGCGCTCTTGAGGTGGATGTGGATCTCGTCCGTGGAGTGGATTGGTCCATTGTGGGCGGCATCGTCGAACACATCGAGGCGGCAGGTGTGCACTCGGGTGACTCGATGGGCGTTCTTCCCCCGCAGCGCCTCAAAGATGAGACGACGGCGAGGATTGAAGAAGTAGCGCTGGCCCTTGCGGATCGCCTGGGTACCATTGGGCACCTCAATCTTCAGTTGGCCATCAAAGACGACGAAGTTTATATGCTCGAGGCCAATCCGCGTAGCTCTCGGTCAGTCCCTTTTGTGAGCAAAGCGACGCGGATTCCTCTCGTTGATTTGGGCGTATGGGCCACGCTGGGTCGGAAGGCCACAGAAGTGCAGCCTCAGCGCTATAATTGGCGCAACGTTCGAGATGTTTCAGTTAAAGGCGTGGTCTTTCCGTTCAAAAAGTTCCCGGAAAGTGACTCGATCCTCGGTCCTGAAATGAAGTCGACCGGCGAAAGCATGGGGCGCGGCGAAGACTATGCGGAAGCTCTCCTGAAGGCGAGTATCGCCAGCCATATCCATATTCCACCCACGGGAGAAGTCCTGCTGAGTTTGCGAGACAAAGACAAGACGGAGCTGTTGCCTCTTGTCAGGTCTTTGGTCGGGATGGGCTATCAGCTGTCGGCAACTTCAGGCACCGCCAAGTTTCTCTATAATGAGGGAATTGACTGCGTCCCAATCAAAAAGGTTCACGAAGGAAGGCCGAATTGCGTCGATCGAATTCGAAGCGGTCAGGTCGCCCTCGTGATCAATACGACCTCAGGCCGTCGGGCCGTCGAAGCGAGCTTTGCGATTCGCCGAAGCTGCATCGACTTTTCCATTCCTTGCATCACAGAGAGCCATGCGGCGGAGGCCTTGCTGACGGCTCTTCGTAAACATCGAACTCGTGAGTTTAGTGTTTCTGCGCAAGATAAAATGATTTAGCATTGAATCGCCATGGTCGGCGAATTGATGAACGCAAGTGTGCGAAGCATTTTAGGACTCAATCGGGCGAGGGCAGCCTCGCATCGCTTTGGTTTTTTGCCGGCCCAAATGCAATTTTTTGCGGTCAGCGGATGGCGGTCTGGACCTCGAGCTTTAGCGGGAATCCTCGTACTCTTGGGAATTTGTTCGACGGGAGCTAGCTTCGCGTCGGACGGCGCTTTGAAGTCGGGCGGCGGCTTGCCGATTCTGCGGGTGGGATTCACTCCCGGCGAAGAAAGCGACGGGCTTAGCCTGCGCAGTGCGGAGCTTGGCCAATTGCTCGAGAAGAAGCTGGAAGCCGCAGGTACGCGCGTTCGCATTCAAACTCAGGTCGGACGTACTTACGAAGATCTCCTCGATCAGCTCAAGAGTAAAAAAGTCGATTTCGCCTTCCTCAATGCACTTTCTTTCGTGCGCGCCGAGGAGTCTTTGCAGCTAAAGGTCTTGCTGAAAAAAGTGTGGGAGGGCCCCTTCTATTTCTCGATCCTCCTCACACAAAAACGCTCAGCCTTCAAGAATCTTCAGTCATTACAAAAGGCGCGATTCGCGTTTGTGAGCGAAGGCTCCGGATCTGGGCACCTCTACCCACTCGTGGCTCTTCGCGGCTCAAAACTGGATCTAGCCGCCCTCAAGCCCGAACAGCTTCGCTTCACGGGTGCGCATGATCGCTCGGTCGAGCTTCTCAAGAAGGGAGAGGTCGATGTGATTGCGGTGTTCTCGAACACCAAGTCGGCCCAAGACTCGGCATGGACGCAGCACGGAGGTCGAGCGAGTGACGTTCGAGTTCTTTGGGTCAGTGAGCCGATCCCCAACGATCCATTTGTCGTTCGCAAGGACTACTACGATCGTCATCCTCGCTTGGTGCATGAGTTGATGTTGGCTCTCATTGAGCTCTCGGAAAGTGAAGCTGAGCGTCCGATGCTCACACGTTTGTTAGGCGTGAAGTCGCTCATGTGGGCCACGGCTCAACAGTATGATCCTGTGCGCAAAATTTCGGCTTTGTCGAAAGAGTTTCGAGATGAAAAGGCCGCGGTCGATGAGAAGGCGCTTCAGCGGCCTACCTCTCCGACACAACCATCGACTCAGGAGGCGAAGTGAGTTCAACGCCCGTTCTCCAAGTTCGAGGTCTGAAAAAGACCTTTATCACACCCTTCCGCCGACTTCGCGTGCCGGCGCTCAAGAAGATCGACTTTCAGATCTACGCCGGGGAAATCACGGGATTCCTAGGCGCCAACGGAGCAGGCAAGACGACGACGATCAAATGCCTTTTGGAGCTCGCGTTTCCCGACGCGGGAGAGATCACTTATTTTGGTCAGAAGGGATTGAGTCTCGAGTCCAAAGCCCGGATCGGCTTTTTGCCGGAGAGGCCTTACTTTTACGAGCATCTCACTGGACTCGAGTTTTTGCAGTTCTATGGTCAGCTCTCGGGAAGGCTGCGAGGCTCCGAACTTCGACGGCGAGCCGAAGAGCTCCTGGAGAGAGTGAAGCTTCAGCACGCCGGTGCTCGGCCCTTGCGCGGTTACTCCAAGGGGATGCTCCAGCGGATTGGCATCGCCCAAGCGTTGATTCACAAGCCGGACTTCGTCATCTTAGACGAGCCGATGACCGGTTTGGATCCCGATGGCCGCTTTGAGGTTCGAGAGATCATTCGCGAGGTTGCCCAGCAGGGCACGGCCGTCTTTTTTTCAAGTCATCTTTTGCCGGACGCGGAACAGCTCTGTCGGCGCCTCGTGATCGTCAAAAAAGGTGAAATGGTCTTCGAGGGAGGTACCCACGAATTGCTCGATCAAGTGCAGCGCGGCTGGGTCATCCACTGGCGAAGCGTGGATAGAATGAGTGAACTTAAATCGCAGCCCGTTGCGAATCTCGTCGATCTTCAGCTGCAAATCGACACGATTCGAAAGCAGGGTGGGCAAATCGAAGATGTGACACGCATGCGGGCCTCCCTGGAAGAGATATTTATGAAAATTGGATTTGAAGACTCGGCCTTGCTGAAGTCACAGCAGGTACAGAGCCACGAAGTCGCGAGGTAAGTCGGACGATGTTGCAATCCGTGTATGTTATTGCTCGCAATACCTTTCGTGAAGTGATTCGCGATCGCATTTTGTACGGTTTGGCTGTCTTCGGCATGATGTTGGTGATGTTTGCCTTGGCTCTTGGTCAGCTCTCATTCTCCGATCATGTGAGGCTGACGGCGAACTTTGGTTTCACCGCTATTCACATATCAAGTGCCATCCTCTCGATTTTCATAGGCAGCACCTTGGTATCTCGCGAAATCGAAAAGCAGACAATTCTCACGTTGCTGGCTCGCCCGATCAGTCGAACTCAGTTTATTCTCGGCAAGGCCATGGGCCTCATGGGCGTCATCCTTTGTGTGGATCTAGGACTGGCGCTCATTCTGGCGATGATCCTGTTTGGAATCGACTTTGAGTTTTCCTTAAATTTTGCGGTCGCCATGCTGGGCGTGCTGACCGAGGCGCTTTTGCTCGTTTCGCTGACTTTGTTTTATGGAACATTTGCCAAGCCGTTCATGACGGTCGTCTTCAGTGCGGCGAGCTTTTTGCTCGGGCATTGGATGTCAAGTCTCGACTTTTTTGTTGAAAAGTCTCAGTCGGAAGGCTTTCGAGTTGTGGGCGAGTTCCTCATGCGTGTGATTCCAAACCTCGAGGCCTTTAACTGGCGCGCGGCTCCGGTCTACAATCTTCAAGTTGCTCCCGGAGAGGTTCTTGTGGCCTTGGTTTACGGTTTGGCTTGGAGTGTAATTTTGCTTTCCGCGACATCAATCATCTTCCGGAGGCGTGATTTTGTCTGATTCGCATTCAAACGCCTTCATCGATTACCTTTCGAACATGAGTTGGAATGCGCCACCTTCGGCTTTCCCATTGGAAAGTGTCATGGTGTTTTTCTTGGGTGCCGTCTTTGGGAGCTTTCTCAATGTGGTGATCTACCGATGGCCTCGCGGCGAAAGCATCACGTGGCCGGGAAGCTTTTGTCGCACCTGTCTCACGTCGATCCCTTGGTGGGCGAATGTTCCGATTTTGGGTTGGTTTGTGGTCAGGGGTCGTTGTGCGCACTGTGGGAATTCTTACTCCTTTCGTTATCCCGCTGTTGAGCTGCTGACGGCTCTTTGCAGTGTCATTCTGTTTTGGCGCATGGGTCTGAGTTGGAGCTTTGCGGAGATTTGGTTGATGACACTGATGTTGATTGCGGGAATGGGCATCGATTGGGATCACATGATTCTTCCCGATGAACTGACCCTGGGCGGAGTCGCTCTGGGTTTGGTGGGCGCTTCTCTCAATCCTGAACGAAGCTTATCGGATGCGATTTTGGGTGTGTTGCTGGGTGGCGGGTTTCTTTGGGCCATTGCCTATCTTTATATCGTGTGGCGAGGACGCGAGGGGATGGGCGGCGGCGACATTAAACTGCTGGCTTGGGTCGGGGCTGTCTTGGGCTATCAAGCCGTGCCCTTTGTCATCCTCGTTGCAAGTTTGTTTGGCAGTCTCGGCGGGCTGGCTTTGGCGGCCTGGTCAAAGTCCGCAGGGGCAGAGAGCGGCTCGCATTGGCTGAGGCCTATGCCCTTTGGCCCGTTTCTCGGCGGAGCGACCATTCTGTATGTGCTCACTGACGGCAAGGCTTGGGTCGCGTGGTACTTCGGACTGCACGGCCTCTGACTTTCTTAATCCATCCGTGCGGGTGTTGGCTCCGCACTGGATCGGCCCACCAACAGCTGAGTCTCGCGAACTTGTTCGCCGTTGAGGTCTAGGACAAGGGTGCGACTATTTCCCTTATTTTGACGCGGTGATTTGACAGGGCCTCCTGGCGTTCGGTCTAATTATGTCGAGCGACGGCATCCTCGACTCCGGTCGAGGCGCTGTTGCCTGGCGCTTGCGAGATCGGCTTGAAGTTGAGAATCGAGTTCTGAATGAGAGTTCTGAATGAGAGCTCCGATCGTGAATTCTGATCGTGAATTCTGATCGTGAATTCAATGCTTGAAATCAAACGTTGAAAAGCCGTCTCGTCGTGTCTGGATTGACGAAAAAATGAAGTGCCACGGATGAGGTACAGTCATGCTCGATAAACTCAGCGGCCTGCTGGGCGGCAACAAGGTGGTGGCGATTGATATCGGCACCAGCAGCGTCAAGCTCGCCGAACTAGACGCTTCTCGTAGCGGCTATCAGCTGAAGAAATTTGGCGTGATCAGCTTGAATCCCGGCTGGATTCGAGATGGCGAAATCGTCGAGCCCACCAATGTTGCACAAGTCATTCAATCGCTGGTCGAGTCTGTAAAATGCAAACGCAAAACCGCATCCACTGGGATCTTTGGTAACGGCGTCATCATCAAGCGAATTCAGATGCAGCCGATCGAAGAAAACCTAATGGCCGAAGCGATCAAGTGGGAAGCGGAACAGTATATTCCCTTCGATATCAACGAGGCCGCCATCGACTACCATGTGCTGAACAAAGGATCTGTGACGGCGGCTGGAACGACAGACGTCTTGTTGATCGGCGCGAAGCAGGAGTTCATCTTTCGCATTCTCGAAGCGGTCGAAACGGCGGGGTTGCGTTGCTCCATCATGGACGTCTCCGCCTTCGCCCTCGCCAATTGTTTCGAGGCCAACTATGGAATGCGGCCGGGAGCGACGGCTCTGCTGAATATTGGCGCGGGTGTGACGAATGTGGTGATTCTCGAGGAAGGCAATGTGGTCTTCGCTCGCGATGTGATCATCGGTGGGCAAAACTACACGATGGAAATTCACAAAGCCCTCGGGGTTTCAATTCCCGAGGCTGAGTCCCTCAAAATCAGCGCTTCACTTGGTCAGGAGGTCCCTAACGAGGTGATCTCCATTATCACCAACACCACCGAACAAGTCGTGGAGGAGATCCGCAACGCCTTTGAATTTTATACGGCTACGGGCGGGGGAAATAAACCCGACCTCATGTTTGTGTCCGGTGGTTGTATTTTCATACCGAACCTTGTCGAAGAACTCTCCAAGGTCCTCGGTGTGGGCTTCGAAGTCTTCAATCCCTTCCAAAGCATCACCTACGACTCGAAGGTTTTATCGGCTGAGTACATTCAGCAAATCCAGTCGATCGCACCGGTTGTGCTCGGTCTTGGCATGCGGGGGTCGAAAGAAAAATGATTCGCGTCAACCTGCTCAAAAATTTAGGGCTTTCGGTTGGCACCGGAATTTCCGCGGCAGGTGGCGAAATCGTCTCCGTCGACGTCAAACGCCAAGCGCTCATCAAATTGGTGATCATTCTGTTGTTCCCGCTGGTTTTCTACGTTTACGAGAAGCTTAAGATTAACACGCTCAATGAGGAACTCACTCGCCGACGCGGAGAAGTTGCCGCGGTGGAACAGGAGCGCGCCAGTTTCGGTGATGCGGGGCCTCGAGTTGAGAAAGCCAACCGTGAAAAGCGCAAAATCCAGAAGGAATTGGACGTCATTCGCGGCCTAGCTCAACACAGACTCCGAGAAGTAAAGGCGCTCGATCAACTGCAAAGTGTGTTGCCACAAGGCAGCTGGCTGAAATCGATTGAGCTTAAAGAGGGAAAAATCTCCCTCTCTGGCTATGCCATGAACGAGAAGGCCATCGGTGACTTACTCTCACAGCTCAGTTCCAACGTCTATTTCGCGAATATTGAACCGAAGTCGACTTCGGCTGTCCGTTTGGGTGAGTTAGGTGAAGTGAAAGCCTTCGAAATCGATTTCCGAGTTGGGAAGGAAGAATGAACCCCAATCAGTACATCCTTAGCTTAGGCGAAATGAGCTACGCGAAGGTCGCGACGTGGGGTCTTGCTCTTTGCGTAGTTTATTTCTTCACCTATTTTGATGATGGCACCAGTCTCTTGGCCCAAATCGCCGCGGCGAATGCGGAGCTTGAAAAGTCGCAAAAAAACCTTGCTGAAACCAAAGAGGCGATGGCCGATGCGGAGCGATTTGAAAAGGTCATTACGCAAAACAAGGAGCAGTTTAAGAAGGTTCTTGAGTATTTGCCGTCCAACATGGACGCGAATGATCTAACGCGAATCATTTCCCAACAAAGCCAGCTCACCAACTCCCGTGTCGCGAAGACCGAGCCCTCCGGCCTTCCTGAAAAGAAAGATTTCTACGAAATGATTCGCCTGAGCTTTGAGCTCCAGGGGACCTTCTCGCAGGTCGTGGCCTTTTTGTCGGCGATCTCGAAAGTGCAGAAGCTTTTAACTTTCGAAGGTATTAAGATTGAAATGAAAGAGGGGGCGGATCCGGAAAATCCATCGGTAAGATTAAGCGGTGTCGTCGTCGCCTATCGCTACCTACAGTCCGAGGAGGGGGAGGGTGAAGTTGCTGCGCAATAAAATGTCTTCCATGACCCTCGGACTTATTCATTGGCTCATTCTCGTGCTCGCGGTTCCGGCTCACGGGCAAGACCCAAGCGTGGCGGCAGGCGCAACGCCGGTCCCCGAGTCGGTCGATATGACGGGAATATCGGAAGAGCTCTTCTTGCAAGGGCTCATGGATCCCTTTGAGTATGATCCTCGCGGACGGAAGGACCCTTTCGCGCAACCCTTGGTCGATCGACCCGTGGAACAGGGTTCGAATCACGGCCCTTTGCTACCGCTGCAACGTTTCGCTCTGGAGCAGTTGCAATTGGTCGGCATTATCTGGGACGTGAAGCGGCCGCGCGCGATGATCCAAGATCCTCAGCGAAAAATTCATATTGTTGGTCCCAACACTAAGGTGGGCACCAAGAATGGTTATATCGCTGTGATTCGCGAGGGCGAAATTGTCGTTGTTGAAACGATTCCTCAGGATGGAAAGCTGGTTTCATCAGCTCAGATTTTACGACTTGTGCGTTGATCGATTTGTCCGCCCCCGCGGATGTGAATGTTGATAGAGCAGGACTAGACTGGACTGGACCCAACGAAGCCTCGTCGGAAGGCTTGAGTTCCCCTATACTGGCCCAAGCTTACAGCACCAGTTTGGGAACCACGGAGGGACCCCAGCATGCAACATCGACTTTCCACCCGCATGGCCTTGTCTCTTCTCTTGGCCGTTTCATTCGCGCTTTTGAGTTCCACGGAAGTCGGCGCCAAATCCGCTACGCCGTCCAATAAAAAATCGCTCAAATCAGGTTCTTCGCCGAAGGCTGGGAAGTCCTCCGTCACCGCGCTCACACCGCAGCGACTCCTAGCTCAGAATGATCTTGAAGATGACCTCGAGTCGGAGCTCGAACTCGAGGGCGATGAAGAGACTGTCGGCGATGCCGAGCTGGATGAAGAAATCGTTCCGCAAGGTGAAGAAGTTGAGATCACAGATATTCAATACGACGGTCGCCGCGCGAATGGCTTGGTGATCGTGAAAACTTCGGGCGCCGCGACTTACCGCACGCGCAACATCCCCGAACAAAGCCAAGTTGTGCTTGAAATTGCCAACGCCAAGCTTCCCGAAAAGCTGAAGCGCCCCTACAATACAAAGGATTTTCGGCAGGCCGTCGTTTCGGTGAATGCGTATCAAGATGCGGGGAGCTCCACGGCTCGAATCGTGATTCAGTTCCGTCAGCCCCGCGAAGTCACCGTCAATCAGAACGGTAAGCTGCTCACCGTTTCACCCGGTAGTGAGCGAGGTGATGTGGCCATCGTCGATCCTGACGATGACGAAGCCGCAGGAGACTTTGCTTCAGCGAAAGCCGCTGCTAATTCGGGAAAGATCCTCCCGTCATCGACTTTGGAAGAGTCAGAGCTGGGAGAGCCGCGTTACTATGGCAAGCCAATCTCGATCGAAGTGCGCGAAACGCCGATTCGCGATGTGATCAACCTCATTGCCGAACAGGCCGGTGCGAATATCATCATTGCTTCTGAGGTCCAAGGGGCGATTTCTCTTCGCTTGCGCCAAGTCCCATGGGATCAAGCGCTGGCCATTGTGATGCGAGCGCAGAACTTAGGCTATGTCCGCCAAGGTGGCGTCTTGCGAATTGCTCCGCTCACGGTTTTACGACAAGAGGCGGAGACCGCGCGCTTGATTCTTGAAGCTCAGCGTAGCACCGAGCCCCTTCAGGTGAAGCTCATTCCGTTGAGCTTCGCGCGAGCTGGCGATCTCGCTGCGCAGATTCGTGAGACACTTCAGGCTGTTCAGCAGGGAGCTGCGGGACCCGGAGCTCAAGCCGCTGCCCAGACTGGGCGAGGTCGAATCGCAACAGATCAACGCTCAAATACTTTGATCGTGACAGACACTTCGGAAAACATCGCTCGGATCGAAAGGATGGTGAAGGCTCTCGATTCGCCGCCTTTGCAGGTCATGATTGAAGGTAAAATCATCGAGGCCGTCGAAACCTTTAGCAACGCGTTCGGTATTAACTGGGGCTACTCGGGCCAAGATCTCGGTGTGTTGGGCGGAACGCTCAGTCACGGAGCACAGATTTCGCCGACTCTGGGTGGGGCCAACACCACAGTGAACCTCCAGTTGGGAACGATCGATTTCCTTGGCGATCTCAATGCCACCTTGACGCTTCTCGAGCGCAGTTCCCAGGTCAGAATCATTTCTTCGCCCCGCGTGGTCACACTCAACAACCAGCAAGCCTCCATCTCGCAAACGGTCAACATTGCCATCCAGCAAACAGCCCAGGCCAACGGTGTCACCACCACCAGCACGGTGTTCCAGCCGGTTCCCTTGCAGTTGAGTGTTACGCCACAAATCACTGCGGGTGGGGATGTCATCATGCAGATCAACTTCAGCCGATCGTTCTTGGCGGCGAGTGCGGGCTCCACCCCCAACATCAACCAGCGCCAGGTGCAAACCAACGTGATGGTTCGCAACGGCCAAACCTCGGTGATTGGCGGAATCTATCAAGCCGACAACCTCGAGCAAGAAGACGGTACGCCCTTTTTGCGGCGATTTCCGATCTTGGGTTGGCTCTTTAAGACCAAAAACTCGGAAAGTGTGAAGAACGAGCTGCTGGTGTTTTTGACGCCGAGAGTTTTGAACGCCGATAAGAACCTGCCGCGCTCCGGAGGCAATAACTTATGAGTTCATCATCGATCAAGATCTCAACCGACTTTGCAGTCGCATCGGTTCGCGTTTTGGGCCTCCTTGCATTAGTTCTTACGACTCTCAGCTGCTCGCCTCAGAAGGATCCGGGGGCAAACATCGCTCTGGCGGTTTCACCCAGCCGCCCCTTTGTGGTTCCCGGTCGAGGTCTATCTTGCATCGATCTCGCCAATCTCAAGGCGAACCCCACAGCCGATTTACCGGGGAGCGTGGGGGCCAATCGCATTCTCTACTCCAACTTTCGTCTGCAGTGGCGTTCGGATGAGGCGCTCACCCTGACGGCCTTACGTGTGAAAGTGAAGATTCCTGAGCGCCAGACTTCTGGTCGTACGATCAAAAAGGAACAAGAAATCAGCTTTGACCAAGACGAAATCGAAGCACTCCTCGGTCTAGACGACGCCACCATTCCTCTGAACACGACTGTTGGTAGTGAGCCTCGTGTTGTCGAGATCAACTCAAATTCCACCTCGCAGCGTGACGCAAGCTCCGTCTATGCCGCCTGCGGTTTACACGTCGGTGGGATCGAAGTTGGGGAGACGACGCCCGACGCGTACTTTGCGGAGGTGCTGATTGAAGTCGCCGGCTATGCGACGCGCTCCGACGGCCAGCAAAGTCCGGTTCGTCAGTCGCTCACAGCTCAGGCTGAAGGCTTCTAACTCATTTCTGGGTTGCTCTGAGGCGGGCAGAACTTGCGCCGACACAGGTTTCTGGTAGGACCGAGAGCCGATGGATCTGTTTGACCAAGCTTTCGAAGCCCACTCCCATAGGCCCCTGGCCGAGCGATCGCGCCCGCAAAGTTTCGATGATGTACTCGGTCAAACTCAATGGCTGAGCGCGCAGTCGCCCTGGAGGCGGCGTCTCGAGAGTGGGCGCCTGCAAAGCCTAATTATTTGGGGCCCTCCAGGCTGCGGAAAAACCAGCATCGCTCAAATCCTTCTGAAACGTCCGGATGTCTTTGGCCAAAAGGTCCATGCGGTCGACACGGGTGCCAAGGACCTGAAGGCCCTGTGCGAGGCCAGCCGAGACCGTCTTCGCCAAGGGCTCTCACCCACCTTACTCTTCATCGATGAGATTCATCGACTCAATCGAGCCCAGCAGGATGTTCTTCTCGCCGCACTCGAGGCTGGTCAAATCTACCTCGTCGGTGCCACGACAGAGAATCCCTCACACGCACTCAATCCCGCCCTCATAAGTCGCGTACAGGTCCTGCCTCTTGAGCGGCTCGGCGATTCCGTGCTCCAGCAAATCGGCGAACGAGCCATTCGCTCTCACGAATCCATCCGAGCTCGCCTGACTTCGGCGGCCTGGACTGCAATCCTCAAGCAGGCCGATGGAGATGCTCGACGACTACTCAATGCCATCGAGGCCTTGCTGGCCGACCATGATCTTCACCCTTCCGAAGTTCCATACGAAGCGGATCGCCTCGCCGAGATATGGGGCCAAAGCGCCATCGCCTTTGACCGCGACGGCGACCATCATCACGATCTGATCTCGGCTCTCATAAAGTCGATTCGAGGCTCTGATCCGGATGCAGCTGTCTACTATCTCGCGCGACTCATTCGCGGCGGTGAAAACCCAGAGTTCCTCGCTCGACGCCTGATGATTTTGGCTTCAGAGGACATCGGCAATGCGGACCCTCGCGCACTGAATGTGGCCGTTGCTTGTGGGCAGGCCGCCGAACGAATCGGCTGGCCCGAAGCGCGCATTATATTTTCTCAAACCGTGATTTATTTGGCGACGGCTCCAAAATCCAACTCGGCCTATAAAGCCATCGATGCCGCCCTCTCCGAGGTCGACCGCAGCGGATCCCTCCCAGTCCCACTCGCTTTTCGTTCCTCGAAAACAACCCTCTCCAAGTCCATGGGCTTTGGGCGTGATTACAAGTATTCACATGACGGCGATCGCGGCTACATCCCGCAAAGCTTTTTGCCAGAGGCCATCGCGTCGCAGGTCTTTGTTGAACTTCAAGACCGAGGCTTTGAGAGGAACATGCGTGACTATCTGGCTTGGATGCGTCGCCAACCCATTAAATCCTCGGGCGAAAAAAGCGCCGATGAGAAGTAAGAACGTGTGCTGAAGGCCTTTAGTAGGCGCGTTTGGCGACGGCCGACAGACAGGCTGAAACGCCGTGGACCGTCTTCGAGTGGCGGGTGTTGGACGGAATCTCAATTCGATCCCCCGGTCGCAACAAGAGCTCGTTCCCCATGACGTTCACGATCAGCATTCCCTCGAGCACGATCCTCACCTCGTCAAACGGATGTCGATGATCGCGAATTGTCGAGTGGGCCGGCAGACTTTCAATCTCGGGCACGAGGCCCTCGTTCTCAAATATAGCCCGGATCTGAATGGGGGCAGGGGGCTCTGCTGAATTCCAACGCGTCAAAATCATGCTCTAAAGCTAATCGAAGTCTTCCAACCGAGGCAATGAGAACGACGCGCCGATGTCCCTCGCGATCGTCTTAGTCCGAAACAAACGTCCTCAACGGAGGTCGAGATTTCAGCCTCGCTTTGAGACGATGCCGATTTGGCGCTTCAGTGCATTTTCGGTCGCGTCGATAGGCGAGATACGTCGCCGAGGCGACATCAGGCACGGAGCCATTCAGCCGCAAGATGCAGCAGGAGGACATCGACTTGAACGAACCGCAGGCTTCCGCTGAGCAGCTCCAGCACTTCCGTCGCTTGGTCGACTTTTGTCGTCAAGCTTCGGGCTACCGAATACTTCTTGTTTCCGAAGACGCGCTGATTATCGAACAGATGATTGATCGTCGCGCGCTTCGAATCGCCGCTCATTGGATAGAAGATATCCTTGATCGCGCAGATCAAGACGACCAAATGTTCCTCCAGGTGAACTTTGCTGATGATCGAAAGCTCCTCGTTACCGATCGCTTGATAGGCTTCAAGCCTCAGCCCCGCTTACAGCGCGAAGGTGCCGAACACGCGGTTCGTCGACTTCCCCGTGTCGTCACCACACCGGATTTGGCTTCGGTTCTCGGAGCCATGAATGAAAGCTTCGATCGAAGCGATGACCGCACCGAACTTGCCACGTTGCGAGTTCTCTATGATGCCATCCTTCGAGGTGCCTCATTGATTGGTTTCGAAGTTTCCGAAGACCGGCGAAAGCTGCTGCCCTATCTCCACGCCGAGGCTCACGATTCTTCCGCTCGAGCCGTGGAAACGAAGTTTAAGACGAATGCTTGACAGCTTTGTGTCGATAATGCGAAGCTACGGCCTCTGTTCGTTGGGGGCATAGCTCAGCTGGGAGAGCATCTGATTTGCATTCAGAAGGTCGCAGGTTCGATCCCTGTTGCCTCCACCAACTTCCTGACTCCGATAAAAACAACAAGCATCTGAAGTGCCGATCATGTGGAAGGGCTGAAAGGCCCTTTTTGTTTTTATGCTCATTTCTCGTGCTGAAATCGCGATCTCGAGCCGCCTCAAACTCAAAACCCAAAATCTTTTTTTGGCGCCGATCTTTGCCTGCGACCTGAATTTCGTGGCTTAATGAGAAGTTTTCTCATTTGCACGAGTTGCCTGTTGCCCGCTTTAGAGGCGGATTTCCGAGGATCTTCTGCATGAAGTCAGATAATTTGCTGCTCGAACAAGCAGACGAAGGCCAAATTTGTGTTTTTTTGCCTGGAAAATCACCAAACCACGATTTGCCCTACCCATTCTGGAACCATCCGAATGTCGGCCAAAAAAAGTCGAAATTTTTTTGGTTTGAAAGTTGACGTGAGGAGGGGAACCCAGTAGAACCTGTGTCTCCGATTTCGATCGTTCTTTGAAAACTAAATAGCTAGCAAAATGGTGTTTGGGTCCTTAATTGCGGATTCTCGGACGCGAAAGCTGACGATGAATGCAGGCTTCTCACTTCGGTGAGAATGTCGCCTCGAAAGAACTGGGTACAAGGTTCTTTCATGCCGATTAGGGTTTTAAACTTGTAGCCAAGAAACTCGAACTCTAGAGATTAAAGCTTTTAGCTTTTTAACTGGAGAGTTTGATTCTGGCTCAGAACGAACGCTTGCGGCGCGCCTAATACATGCAAGTCGAACGACGTAGCAATACGGAGTGGCGCACGGGTGAGTAACGCGTGGATAATCTGCCCTTCAGTGGGGAATAACCAACCGAAAGGTTGGCTAATACCGCATGAGACCACGACCTCTGCGGAGGTTGCGGTTAAAGATTTATCGCTGAAGGATGAGTCTGCGTGGGATTAGCTAGTTGGTGAGGTAACGGCTCACCAAGGCAACGATCCCTAGCTGGTCTGAGAGGATGGCCAGCCACACTGGAACTGAGACACGGTCCAGACTCCTACGGGAGGCAGCAGTAGGGAATATTGCGCAATGGGCGAAAGCCTGACGCAGCGACGCCGCGTGAGTGATGAAGGCCTTAGGGTCGTAAAGCTCTGTTGAACGGGAAGAAAAAAATGACGGTACCGTTCGAGAAAGGACCGGCTAACTTCGTGCCAGCAGCCGCGGTAAGACGAGGGGTCCTAGCGTTGTTCGGAATCATTGGGCGTAAAGCGTGTGTAGGTGGCTTTTCAAGTCAGGTGTGAAAGCCCCGGGCTCAACCCGGGAAGTGCATCTGATACTGCTAAGCTTGAGTACCGAAGAGGGTAGTGGAATTCCAGGTGTAGTGGTGAAATACGTAGATATCTGGAGGAACACCGGTGGCGAAGGCGGCTACCTGGTCGAGTACTGACACTGAGACACGAAAGCGTGGGGATCAAACAGGATTAGATACCCTGGTAGTCCACGCCGTAAACGATGGGTAC
>CANHQR010000054.1 GCA_947462815.1 Pseudobdellovibrionaceae bacterium
CGGGTGATTTTTTGCCGCGAGGAGGGCTTGTGGGGTTCGCGGAGAGCGGGCCACGCGAAGCGGGGTTTTGATGTTTTTCGCGCAGCGAGCGGGGCCTCAAGCGGTGTTTGAGCCCTGGCGGAATGGGGCTGGGATTTGCGAGATCACCACGCACGCGGCACAGGCAAAAACACGTCAAGGATAATCCGGGCACACCGTAGGCGGGTCCGAAACCCGGACACGCGACCTGCACGCACCACCCAACGCGAGCCCACGCACGCGCTGGCGCGGGGTGGGCTGAGGTGCCTGACCGCGCTGGCGCGGGTCAATCTCCGTCAGCGCCCCGCACGCCACGTTCCAGGAGTGTCATCCAAAACGCACGCGAGGGCCACAAACGGGCGCCACACCCCACCGCCGCCGAACCCTCACGCTCACCGCACCGAAGCTTAAGCGCGCGGGATCTTCACGCCGCGCTCGCGGGCCGTCTGCTCGGCAATTTCATATCCCGCATCGACGTGTCGGAAAACCCCCATGGCCGGATCGGCCGTGAGCACGCGCTCGAGGCGACGCGCGGCCTCGGGCGTACCATCGGCCACGATGACTTGACCCGCGTGAAGCGAGTAGCCCATGCCGACGCCGCCGCCATGATGGAAGCTGACCCAAGTGGAACCGCAGGCCGTGTTCGATAGAGCATTGAGGATCGGCCAGTCGGCGATAGCATCCGAGCCATCTTTCATCGCCTCGGTCTCGCGATTGGGTGAGGCCACGCTGCCGCAGTCGAGATGATCACGGCCGATGACGATGGGAGCCTTCACGCGACCTGTGCGAACCAGCTCGTTGAACAGCAAGCCAGCGCGGGCTCGCTCGCCATATTCCAACCAGCAAATGCGGGCCGGCAGACCCTGGAAAGCGATGCGCTCTTCCGCCATGTCCAGCCAACGATGCAGAGACTTCTTCGCGGGAAAGAGTTCGCGAAGCGCATCGTCGGTGACTTTGATATCGGCGGGATCGCCGGAGAGCGCGACCCAACGAAAGGGACCTGAACCTTTGCAAAAGAGCGGGCGAATGTACTCGGGAACAAAACCGGGAATGCGGAAAGCATCGGCGACACCGCCTTCGACAGCTCGAGCGCGAATGTTGTTGCCGTAATCAAAAGTGATCGAGCCGCGCTTTTGCATTTCGAGCATTCCGGCCACATGCCGGGCCATCGAGGCCACACTCAATTCGACATAGCGCTTCGGATCACGAGCTCGCAGATCGGCAGCCGCCGCCAAACTATGCCCCGCCGGAATGTAACCATTCAAAGGATCGTGAGCGCTGGTTTGATCGGTGAGCACGTCGGGAATGAAACCCTTGGCGATCATCGCGTGGATCACTTCTGCCATGTTGCCTTCGAGGCCGATGCTCTTCGCGATCCCAGCGTCGGCGTAGCGGCGAACTCGAGCGATGGCTTCATCGAGATCGGGGGCGACCTCATCGAGGTACTTCGTCTTCAAGCGAAAATCGATTCGCGTGGGATCCACGTCCACGCATAAAGTGGCAGCACCTGCAAAAACGGCAGCCAGGGGTTGAGCTCCGCCCATACCACCGAGCCCGGCGGTCAAGACCGTGCGATGCTTGAGCGGTGCCTCTTCGCTGTAGCCGGACTTGGCCGCAAAATGCTGGCGACCACACTCGGCAAAGGTTTCGTATGTTCCTTGAACGATGCCTTGCGTGCCGATGTAGATCCATGAGCCGGCCGTCATTTGTCCGTACATCATCAAACCCTTTTTATCGAGCTCATGAAAGACCTCCCAGGTCGCCCACTCGCCCACCAAATTCGAGTTCGCGAGCAACACGCGAGGCGCATCGGCGTGGCTTTTGATGATGCCGACGGGTTTGCCACTTTGCACTAGAAGTGTCTCATCGTTTTCGAGTTCGCGGAGAGCCTTCAACAAAGCATCAAAGGCCGGCCAGTTACGTGCGGCTTTGCCGATCCCGCCATAAACTACAAGATCCATCGGTCGTTCGGCGACCTCGGGATCGAGATTGTTCTGCAACATTCGGTAGGCCGCCTCTTGCAGCCAGCCTTTGCAGTTCAGATGCGAGCCTCTCGGTGCGCGGATCTCGCGCGGTCCTTGGTTTGGCTGAGTCGTCAACATGGTCTTCCCCCGGGCTGTAGGCTTGTCTTGCACGAACCAAACTGAAACGCCTTGAAAGTAACCAAGCCCGCCCCGAGGAGCAACTGGACATTCGTGCCGTGCACGCCGAAGATCGACGCATGCCCTCTGCCGCCTTGCCGAATTCGAAACTCTCCACACGCGGCATGCTCTGGGCGAGCATCGCCTACACGGCCTGGGGCTTTTTTCCGCTGTTTTGGCAGCTCCTCAAATCGCTGTCGCCCTTTGAGGTGGTCGCGCATCGCGTGATTTGGTCGCTCGTCTTCTATGCCGGTTTGGTTCAGTGGCGAGGCCAATGGCCACAAGTTCAGAATTTTCTACTCCGCGCTCGCGACCCCCGACTCTTGCTCGCCTCGGCCCTGATCTTCGCCAACTGGCTCCTCTACATTTGGGCGGTGACTCATGGCCACGTCCTCGAGAGTTCACTGGGCTATTTCATCACACCGCTGGTGAGTACGGTGCTGGGGGCTTGGGTGCTACGCGAGAAGTTGGCTCGCTTGCAGAAAATCGCCTTTGTGATGGCGACGATCGGCGTGTTGCTCATGGCGTGGAACGTGGGCCGCGCTCCTTGGATCGCCCTCGGCTTAGCTTCGACTTTTTCCCTCTATGGACTCGTTCGCAAAGTCTTGCCGGGCGAACCCATGGCGATGAGCTTTCTTGAAACCCTTGCGAGCTTGCCTGTGGCTGTGGCGATGGCGGTGATCTGGAGGATGGATTCAAACGTCAGCCTGACACCAAGCTTGGGGTTGTGGCTCGTGCTGGGTGGTGCGGTGACGGGCTTTCCGCTCTTAATGTTTGCACTCGCCGCCAAAGAACTCCCTCTGACGGTGCTCAGTTTTTTTCAGTACCTCGCGCCGACGTTTCAGTTCATTTCAGCGGTATTCATCTTTCATGAATCGATGGCGGGTCGACTGCATGGATTTGTTTGGATTTGGCTCGCCTTGGCCGTATTCAGCGCGCATTTGTGGCGCGCCCATCGTGGGTCCAAGTCGCGAGCTTGAGCTTTGACCGAAGGCGAGCTAGGAGTTGGGGCATGAAACACATCGTCGTCGGCACAGATCGTCCCGGATCAAAATCTCGCCTCATCGCGGAAATCATGCAGAATCTTTATCGCCAGCATGGCGAAGAGGTGGAAATTTTGGATCTTCGCGAGATCGCGCGCGGCTTCGCCGATGGCCCTCAATACGGCGATGTGAAAAATCCGATTTTGGCAGAGGCCGCAAATAAGATCGAAAAGTCGGATGGTCTCGTCCTGATCGTACCAGAGTACAATGGCTCCATGCCTGGCGCCCTCAAGTATTTCATTGATCACTTGAAGTACCCAGAGGCCTTCGAGGCTCGACCCGTTGCTTTTGTAGGGTTAGGTGGAATGTTCGGCGGACTACGTCCTGTCGAACATCTACAAGGCGTGTTCGGCTATCGAAACTCGTTCATTTATCCAGAGCGCGTGTTCATTATGAATGTGTGGAATCATTTTAAGAAGACCGACACCAATCCAAATGGCGAATTCAAAGATGCTTTGTTGTTGCAAATGATGGACAAACAGGTTCGCGGCTTTCAGGCCTTCGTGAAGGGCCTGCAACAAGTTGGGCTTCATGCTTCTCAACGCACACTCAAGTGATGATTATCAATTGGTTCGAGGCTCATAACTTAGCTTGAGAATCTCGTCGGCGCTTCGACCCTCGCGGGCCCAGTGCAAGGCCTCTTCGACGCTCAAGCCGCGATCATGACCTTCGCCGCGACCTCGAACGATAAAAGCCCTTTCTTCCATCGACCATTGAACTTCGTCTGGACACCGACGAAGCCGCAGCGCGGAGCGAAGCTTTTCGCAACTTGTCTCAGCTGCGACACGGGAGCCGGCCTGAGCGCGTGCCGATGTTGTGGTTTCCGCGATTCTTGAGGCTGAGCGCAAGATCGCTCGATCACCGAGCCTCTCGAATCGAAGCTGTTCCAACTGAAGCGCCTCCGGCCAAGCTTTTGCCCACACACTGGGCGCCACACTTTGCGTCCACGCGTCTTCACCACCTCTTGAAAATTCGAGCCAGCCTGACCACGGCAAAGGTGCGTCGCGTAGGGCTTGGGCTGCGATCTGTCGGTGGGATCGGGTCGGTTCACTCGTGCCGAAAACTTGGCAATGTGTCGAATCACAAAGTCGATACACCTCGTGACGGGGCGCTCGTTGTTGTCCGCGCAAGAGGTTGTGAGCCAAGACTCGAGCCAAGGCGAGCTGAGCTTCTCGCGGACCACTTGCCAACTCCGCCGCGAGGGACTCTGCAACGTATGATTCGCGCGAAGTGATCAAACCCAAGTGCGTGCCACGCCGCGCTCGCCGCTGTTGGGCCGTGACCGGTTTCGAGACCATCATCGGCGAAGCTTGAGCATCTGCACCGCTGAGGCTCGGCTTAAACTTGATAACCAAACCGCGCACTTCGCGATGGCGAACCCCGGCTGTCTTGGCATCTGTTAGTGTGGCCTTCCAATCCCCACGCCAACAGAGAGCCGACTCGCCGGCTTCAAGCTGGATCGGACGAAAGACCTCATCGGGAGTGTAACGCTGTACGGTGGATGCACGTCGGATCGACCAGGGACCCGCACAGCGCATTTCAATTCGGCGCTCATCGACGAGAGCCAAAAGCTGAGTTTCGATAGGCTGAGCCGAAGGAAGCAGGCTTTGCTCGCTCCAGCGCTGCCAAAGTTTTTCCAGCTCCCGCGCCAGAGCTTGCGGGCGTGTGCCCCGGCGTCGAACGGCAAACAACGCCGAATCACTGATACCGACGATCCATCCGACATCAGGCGCCCCGCCCAAATTTCGCGTCGTTCCCGATTTCAGTCCCCACCCGCGCTCGACAAACTTCGCCGATTCCGCAAGGCCTGACAGCGTTCCCGACCTCGCCGTCTCGCGAAGCTCTTCGCGCAAGTGAGCATGATGTAGCGCCAAAGCACGATAGACGCCGAGCACGCTCGCCAAATCCGCCCGCACGCGAGGGATTAGACCTATGCTCTCCGGCACCGACAGCGGTCGCTCTTGATCTTCAGATGCGAGCCAACTCAATTCCGCAAGAAGGTCCAGCGGCAAGGGCCGAGCTTGTGCCAGAAAATATCCATTGCACGATTTCGCCAGAGCTTCTGGCCAGTTCCAAGTCCGCGGCGCTTGAATCTGTGGGCAAGCCCACTCCGAGGTGGCTTGACTCTTGATCGGCGGCCACGCCTCAGCATGAGCAACCATTAACAATGGCTTCAAGACTGAAGCGACAGGTCGTCGCACTTGAGCCGAAGCCCCGGAGTCGTCCAGAAGCTGCCCGCTCCACAAATCCATCAGCGCAAACTCCAGTTCGCCCCCGGCTGTAGATTGAGCAACCGAAGTTGAATCCATGATGGAAGGCCGATTCTGTGATTTCAATGAATTCGATGAAATCGATGCCTCCTGCGGATCAGGGCTCAAAAGAGCCCGTCGCCACTTTTGAGCGCGTTCGCTCACGGATCCGCAGTTGTTTTTTTCGCGCTCTGAATGAGATGATGGCCTCACTCCGAGCGAATCCTCATACCCGAAATCAAGGAGCTGATCTCGCAACTGAACTTGGAGATTCGGCGGCCCCAGGAGCAAGCGCGACACCGCGGCCACCCACTGCGGATCATGCGGCGAGGCCAAAAACTGTTCGCCCTCAGGCCACACGTTGGTCAAGTGCTGTCGAGCTCGAGAAAGGCTGGGCACTTCGGCTGAGCGCTCGCGAAGCGAAGCTTCGTCTTCACTCCAAATCAGACTTTCGATTTCGTCGAGCCATGCAGGTGTCGCCTGTGCGGCCGATGGCGAACAATGCCGAGCTCGCCACTCGCGCAAGAACAAATGTCCCAACTCATGACGAAGGCCGGCACGCCAAGGCAGCGAAGGCAAAAGCTCGATGCGCCCTCGGCCGAGCTCCCAGGTGGATCGAGCGGCGTAGACTTCTCGCGAGCCCATAAGTTCGCGAATCTCGATACGGAAACTCGACATCGCGGGGCGAGCCCCCACGTCTTTCGCCCAACTCGCCCAAAGCGAGTCGAACTCGCGACGCAGGTCTTCCTCGCTCGGCCACTGTGCGGTCGCCGGAGGCGCAGCCGACACTTTCCAAATCAACTGCGCCTCGGCCTCAGTCGACGCGCAGACGAGCGCCGCCAGAATGGGCCCGATGAGCTTCATCATAAAAGTCCACCACCTTCGCGACTCCCGCATCAAACTCGCCCGCGTACACAGCCCGCATCACGAAGCCGATTCGCCCCGTGCGTTCCATCCAACCGCGCGTGAAGTCAAACGCGAAGGCCACTCGATCACTGCCCATTTCTCGGCGCGTGGGCGAGGCCTCTTTCAGTGGCAAGGCATAGGGTGCTGCCAGGTACTCATTGTCTTGCTCGATCAGCTGGAAGCCTGCAGGAATCGGCGCCTCGACCAACCAGTAACGCGACTCACGCCAACGGCGCGGATCCGCAGGCCGACGCGAAAGCTCGAGCTCCACATAGACCAAGTCGCCAGCTTTCAACTTCTCTTCGGTCGGTTTAAACTCTCGCTTCGACCCTTTATCCAACACGAAAAATCGTCGTTGAATCTGAAAGCCACCGCGACCCTCTTGCGCGACAACCTCGCTCGGCACAACCCACTCGCTGCGCACCACCCGCAGACTGTCGGTCGCGCGACCGCCTTTAACTTCGAACTTCGATTTCGGCTTCACGCGACGAAGATCGGCCGAGTCGCTGAGAACCTCCAGCACCAACCCGCCAGCGTGAGCGCGTGCCACGGTATCCCGAGTTGGCACGAGCTGGCCGTCGATGAAGATTTGTGGCTGAGTCATCGGCTGCGAAGCCAATCGCGCGGCAGCCTCTGTCTCGCCGCGAATCATCCACATTGAATTGAGCAGCGTGAGGCTTGTCGACAAGGTCGAACCGTAACCATCGCCGACAAAGAGCTGCATGAGTCGACGTTTCAACTGCTGCGCTGTTGCACTCTCGGGCGGAAGGGCATCCGCATCGTTGAGGGCTCTGCCGATCCACGCAAGTGTGATCGATTCGCTACCTGGAAAAGCCGACCAACCACTGGGCTGCAGAGTCGCGGCGCTACGCGCTCCGCTCGCGCTCAGCTCTCGACTCAAATCTTTTTGAAGAGCCTCAATCAATTGCTTGCGAATCGCCGGCAATTCTTTCTGATCGCGGCCCATCCGTTTCATGGCCATGACGAGGAAGGCGCGATCCAGAGGAGACTCGCTCTTCAACGCGTAGTCAGCTTGCAGTTTCAGACTGGCCGTCACTTCGGAGCCATAGGCATAAACTATATTTCGCTGCACCAGCATGCCTTTCACGTAGCTCAAAGCTAAACCTTGGCCACTGGCTTCAGCTAAATTCTGGCGCGTGAGCCAATGATAGGTGCTGTTCATCTCATCAGGTGAAGCCAGATCGGAGGACACGACAACAAGAATCGCCAGTAGCGACATATTCACATCGCCTGCTCCTCCCGGCCACCAAGCCAAGCCGCCCTCCGTGTTGCGATAGCTGGCAATCCGCTTGAGTCCCGCTTCGCCATTGGCCAAAGCCTCCATGCGCTTTTTCTGCAGGGACTCAGCTCGCGGCGATTTACTTGCCATCAACTCATACGCGCCGGCTGCCGCGAAGTTGGGAATCGTCGAGCTGAGAGTTTGCTCCAGACAACCGTAAGGATACTGGCTGAGCCCGGCGAGCGAAGGTTCGAGCGTCGCCAGTAGACCGCCACCCATGATGACCTTCAAACCTGCAATCTTCGAGCGTTCATGCACGCCTTTGAGAATTCCCTGGCTTTGTTCGTCGAGATCGAGATCGTTGGTCAGAAGTGCTCCGGTATTGAGGACACGAACACTGGACTCAAAATTCAATTGATGCGCACCGAGCTTAAAGTCCGTCAACAGCTTGGCCGTCCCCAACGCTCGATCGGTAGCCACACTGACTTTGGCCGATGCGCGCAGCTCGGCACCGCGCTTGACCTCTCCCTTCACTTCGAGAGCAGGCTGAATGCTGAGTCCTTCGGGCGCCAAGAGTCGGTACTCGACCGCATACCGATCCGCAGTGCTCGCGTCGGACTTCGCGGCAACCGTGGCGTTCACCTTGAATTGGTCTCCTTGACGAACATAGCTGGGAAAGCCGCTGATGTACTGAACCGGCATATTCGCCTTGAACTCAGCGCTGGCCTCACCCATACGCGAACTCGTATCGACGGCTACAGCAATGACTTTCCAAATCGTTTGATTGCCCGGCAGTTTGAACTGCGCTTTGGCTTTGCCTTGCGCGTCGGTGCGCATTTGCCCTCGCCAGTATGCGGTGTCTTCTTCTTTGAGCAAATCGCCGCGCGGGTTCTTGAGCGATGCGAACCAATGATTGGCTTTCCAAAGTCGCGCCATGCGCTCGCCATAACCATAGCCTTGAAATTCGCTCGACAGAAACGACGAGAGATTCAAACGATCGAGAGGATAAAAGAAGTCCAAGACTCGGGGACGAATCTCAGGCTGCAAATCGAGTACGGCGCGATCGATCACCGCGACACTGAGCTCAGCTTGGACAGGCCGACCCGCATGATCGACGACACGCAGATCGACTTGCGTCGCACCGCCCGGCATCGCCACACCGGGAGCGGGCTTGACCTCGACTTGCAAAAGTCTTTCGACGTTGATGATGCGGAAAGTGGCTCGACGTTCGACCCATCCGGCACGGGGATCGGCCCATGAAATGGAGGCCGTCATCGCCGTTCCAAAAGTTTTCTCGGCTGGAGCCTCTAACCAAACCGCATTTCCCGCCACGCGATGGACACTCGTACGATAGATCGCCCGCCCTGCGATCGTCATATGTAGACGACCTTCGTTGTTGCCTTTTTCACCCCATCCCTGAGGAAGCAGCAGCAAAAATTTGGCCTTCTCGCCCACCTGCACATTGCTCGAATTGGTTACAATTCGCGGTTCGCTGACTCGCGCCACACCACCCTCCGTGCCTTTGACAGCGGAGATGGTTTCGGCAATCACCGGCGTTGAAATTCTGCCTTTGGCATCTCTGGCCGAGACCTCAGCGATCAATTCGCCGTTCTCACGTAGGTCGAGATCAATGGCGGCACGTCCCTGATCGTCACATGTGAACTTCTCGACTTTGAGCTCGGTCGTTCCTCCATTGGGACGTTGCAGTCGCAGCTTCACTTCACCCCGCGCCTGAGGGTAGGGATCTTGCCCCGGATCCAAACAGCGCAAACTCAATCGCGCTTTCTGCGCGGCCTCGATCACCGGTCGAGTGAAACGCGCTTGCACACGGACATCACTTTGCACATCGAGGAAAGTTTTGCTCGATGTGGCCCAGTTTCCATCGGCGTCCACGGAGGCAATGCGAAGTGAGAAGCTATAGTCGAAATTCTTAGGACCCTGAAGTTCCTTCGGTACATCGATTTCAACGCGCAACTCACCCTTGTCGTCAAATTCCAGCTCGGGCGTCTCTGCAACCAGTAAAGGTACGTTGGGCTCATTCGCCGCTTGCGGTCGCTCGCCTCCATAGGTCACCACACTGCCCGACTCTCCCAGACCCGCATCTTCCACGAACTGCGGGCTTGATAGCCGCTGCCGATACAGCTTCGCCTGACCCTTCACATTGTTGGGAGTTCCGCCCGCATAGCGCTGCACTTTCGCGCGCGCGACCAACTTCTCCCCAGCGCGAAGCGCCTTTTGATCACTGCTGATGGTGAGGTAATTGAGTGGCTTAACATAGTCCTTGACGCGAAACTCGGCACGATGGCGCTGGCGTAGAACTTCGGCTTCCAAAACAAACAGACCCTCTTGTGTCGTATCGGCGACTAAGTGACCCGAGAAGGTTCCATATTCACCAACTTTGAACTCACCCGAGGTCACCGGCGATTGATCGGCCGCATTGAGAATTCGCACGACCACGGCCGCCCCCACCCCGTGCTTTTCATATTCACCCTTCACTTGATCGCGAAGCACGCCGCGGAAATTCACTCGCTCGCCGCGCTTGAACATCGGACGATCCGTGTACATGTAGACATCGGCGCCGATCACTGCGGTCGGAAAAAACTCCGAATCGATCACAGCTGTTCCCTGCTTATCGGTCGAAACCAAAGTGATGAGTTCGGGTTCTTGCAAATCGGCAATACGAGCTTCGCCGTGCTCGTCCGTCACCGCTTCGGCTCGCCATGAACCATCAAGTTTGCGCATTTGCACTTGAGCGCCCGCCACGGGACGGCCCGCGCGATCGACCGCGCGTACATGACCCTGACCGCTCGACTGCTGAAGCTGAGCCACCAGATCGTTCACGACCAAGACCACCTGACCCTCGATTTGGCCGCCCTGAATGGCTTGTACGACGTAGAAACCAACGGGAAGAGCTTCAAGTTCGATCTCCCGAATTCGATATCCCGAATAGTCCTCCCACCAATTGAAACCCGGGACATCGAAGACTTTGGATTTATCCTGGCTTTCAGGTTCAAATGAGGTCTCGCGCACGAGGCGAAAATCTTCGGGCGCTAAGATCAGCTTTTCAGGACCTACAGGAAGTTGCGCCAAGGGTTCTCGATTTTGCCCGCCGGAAGCTTGCGGGATCAACTCCCGACGAAACTCTTGGTCGGCACCTCGGCGCAACCAATCACTCTCTAGGTTTGTCGAATTCAAACCGTGTCTGAGGAAGTGCATGGGATTGAAGCCGAGTTTCGGCTCCTTCCAAGAACGCCGAAGATCAATCTGCTGAGTCACGAAACTTTTGAGATCTTTGGGCGCGAGAACTCTGAGCTTAAAGCTTTCATCGAATCGAAACGCCACTTCGATCTGCGGTTTTTCTTGCGGGCCAAAGTCACGACGTACGGTGAGAAAAAAGCTCTTACCCCAAGCGAAGTTTGTACCGACGAGGGCGCCGAGCAAAACCGCCGTGATCGCTAGGCCGAGGCGAGCCCCAACGCTTTGCAAGCCGCCTTGTCGATCCGTTGTGAGCGCAAGACAAAGACGAGATTTCATGATCTGAGCGAGTCGCATAATCACTCCACACTTCCAAATTTCAGACGCTCGGACTTTTCAATTTGACCGACAAAAAAATGGGCCGGGATTCGCTCCAGGATCAACTGACTCTTGCGAAGCTCCGGCGGCACATCTTGTTTGGCATTCTTCTGCCGCCAACCTCGTTCCACGAGCCACGCGGCATACCGACCTGGCGCCGCGTAGGCAAGAGCGTGCGAAGCCGCACTGAGGGCTTTGAGCTTGGATTGGGGAAGCTGGGCAAAGCTCGCATTCTTTTTCGCACAAGCCGCTTCGAGTGCGGCAAAGGCCGCCGCCTGAGGAGTCATCGCAATCTGTCCGCAAACAGCCCTCACGAACACCCGTCCCTGTGCGTACACACCTCCAGAAAGCTGCTTGGCCGCTTGAGCCACATCTCGACCCGGCCAATTCATGAGCAGCACCGGCATGGGACCCTCTTTGGCGTCGGCCTGAGGGAGAAGATAAGCCAGCGTCGCAGTGAGATGTGTCTTTTGACCGCGCGACTTTTCCGGCGAGGACTTCATCCATTGCGCCAAGCTCGCTTTGTCAAAACCTGCGGGGGGCGGCAGATGCAAAGTCGCTGTCAGAATGGTCGACTGCGCCGGCAACATCTGCAATTGTGCGGCCGGGATCGCCGCCTTCCCTAGAATTTGTCGCTCGCGATCTAATTTTAACTCCGCCGACTTCACCTGCCAGTTGGCTTCCTTAGAGTTGAACTTCATCGACCAAGTCACTTGGGGTTCCGTACCGACAAATCGACTTTGCACGCCATTGAATGCTGGGAAGGCACTCGCTAAATTCAAGGCGATTTCCGCATCAGCTCCCTCACCTTGCGCTCCATCACCTCGCAGAGGTGAGAACTGAGCGCATTGATCGACGGCCATCCACGCGGCTTCCGGTGAGCGACTCACCGACCAGCACGAATCCTTCTGGGCAACTGCATAGCGCTGCCCTTGCAATTTAATCGGCGTCACTTTGCCGCTGCGATCTCGGAAGTTCACTTCGACATCTTCCGCGCTGCGAAGCACGCTCACGACGGCTTGCAAAGCTTTGGACTCGGCCGCGCTCAATCCCGAAGTGCTCATTGCAAATGGCGAAGCCAAGCGCGGAGCGCGCAACACATGCACAGCCAAAGGCCGAGATCCGAGCACCTGAGTCATCAGATGATCGACCAAGCGCCCCTTCCACGCCGATTCTGTGCTCGGGCCGGACAGCGCTGTGAGGGCAGGTCCTAGGCGATCGCTCCATCCGTACCAAAGCTCGGTACCTTCGAGCTGTTTAAACCATGAATTCTGCTTCATGAAACTTTGTAGCTGCTTGGTTTCCTTCAAGCGAATGGTGAGTTCGGGAGCCTGGCGACGTTCCTCCCAGAGCTTGGAGAGACGCGTCTCTTCAGCTTGCGGCACCGCCGCCTCTGTCGAGGTCTCTGGAGAGTCAGAGTCGCCCATTGAAGAAGATTGAGCTGCCGCCCAAGGGCGACCTGGGAGTGAGATCAGTGAGACCACCAAGGCCCCACCGATCAACATCGGGCGCCAAGGAGGAGTAATACAAAACTGCGAATCATTCAGCATAAGCCGTCACCAACCCTTCCAGCGGTAAACACCTTTGAAACTCGGATTCAAAAAATCATCTTGTTCAAACTGCGGTCGCCATTCGCCGGCGCTGACTTTCACAAGATCGCTGAGCTTAGCCACTCGCACCTGGCTCAGTGATGGATCGCCGCTGTGATAGGCAACCATCCAATCTCGTGAGTGACCTCCCGGAGGCTCCAAGAGGAGCATGAGGTGCCAAGCCTCTTCAGCCGGGACACCTTCCCGGTGATAAACCAACAAGTCACCACTTCGGAGTTCACTGCGATCCAAAGACTGCGGTAAACGCGCCCGCAAGAACCGAAAGTTGTGTGCGACCAACTGCTCAGCCGTCACAAAATCGACTTTCTTACCGCGCCAGTCTGTCCAGGCTTGCGCACGCGGTAGAACTGTCTCTCGATACACAAAGCGCACAAAGCCCGCGCAATCGCGCTGCGAAGGCTCCCATCGCGGCGAGAACTTTTCGGCTTGCCGAAGTGCGAGCTCGCGAAGCGCCTCTGCGCGCTCGCGCA
Source organism: Pseudobdellovibrionaceae bacterium (assembly GCA_947462815.1). Classification (GTDB taxonomy): domain Bacteria; phylum Bdellovibrionota; class Bdellovibrionia; order Bdellovibrionales; family JAMPXM01; genus UBA2339. The sequence goes on from CANHQR010000054.1 coordinate 13,251, forward strand.
CGTCTCCCTCACTGAGCTCTGCACTTGAAGCCCCAGAATATGCGGAGGACTGCGCGGAGGACGCGGACTCTAAACTCGAGCAAGCTGTTAAACTCATCCATAACGGGCCAGCGATCACCACCGCGATCGGCAAGCCAAGACCAATCCGCAAGCCGAGCCTTGAGCCCAAGTCTTGATGGCTCACTCCCCCTCCGAACCTGAGCCACTGAGCTTCTTGACAGGCGCATCGATCACCCAATCCGGCCACACGCCTCCGCGCTTCGGCTTGGGATCAAGTCCGGGAATGTACACACTGGCTTGTTGTCCCTTATCGATGCGCAAGTAAGCCAGCGTGAGTGTTTCGCCCGGCGATACAAGCGGTTGACGAACGACACGCTTCACTTCGCTTGCGGTCCCACCAAACAGGGTGATGTTCAGCGTTCCGAGAGTGTGCGCCTTATCGCCGCTCGGCCAGTAGTTCGCATCGATTTTATAAATACCCAAGGGCGGCGAGGTGTGCGTGTAGAGGTAGGGACCATAGCCGGGTTGATCATAGGAGCCACTTTGCTCATTCAGATAGAAGCGCCCTCCCGAAGGTGACTCGGTGTTCGCCCAATACACGTGAACGCCAGGAGCCTGAGTTCGATCTTCCGCATCTGCCGAAGGCTCGTAAATATGCAGGTCCGTGTAAACTCCATCGGTGTCGCTGGTCAGAATCGCCGAAATGGCCACCGGCGAAATCTCCGCGTAGATCTTGCGCGAAACTTCGGCTGTGCCCGCCTTGTTCGTACCGCGAACACTGATGGTGTTTCGCCCCTTCGCAATCGGAAATTTACGACTGAATTTGCCTTCGTTAGTTCGCAACAAGTAGCGCTCACCGTTGATGTTGACGGTGATCGGATCGATACTTCGATCGCTCACTTGCCCGGCAACCTCGATCATTCTTCCAACGGTCCATCCTCCTGTCGGCGAAGTCACCGTGATCTGCGGCAGGGTTGTACCCACACCGATTAACTTTCCCGTCTGTCGCTTGGGTGCCGAGGCTTGCGCCGCAACCGCTGGGCCCACGAAGCCCATGCACAAAATCCAAGCGCCAAAGAGAATGCTGAAACTCTTCAACTGATTCCCATGGAATTGAAGACCTGCCGACGATTTCGTGCCCGATGTCATGCTTCGCCCTCCGAACCGAAATTGGGCCATTTCGGTGGGCGTTTGTCACATGCTGCCTGCCGACGAGCCCGCAGCTTGGCGCGCCATAGCGCAGACTGCACATCTCAAAGTTGCTTCAAGGCCTCTTGGTAACGATGGGCCCGTTGCTCGCGCGTGTTCTTAATTTGACGTTGCGCTTGAATCCTGAGCCAGTCGCGCTGCACGCTCTGCTCGCGCTCGACGTAACCCGCCTTGAGCAAGCTGGCTGCGTACTCAGGGAGCCAGTAGCCGGCGCGATACAGCGCAAGCGTTGCACCGCGATCCGCGACACGGATCTCCTCTGGACTAAAGTTGAGCTGCCCCTGCTCCTTGGACCACTGTCCCGCACCACAGACTGCTTGCGTCGCCGCTTGTGCAACCCATCCCGCCAAGGCGTCCTCCGACTTCAGTTCTTGCAGCAGCGACGAGGAAATCCAAATTGTACCCTCTGGAAAAACGCTGAGGTCCGAGCGCTTCGAGTGAACCACGACAAAACGAAAGCCAGCCCGCGGCCACTGCCGCTCGCGATCTGCCGCGCAACGCAAGTTAGGCCCGCTCATCTCCAAATGCAGCGACACGTATTGCCCGACACGCTGAACATACCTCTGCAGATCTTCGCTGGCATGCAGAGGGTCCGCCTCAAGGCGCTGTTTCTGAATCATTAATATCTGCTCAACATGGGGCCAGCGCACTTCGGCAACATCTTGACCACGCGACAAATGCTGGCAGGACGACAAGCTGATCAAAGCCAAAATCCCAGCGAGCGATCTCGTCACAAACCTCTGCGCCATCGGCATTGGGAACCTCATTGCAGCACGCGACTTTGCAAGCCGCCCTCCAACATGAAGCTCAGTAATTCCTCGTCTTGCACCGCGGCCGCAGGCATATCACCGTACGCCTTTCGCCAAAGGGCCCCATACTCCGGCGTCAACTGTTTTTCGATCATCAAGCGAGCGTCTGGAGCTGACTTGCGCACCGACTTGCGCGGGCTCTTATTTTTCTTCATGGGCTTCGACTTGATCTTTTTCTTAGATGCCGCTGGATTTGGTGAAGGCGAGAGCGAAGTCATGGGCTGCGAAGAGACTTCGGCGTCGAGATTTGGTGGAGGTGGTTCAGGCAGCGTCTCCGGTTTGACGATTGGCTCGACTCCCGGCGCGCCCCCACGAGCCGCCTGAGGAGTCGCCTGCAGGACCGGCTGAAGCGCCTGATTCGAAATCTGCCCGGGAGCCGATTCCGCACGAGCCGCTTCAGATTGCGCTGGCCGAGCTCGCAGATTGGCATCCGCCGCAAAAGCATCCGCCGGCGAAGCTCCGGGCGGTGGCGCGATCGACTCGGGCACAGCCGCATTAAAAGGACTTGATCGTGCCGCCCTTCCCGGCTGACCGCCCGAAGAACTCTCCGAGGCCGCCTCGTTCCCCGGAGGCTCAGCTTCAGTCTTTCCGAGACGAACTCCCGCGCCCTGAGCACCCTCTGTGGGTCCCAGATCCACGCGCTGCCCAGTCCCCAACGCCGCCGCTTTGGATTCAAAGACTGTCAACGCATTCTTATGCACGTAGCCGATCTGCGTGATCCCCTTTGGCGAAGCATAACGAAGCTTGAGGTAGCCCGCCTCTTCGCCAAGTAGAGTCACCGCCGATCCAGCGGGTATCTCGAACACTTTTTCGCCGTGAATAGAGGCGCGATCGCGAAGCATCGCCGGTTTACTGCCAATTTTGGCCACGCGCTCTTTGACATTCGACGACTCCACCGGAGCGCTGGTCTTAGCCTGTGCGAACACGGCACAAACTAAGAAAGCTGCCGTCGACAGATTCAATGCCATAAAGATTCGTGAAATCTCACCGACTCCGAGAAACTTACTTTTCATCATGTCGCCACACTCCTCGGTCGAAGGCCTTTAGTTCACCTTAATCCAAACGCCCAGACCCACCGCAATCCACAGGACGCGCTTCCAGCGATTGAGCATCAGCACTCCAACTCACCCACCGTGTTCTCCACGAGATTCAACAGTTCTCCGCTGCGGACCAAAGTGCGCAAAGCCTCGATGTCGCGCTGAAACACCCGATCCGTTTTCGCAAAGGGCACATGTTGACGAATCAACCCATGCGCTTGAGCGATCACTCCCGAAGCCTTCACTTCTCGCCCGTCGTCGGCGCGAACCAGATCAAGACCTTGGCTCGCGGCCAAGAGCTCCATCGACAAAATGCTCTCCGCATTTCGCACAATACTCTGGAACTTCCGCGAGGCGATGGTTCCCATCGACACGTGATCTTCCTTATCCGCTGAAGTCGGGATGGAATCGACACTCGCCGGGTGCGAGAGAATTTTGTTTTCACTCACGAGAGACGCCGCCGCGACTTGCACAATCATGTGGCCAGAGTTCAATCCCCCATCAGGCGCCAAAAAGGCCGGTAGTCCCGACATCGCAGGATTGATCAGTTTTTCTATACGACATTCGCTGATCGACGCCATCGCTGACATGGCGATCGCCATGAAGTCGAGCTGAAACGCGACGGGCTCACCGTGAAAATTTCCGCATGACAAAATCTTGCCCTCATGAGCATTCGCGCTGGGCGCAAACACGAGCGGATTATCGGTGGAAGAGTTCGCCTCGATTTCCAAAACCTCCAGGCCCCGACGGAGAGCGTCTTTGGCCGCTCCATGCACCGCTGGCATACAGCGCAGGGAGTAGGCGTCTTGCACGCGCCCGCAGCCGGCATGGCTTTCCGCGATCGGTGAAGTCTCACCGAGAATGCGTTTTAAGTTTCGTGCCGTCATCGCCTCACCAGGGTGGGGGCGCGTCGCAGGAATCAATGGATCAAAGGCCGAGCGCGAGCCCTTCATCGCTTCAAGAGTCATCCCACCCGCCAAATCGACGAGTTTGGCGAGGCGACGGGCCTCGTCGACAGCCAAAAGACCGACAGCCGTCATCACTTGACAGCCATTGATCATGCTCAAGCCTTCTTTCGCTTGTAGCTCAAGAGGCTTCACGCCGGTGCGCCCCAGGGCTTCCGTCACCGGAATGACTTTGCGACCTTGGACATCAGCCGGATCATAGACCTCGCCTTCGCCGATGATGGCCAAGGCTAAATGACTGAGCGGCGCCAGATCCCCCGACGCACCTACGGAGCCCTGTTGGGGAATCGCCGGGATCAAGTCGTGATTTAAGAACTCCAAAAGCTTATCGATCACGACGTCGCGAATGCCCGAATGTCCACGCGCCAAAGCATTGGCACGCAATAGCAAAATCGCTCGAGCTTGTTCTCGGGAGAAGAGCTCGCCGACACCGACCGAGTGCGAGCGAATGAGGTTTTTTTGCAGCTCGACGATTTGCGAAGGAGAAATACGCACGGATGAGAAAGCGCCAAAACCCGTGTTCACGCCATAGATCGCCTCGCCCGACGACATTCGCGATTCGATGTAGTGACGACTGGCGCGCACGCGCTCGCGCGCCGAATTCGCCAGTTCAACCTTTAAAGGGGCCGCCCCCCCCGCACGATGGGCCACACGGCGCACATCGGCCAGCTTCAAATCTTGACCGGTCAATTGAATTGTCATGAAGCCGAACTTAACAATGAATCTGAATTTTCGTCGCCAAAATTCTCTGCCGCACCGAGCTCCGCCGGTGGCGAGAAACCCCGACAAGAATGGAGCTCCTAACCGCGCAGTGCGCGAATCGCCGCGGCTCGATCCGTAGCTCCGAAAACGGCCGTGCCGGCCACCAAGCAATCCGCTTCGCGCACAGCATGCACCGTCTGAAGATTGACCCCGCCATCCACTTGAATCAGAGGCTGTTCGCCACGCCCCTTTGGACCGATTCGCCGACGCAGCTCCGCAATTTTGGCAACCTGGTCTGCCATGAAGCTCTGCCCTCCAAAGCCGGGCTCGACCGTCATCACGAGGACAAGATCCACATGCTCCAAGACCTTCAGCACGTGTTGCAAATCCGTGCGAGGGCGAAGCGTCACGCCCACGCGCGCCCCTCCCTGGCGAATCATTTCAAAACAGCGCGTGAGTTCGCGCGTGGACTCCACATGCACCGTGATGCCATCGGCACCCGCGCGAAGAAAGTCCGGAATGAGTTTCTCCGGCTCTTCAATCATCAAATGACAATCCAGCGGTAGTTGGGTCACCGGTCGCAAGGACTTCACCACCGGCGCACCGATGGTGAGATTCGGCACAAACCGCCCGTCCATCACGTCGACATGAATCCAGTCAGCACCCGCCGCCTCGACCGCACGAACCTCTTCACCCAAGCGGGCAAAGTCCGCGCTCAGAATCGACGGCGCGATCAAAGATTCGGAAGCCTTGGGGCCCGACCAAAATCGATGTCCTTGTTGTCCACCTTGGCCGGATTGTTGAGTCGATGTTTGAGCCGGTGCCGTCACTGCGAAACCTCCGAATTCGTTCTAGGGAGCATCAGACACTGCGCCATCTAACCAAACCTCACCCACATTGACCGGATAACCCTTAAGAAAATCACCGATCTCCATCCGCGCGCGCGACTCAGGCTGGAGCCGTGTGAGCCGGAGCACGCCGCGCCCGCAAGCCACATCCACTCCATCGCCACTCACCGCCAACACTGTACCGGGAGAGGCTGCAAGGCCGGTCTCGCGCAAAACTTGAGCACGTAAAAGCTTAATACCCTTGCCATCACTGCGCCGGGCGTGAGGCACTGGCCCAAGCGCCAAACCCCTCACCAAATTCAAAATCTCGCGAGCCGTCTGCGACCACCGAACAGCCGACTCTCGCTTATCGATTTTCGCCGCATGTGTGACCTGTGCCGGGTCTTGCTCCTTGGGAATAAGATTGCCGCGCAGATAGTCCATAAACTCGACGTGCAAAAGCTCGCACCCCAAACGCGCGAGCTCCGGATAAACGTCATCGGCATAGCGATGATCGCCGAGGGCCAATCGCCGCACACCCAACACGGGACCGGCGTCGAGTTCGCGAACAATCCTTTGCAGTGCCACACCCGTTTCCGCATCGCCGGCCATCAGCGCGCGCTGGATCGGCGCGGCACCTCGCCATCGAGGCAATAAGGATCCGTGAATATTCACGGCGCCCAAGGGAAATAAATCCAGAAACTTTTGGCCGAGGATTTGACCAAAGGCCACGACGACGGCGGCCTCACAGCGGAGAGCGGCAATCTGTTGACGGAACTCTTCGGTGTTCACTTTCTCGGGAGTCCAAACGGGCAGACCCACTTCGAGAGCGCGCGCCTTCACGGGCGAAGCCGTCAGCTGAAGCTTGCGACCCGCCGGCCGATCCGGCTGCGTGATCACTCCCGCGATTTCGTAATGCTCGTCCGTCAGCAGCGCATCTAACGCCTGTCGAGCGAAGTCGGGAGTACCCATAAAGAGGATGCGAATGCGACTCATCCGACCTCGCTTCTTAACTTTCGTTCGACTTGGCCTTAGCTTGAGCTCGCGCCTCGCGAACCTTAGCGCGTTCCTCGTCAACTTCTTGAGGGGATGGGTAGCCGGTCTTTTTGATCTTAGATTTGATTCTCTCGGACTTCACAAAACTCAAGCGGTCGATGAACAACTTACCCTCGAGGTGATCCATTTCGTGCTGCAAGCAGATCGCCAACAAGCCATCTGTGCGGATCACGAGTTCACGACCATCGCGGTCGAGGCCCTTGGCCTCGATGTACCGCGATCGCTCCACACTCTCGAAGTAACCCGGCACCGATAGGCAACCCTCGTCGTACTTCGTCTTTTCCTGGGCCACGACAATCTCAGGATTGAAGATCACAATTGGCTGTTTCACCTGCCGCTCGAGATCCGTCATGCCCTCATCTGTAGGATGCCCGTCTTCATCGGTCGGACGCGTGTCGATCACCAACAGGCGAACGGATTCGCCGACCTGTGGTGCCGCCAAGCCGATACCATTTTCAGCATACATGGTTTCAAGCATATCATCGGCCAAGCCTTGTAACTCCGGCGTCACCGCGGAGACGGACAAGGCCTTCTTGCGCAATCGAGGGTCTGGAAATCTTAAAACTTCGCGTTTCACAGGCCCCATTGTACCCGAGTTTGAGGCGAAAGTGACCTTGAATATTGAGTGCATTCAGGGTGGGTACATTTGGGGGGCGCATCAAGAGGCTCGTATCAAAATAGAGGGGTTGGGGGGAGGGGTTTCGAGAGAAGCTGATCGAGACAACTGGATCGAGAGGCCCGTCCTCGAAGCCCACCCTCGAGGCACGTCCTCGAGGCTCATTCTCGGGGCCCAATCGGAAAACCCCGGGGCCACCACCGAGGTTCAGATCCGACCCCTTCCCTGTCAGTTCGACGTGGGCCGACACGCCCAGTTCGCAAAGCCTAATTCCATAGCGGCGGACTCCAAAAGCGTGATGCGCTGGCTGGGGTCGGCTTGAGCCAGGGCCTCGTTCGCACGGCGAAGTCCGGGGGTCCAGACCATGCGTTCCAAACGTTCCGCCATGGCGACAGCTTCTTCAGGGCTGAGGCCCTCTCCGGCCTCGAATTTTTTCGTATAAGTCTCGCACATGACACTTAATTCACGTTTTTGCTGCCAACCGAAAAGTCCTCGCCCCACACCGACGATCCCAATGAGGGCGATCAGACTCAAAATCCAATAGCGCTTTGTCGATTTTCGCACGCTGTAACTCTCCTCCACGGCGCGCCCATGCTACTTCTTCAGTCGCATGAGCGCGAAAATAGCCAAACCCGCCATTAGAAAATTGGGCACCCAAGCCGCCAGCGCCGGAGCGATCGCCGCATGCCGTCCCAACGTCAGACCTGAGGAGTAAAACGCCCAATACGCAAAGGCTAAGCCGATGGTGATGCCGACATTTGCCGCTGTGCCACCACTGCGCGCTTTACCGACTGAAAAGGGAATGCCGATCAAAGCCATCACGAGGCCCGCAAAAGCAAAACTGAGCTTGGCTTGATAATCGACTTCATAGCGAAGCGTATCGAGGCCAGCTTCTTTGTTCTTGCGGATATAGCGCTCCAACTCTTTGAGCGACAGCGAGTCCGTCGATCGCCCGCTCTCTTGGAGATCTTTAGAATCTTCGGCGACCGTGATGGTTTTTCGCTGGAAGGGTTTAGTCACCGGCACGCCAGAGCCCTTCGGGAACAAAGTTACGGTCCCCTCGGCCAACTCCCATTGGGTACCCTCAAGCTTCACGCGATCGGCCGTGATCATCTGTGCCAAATGCCACTCTTGATCAAACTGGTACATCGTGAGGCCTCGAGCCGTCTTCTCTTCGCCTTGCAGAGTTTTGATATTGTAGAGCGCGTTGCCCGAACGGTA
>CANHQR010000055.1 GCA_947462815.1 Pseudobdellovibrionaceae bacterium
CACCAGGATGTGTCGCGATCGGCGCCATGCTGGAAGGAGTTGCGCCAGCTGCGGGCGCTGGAGCCTTGTCTTGAAAGCTGTCGATGAGATTTTGAAGACGCGCGATCTCCGCCTTTAATTCGTTCACTTCGTGGCCAGAGGACTGAGCGGCCACCGTGGCCCCAACAGGAGATGAACTCGAACTCTTTCCTGAACCCATGCCACTCGTTGACTTGTGATGGACCGGCTGTGGTTCAAATCCACGGCTTGCCTCGGCCGCCGCGCGCGCCAAAGACTTAATCTTCACGCCAGGATGCATGTGGGGCGAAACGGCTAAAGTTTCTTGAGGCAATGACTGGATTCGGTCCCTCGAAGCGGAGGGAGCTGGCTGACCAGAACTCCACTTTTGCTCCCGAGGTGCATATGCGGAATGTGTCGATTCATCATCGGGAATATCAATGTACGAAACCTTTGTGATCGGACGCGGACCTGCCGCGAAGCGAGCCTTACGTTCTTCTTCTTCTTCGAGCTGTCGGCGGCGCTTTTCGACCATCGCTTCAATCACCTGCTTCTGTCGCCGAGCCTCGGCCACTAAGAAGCGCTCTCGATCATCCGGGCGTAGCCGACTCTCCACGAACTGCTTTTTTTGCAGAGTTTGATCGGAGACCGCTGCGGTCACTTCAAATGAAGTCTCACCACCCAATCCGAAGCTGCGTTTATTCTCGCGAGCGCCGAGAATGACCGCTTCGGGTCCGAGTTCGGCCTTCACCATACGCAGAGCCTCTTTCATGCTTCTCGCTTCAAATTTCTTAACCCGCATGCGGTAACTCCACGGTCGCGACGTTTCGGATGTTTACATCAGACGCCAACTCGTTATGAGACAAGACAACCAATTGCGGCAGAAAGCGTGTGGTGAGTTTCGAAATGTGACGACGAGCCGTCGGGCTCACGAGCAGAATGGGTTGGCTCGCGATCTCTGGATGGGTTTCGATCGATGCGGCTATGCCCTCGATCATATTGTGGGCCGTGCGCGGATCCATCACGAGCTGAACACCCTGCTCGGTTTGCAACAAAGAATTGGCGATCAGCTCTTCCAGAGAGGGATCTAGGGACATGACACTGACTCGGCCGCCTTCATCTCGGAATTTTGACGAGATACCCCGAGCCAAGGCTTTACGCACCGACTCCGTCAAGACCTCGGGATCCTTCGTGCGATGAGCTTCGTCCGCCAGCGTTTCAAAAATCGTCAGCAAATCGCGAATCGAAACTTGTTCCCGCAACAAGTTCTGCAGCACCTTGACCACGCCACCCAAAGGCAAGGGATCGGGAATGAGATCTTCGACCACTTTCGGGTATGCCTTCTTGAAATTGTCGATGAGCGACTGGGCCTCTTGACGACCCAGAAGTTCATGCGAATGCGTCCGAATCAGCTCAGTGAGATGTGTGGCCATGACGGTTGGCAGATCCACGACGGTATATCCAGCCAACTCGGCCTCTTCGCGCTGACCTTTGGTGATCCAAATGGCATCCAGTCCGAATGCAGGTTCTTTGGTGCGGATTCCTTCAATGCGCCCTGTCGTGTTTCCAGGATCCATGGCCAACAAGTAATCGGGGCGTAGTGTGCCGCCGCCGACGCGGTTGCCCTTGATCAGCACGCGGTACTCGCCCGGCTCCAGCTGTAAGTTATCTCGAATGTGAATGCTGGGTACGATCAGACCCATGTCGAGGGCAAACTGCTTGCGGATCGAAACGATTCGCTCCAGCAAGTCACCGGATTGTTCGCTTTCGACCACATTGATCAGACCATAGCCGACCTCGAGCTCAACCAAATCGAGAGGCAAGAGATTCTCGATCTTTTCTTTCTCGGGTTTAGCAGATACCTCGTCGGCTTTTTTCTGTTCTTCGATCTTGGCTTCTTTCTGGAAGCGGTCGACCACCCAACCGAGTCCTCCCATCGCGATCGCCGATGTGAAGAATGGGATTCCGGGAAGCCCAGGAATCGCGCCGAGGAAAGCGACGACACCTGCGCCAATGTAAAGAGCCCGGGGATTGAGGAACAACTGACCAATCACCTCTTGGCCCATATCCTTTTCGCTTCCCGAGCGAGTCACGATGATACCTGCAGCCGTTGAAATGATAAGAGCCGGAATTTGCGACACTAGGCCGTCACCGATCGTGAGCTTCGTATAGGTTTCAGCGGCCGTCGCGAGATCAAGACCGTGTTGAAGCACGCCAATTAACAAGCCACCAATGATGTTCACCACCATGATGATGATGCCGGCGATTGCATCTCCACGGACAAACTTCGAGGCACCGTCCATAGCTCCGTAGAAGTCCGCTTCTTGTTCGATTTCTCGGCGACGCTTTCTCGCCTGCTCTTCATTAATCAGGCCGGCGTTAAGATCCGCATCGATCGACATCTGCTTTCCGGGCATCGCATCCAAGGTGAAGCGAGCGGCGACTTCCGCGACTCGACCCGAACCTTTGGTGATGACCACGAAGTTGATGATCACCAAGATCATGAAGACGATGAAGCCGATCACGTAGTTATTGCCGACGACAAAGTTACCGAAGGCATGTACGACCGCGCCGGCTGAAGCCGCGCCGTTGTGGCCCTCGCTCAAAATCAAGCGCGTGGTGGCGACGTTCAGCGCTAAGCGGAACAAGGTCGTCAACAAGAGCAGAGAGGGAAACACCGAAAAGTCGAGGGCTTTCTTCGCATAGAACGCGATCAACAAGACAAGAATGGAGGAGGTCAAACTGATCGTGAGGGCAAGATCGAGCAGGACTGGCGGCAGTGGCACGATCATGACGGCCAAAACTGCGAGGATCGATATCGCCATCAGCAGATCGGCGTTCTTCGTAAACTTCTCAAAGCGCTTGAGGAATTGGAAGAGCTGTTCCATTAACGCATCACCTTCTTACGCAAGCGGTAGACGTACGAGAGAACCTGAGCGACGGCTGCAAACAGTTCGCGAGGGATAATCTGGCCAATTTTCATCGTTTTGAAGATCGCACGAGCCAGTGGCTTGTTCTCCATCACCGGCACACCGTTCTCGCGAGCAATCTCTTTAATTCTTTCGGCAATGACACCCGCACCTTTTGCAACAAGCTTGGGCGCCGGCATTGTCAGAGGGTCGTAGATGATCGCACACGCGATATGTGTGGGATTGGTGACCACAACATCGGCCTTAGGAACGTCCTTCATCATGCGCTTATTGGCCATATCGCGCTGGATACGACGAATCCGAGCCTTGATCAGCGGATCACCTTCGCGAGACTTGTGTTCTTCCTTGATTTCCTGCTTGGTCATCTTCATCTGCTGCTCAAGATCCCAGCGCTGGTAAAGATAATCGGCCAGCGCGATGATCGCCATGAAGACACCGAGACCGGCCAAAAGGCGAAAAGCTAATTCGCCCGCATAGCTCATGATCTCTTCAACACTCAGTTGAGAAAGGTGCGGCAAACGCGCCAACTCATCTTTAAAAAGGAACCAGACAACGGCGCTCACAAGAATCAACTTGAGCAAAGACTTAATTCCCTCAGCCAGAGAGCGCATGCTGAACATTCTCTGCAGGCCAGACAGCGGATTAATTTTTTCGAGGTTCGGCTCGAGCGCCTCTTCGTTGTAGAGGAATCCAACCTGTACGATGCTTGAAACAAGCGCGAATACCGCCATCATGCCCATAATGGGCAAAACGACAAATGCGGCTTTCTTTCCCAAGAATGCGACGATCGGTGCGTACTCACCTGAGCGGGCGGAAGACACGAGTTCCGGTCCGAAGGTGTAGGTGATGGCCTCGCTCATTTGCTGAAGACCAAATCGACCCATTGCCCAGAAGAGCAAGGCCGAGCCCAACAAGGCCATGACACTCGCCAATTCGCGAGTTTGTGCAACTTGGCCGCGACGACGAAAGTCTTCGCGACGTTGCTGCGTGGCCTCTTCTGTCCGTTCCTGCTGGTCTTCAGCCATTCACCCGTCCTGGGTTCATTCGAAAGCCTTCCTGGCCTTCGCTATTTCGATGCTCGCAATACCTGGTACAAGACATCGATAAAGCGAACTAAATCTTGGTCCAGGTCCATCATCAAGGCCGGAAGACTGACGATCATCACCATGAGTCCCGCCACGATATTGACGGGCAAAGAAGTGATGAGAACGTTAATCTGCGGAACAGCTCGACCGACGATCCCCATCGCGACGTTCAGAAAGAAAATAACGACCGCTACCGGCGCCGCCATTTTAATTCCCGCGACCATAGTCAGTTGCACAATGCCTCCGGCCCAACCCGTTCCACCCGAAACCGCAACACCATTGGCGGCCGAGCTTCCTGCTATTTGAAGTGATTCAAAATTGGGGCCAATGCCTGAGGTCACATGCGCTGGAGGAAAAGCCACAAAACTCTCGACCAATGCCGAGAGAAATGCGTGATGAGCGTTCAGAGACAAGAACAACAGCGTCAATAAGACGACATAGAATTTTTCAATGATGGAGGTCGTGCTTCCGGTCGCCGGGTTAAAAATTGTGGCGCTCGAAAAACCCATGGAGGTCGAGGCGAAGGCACCGCCAATTTCTACGGCATAGAAAATCAAACGCGCGATGGCTCCCATGAACAAACCGATCGCGACCTCTTTGATGGCGAGCCCAGCTAAAGCCAGTTCAAAGCCCTTGGCCTCCAGGCCCGTCCGCGGCAAGGCCGGCATCACCGCCATCGTGGCCGCTACGCTGAGCAGCACTTTGATGGGCGAAGGCACATTTCCAATCGAAAAGACCGGCCAAGTCATGAAAAACGAAGATATTCTGAGGAGCGCGAGGCCAAAGAGCAAAATCTCGGCCTCGTTCAGCCGAAAGAGATCCATCTCACTCCCTCACCATGAGGGGAAGTGAATCGAAGAGATTCTGTGCATAGACGGTGATGATTTCGATCATCCAAGGTCCGGCCAGAAGAACGACGATACCAATGACAATCATCTTGGGAACGAAGGTGAGCGTCGCTTCGTTGATTTGCGTGATCGCTTGAAATATCGAAACAATCAGACCGACCACAAGCGCTGACCCCAAAAGGGGGGCCGAGACCATGGCGGTTGTTTTCAGAGCTTCCTGTCCCAATCGCATGACAAGTTCATCGGTCATTTACGTGCTCACTTTCCGGTTCAGCCGAAGCTGCGAACCATCGAACCGATTAGCAAAGTCCAACCGTCGACAAGGACAAACAGCATGATTTTAAAAGGCAATGAGATCACGATGGGCGGCAACATCATCATACCCATGGCCATCAGCACGCTGGCGACCACCATGTCGATCACCAAAAAGGGCAGAAAGATGATAAAGCCAATCTGGAAAGCCGTTTTGAGCTCAGAGATGATGAAGGCCGGCACGAGGACTGTCGTCGGCACGTCCTGACGAGTTTTGACGTTCTCGACTTTGCCCAGTTTGATGAACAAAGCAAGATCGGATTCGCGAGTCTGATTGAACATAAAGCGACGGAGCGGCGCGAGAGCTCGTTCAATCGCCACATCTTGCGTCACCTGGTTTTGCAAGAACGGCTGCAAACTCTGGGTGTTAATTTCTTCGAATGCCGGTCGCATCACAAACAAAGTGATGAAGAGCGCCAAGCCCATCAGCAATTGGTTGGGCGGCATGTTCTGCGTTCCCATAGCCTGACGAACAAACGAAAGCACCACCACAATTCGGGTGAAACCCGTCATCATGATGAGAATGGCCGGAGCAAGCGTGAGCACCGTCATCAGGAGAATGATCTTCACCGCACTGACGACTTCGCTCGGACTCTGGGAGTTTTTAAATCCCAAACTCACTGTGGGCAGAGTCACCTGAGCCGCGGCCGATCCCGCCCAACCGAGCAAGAGGCCCAAACCGCCGAGCACCATCAGACCTGCAGCCCAACGAGCCGCAAAAGCCTTCGGCGTTTGTCCGAGCCATCGAGCCCGAAGCAGATTCCGCATCTCATTAAAAAAGCCCATCAAAAAACGCATGATCACTCCAAATCCTTCATGCCACGAACCCGCGTCGACACCATGTCTCGAATCTGATCGAGGGCCTTCACGGCAAAGTTCTCGGATTCATCAAAGTCTTGAAAGTTGTTGGAGGCTGTAGGGATTGATGAAGCGTTCGTATTGAATTCGCGACGAGGTGCCGAAGAGCCCACAAGCTTCTCAGAGGCTCCGGAATAGGGAGCAACACCGTGCGACGCCAGCTCATCCGCAAAGTTTTTAGGCGCAAGCTCAGGGACTTCATCGTCGATGAACGAGAGCGTCTTGAGCAGTGAAATGTTATGATCGGTCACACCAATCAGCAGGGCCTCGCCGGCAACTTGAATCACCGCTAGGCTCTTCTTGGGACCCAGAAAATGCTGACTGATCACCTGCATTTTGACCCGATCTTTGAATTCGTTTCGTCGCCGAGACCAATTCTTGAGGGCGAAGGCGGCCGCCGCGACCAGCACCGTCAGAACCAAAACGGTGACGACAAGTCGCTCAAGACTTGATGTGGCGGGTGCGGCTTTGGATTCTTTGCTCGACTTACCGAAGACGGGAATCTCAGCCTCGTTGAGTCGCTCTGTCGGCGCTGACATCGCGGATTTCGTTACGCGATCTGACTTCTGGGCGGCGCCCTCGCTTGGCGCAACCGGGTCGACGGCCGGAGCGCGCGTCGCCGACTGTCCCGCGATCAATGTGGGTGTGGTCTCACGCGAGGCCTCGGCCTGCGTGGAGACGTTGTCCGCGCTGGAAGCGGCCAGACTCGATGCCTCGTCAGCTGAAATTTCCGAGATGGCGAGCTGGCGTTGACCGACGAGCGCGGTTGAGTCCGCTCCGACCGCCCCAAGATTGAGAATCAGGTTTCTTGCGTCTTCGCCCACCCGCCCGACCGAGAGGATCTCTGCAGCTTGGGCCGCCAATCGATTCTTTAGACTGAAACGAATGATTCCAGTGCCACCATCCTGATTGGTCGAAACCGCTCGCACCCACGCATCTTCAAATCGAGCTAACTGACGCGAGCTTTGCCCGGCCGGTAGAACTCGCGCGCCCGGAATTCGAACCTCAACCGTTTGCGGGTCTGCGGCGAAAACCGTGGCGTCCGTACCCGAAAAGGCATCGTGCAGTTGAATATTGATTCGCACGGCCGCGGAGTCCGCTTCGCGTTGAACTTGCACCGTCGACGCCACAGCGGGAAGGGCCAGCGCAAACAAAAAGGCGGCAACGAAGAATCGCGCCGCAAGCAACATCATGTGACGAAAGGTGAGTGTGTAGAACATAGAGGCCCTCCTGGCCATTTCGATCTCGACGGGTGTGCGATCGCCGTCTCGTCGCACCACTCTTCCTGAGTGGCCATCGGCGCGAGGCCGCGCCGAGAAAAACCAAACGAAGTTTTACTTGAGCTGCTCAACTCGCTCCGCTTGCGAAATGATATCTGTCAATCGAACTCCGAACTTCTCGTTCACCACGACGGCTTCACCTCGAGCTACCAACTTGTCATTGACGAGGACTTCCATGGGTTCGCCGGCGAGTTTAGTCAACTCCACCACCGAGCCTTGGCCCAAGTTCAGTAGCTCGCTGACTAACATTTTAGTTCGCCCGAGTTCGACCGTGACCTTCAGAGGAATATCCATAATCAAGTCGAGGTTGCGATCCTTCGATCTGAGCTCTGTGACCTTTCCCTTTTTGCCGCCATCGGAGGCCGCCGCTTCGCCTTCAAGCAGACTGCTGAGTCCTTTATCGTCCGCCATCGCTCTCCCCTTTCCCAACCTCTCTCGAAGCTAAGACTTGTGTGATTTGCACGGCGACCGAGCCGTGGTTGATGCCATAGAAAGCTTTGAATTTAGGCTGGCTTTCGACCAACACATCAAATTCACCGTTGGAGTCTTGATCTAAGGTGATCACATCTCCCAGCTTCAGCCCCATCAGGTCTTTCAAGGTGATTTCGGATTCGCCCAGAAACACTTTGAGTTCGACTTCTGTTTGACGAAGCTTTTGTTGAATAATTCCCGACCAGATTTTTTTGTCAGTCTGATCGCTTTCCACCTGAAAGCCACTTTGCAGCTTTTGTTTGATCGGCTCGATCGTCGAATAGGGAATCACAACGGTGATCGTGCCGTTGGCGTTTTCGAGTTCAACGTCAAAGGTCGAAGCGATGACCACATCCGTCGGCGGCACCAAGCCGACAAATTGCGGGTTCACCTCCGTACGAACAAATGAGCAATCGATCTTGTGAATACCCGCCCAAGCCTGCTCCATATCATCGATAGCCAACTGAACGACTTTTTGAATGATGGTGAGTTCGATGGGTGTGAATTCCTTGCCTTCCACCTTGGCATAAGGACGATCGTCACCGCCAAAGAAGGAGTCGATCAGGGCATAGGCGAGCTTCGTTTCAATCACCAGAAGAGCCGAGCCGCGAAGCGCGTTGAATCGCAAAACCGACATGCAGGTCGGCATCGGCAAAGTATTGATGAATTCACCGAATTTTAGAAAGTCCGTCGAGGCGTGGTTGAGCGTCGCAATCCTGCGAAGCTGCGAGGACAGCGAAACGCGGAAGCTCCGCATGAACTTTTCGTAGATCACCTCAAGCTGCGGCAGGCGGCCGCGAATGATTCGATCCTGGCTCGTCAAATCATAAGTGACGACGACACGATCATCGCCACCGGCTGCTTGGCCTTGGGCGCTCGCCGCACCGACCTCGCCCTCATTCACCGCGGCGAGGAGCGCATCAACTTCACTCTGCGATAGAACCTGATTCATTCGATTCTCCTCGCTTAATTATAGATGAATTCGGTGAAGTGAACGCTTTTGATTTTGCCTTTGGTGAGAAAGGCATTGATGGTATCGCGAATCTCATCGCGGAGATTCTCTTTGCCCTGTCTCGTTTCGAGATCTTTGAAAGTTTTCGATGAGAGAGTCAGAATCACGAGGTCGCGAATTTGCGGTTTACGCTTGTCGATCTCATCGCGCAGTTTATCGGACTCGACCTCAAACTCCATGTTCACTTTGAGTAGGCGGCTACCGCGATTGCCCGCCAGGTTGACATAGAAAGTCTCCATCGGAATCATTTGCCCTACGAATTGATCTTCCTCAGCCTTGTCCTCAGCTTGAGCTTGGGCCTCACCCTCCACGACTTTCTCAATCGTCGCCTCAGCCGCCTCTTTCTTTTTACCAAGATACAGCATGGCGCCTACGCCGCCGACGACCAGCATATTTAGTACGACTAGAGCATAGAGCAGAATGGGCTTGGAGCCTTTGCCTTCGGGCGCTGCCCCACCTACTGCCGCTGTTTTCTCTTCCGCCACACTCGCCTCCTGCGCGATCTGCGCTCTCAATCCTTGAGAGACATGATTTTGAGAAGCTCGACCAACGAAGGGCTCATCGATCAATCATCTCGACATGCTTAAACGGAGCAACCCCCGTACCAACTCGACCGCGCCAGTAATTCGTCACGACCTGCCCGCTCTTCGTCGAGACAACGCCTCCGTCAGTTTAGGTGAATGGCATTGAGTTGTTTTTAAGCTCAAACCCCGGGGCCAGCACGCTCAAAGGACAGCCAAGCGAGCGCCTCAAGGCGGATGTGACAGAGACGAGAATTTGACTGGCCTTTCGGCGAGAAAGACCATTCAGCCATCGTCGCGAAGCGAGGCGCGACGAAGCCGTGAAATGAATTGGAAAACTTCCGCATGGGGGGCAGGTGGTGCGCACAGAATCGATTTCATGCGAGGCTCAAACTCTTTGCCGCTGAAGTCCGTCGCCAAAGCACCGGCCTCGCGAGCAATCAACACACCGGCCGCCGTGTCCCAGGGCTGCAAGTTGCTTTCCCAAAAACCATCAAAGACACCTTCGGCCACTAAGCAAAGATCCAAAGCGGCGGCTCCCAAACGGCGAATCCCGCGCGCATGACGCACGACATGCGCGAGAAGTTCGAGCTGCTCATCGAGAGGATGTAGTTCGTGATCTGAACTCGAAAAGCCTGTGGCATAAAGCCCCTGGCGGAATTCGCCACGCGAGGAGACCCGAATGCTTTGACCGTTGCGCTTGGCTCCGCCGCCGCGAACCGCTTCGAAGCGCCAGCCCAACGCTGGAGCATCGATCACGCCTACCAACAATTCACCGTCGACCTCGAGTCCGATCGAAGAACACCAGAATGGAACGCGATGCACATAATTGGTTGTGCCATCGAGTGGATCAATCATCCAAAGCGCCGACTCGCCTTTTCCTGTGAGTCCCGTCTCTTCACCCAAAATTCGATGATCGGGAAACTCGGCCAGTAAGATCGCCTTGATACGGTCCTCTGATTCGCGGTCGGCCTCGCTGACCAAGCCGGCCTGAAACTTCTCCTGCACGGATTTGAGACGTCCATAATGATGGTTGAGAACCTCGGCCGCCGCATCACAGGCTCGATGCGCGACCGCAAGAGCGCGCTGAGCAAACTCCGGGCTTTTTGTAGAACTTTGATTCGACATACGACCCACCTCACTCCATCTTCAACCGACCTGCCGCCACCTCGCTGCGGCTTGGCGAAGCCGACCGCGGCCCCAAGGCCCTACCAAAGTCCAAGAACTTCGAAGAGATGTCACTCTCAATCACCCAATGAGGCCCTCTGGGTGTCCTGTGAATGGGGCCGAGGCTTCCAAGACGGATTTTGGGACTCGACCGGTCGGGCTCTTCAGACCTATCATAAACTTATCAGCTTTATTCAAAGTGAGGCCCTATGCCTAATTCAAAGTTCCGTCCCAACTCAACGAAGTCGGTGCTCGGCAGCCGTCGTGGAGCATCCAGCTGGGACATCGTTCTGAAGGTCTTGTCCATAACCTTGGTGTCTTTACTCGCCTTTTCAAGCGGAGTTTGGTTTGGAAAAAAACTATCGGACTCGGATCACCAGCGCCAAGCCCTTGAAGGCGACTTCGCTAAAGCCGCGGCTCAGGCCGCGCACTCTTCCAAATCTCAAGACCAAGACGATGCGGACGCTCTGACGGAGCAAGACGTTGCACAAATGGCCGACCAAGCCCTCGAGTCCGCGAAGGCACAGATGGCGCCGCCCACGAACTCGGCGCCGGCGACATCGGCCCAGGCTTCGTCGACTCAGTCCGCCTCTGGCTCAGCTCCCACTCGCGAGGTCGCTTCGACATCATCAGCGGTTCATACCACGGCTCATGATGCCAGCCACGAGGGCTCTCACAAACCCGCGCCCACTTCGAAGTCAGGCCCTGCTTCCGCAACCACAGCGTCTTCGGCAGCTGCAACGGGCTCAGCCACGACGGCTGGTGGCCAACAGCGTCCGGATCTCTCAGCCGCCTCGAAAGCCGCACAGCGCGTGGCTCAAAATGCGGCGCCCGTCGGCGTCGAGGCCCCCCCCCCGCCCAGTCGCATCCCCTCGAGCCTGCCGAAAACCGTCGGCGTCTCCAACGATGTCGAGTTCACCGTGCAGGTGGCGAGCTACCCGACAGCACAGGGTGCGAAAGAACACGTGGATGAGTTGGTGAAAAAGGGCTTCCCGGCATTTCCCGTCGAAGCGCAGATCAATGGCCGCACTTGGTTCCGCGTGAGCGTCGGCAGCTTCAAGTCTTTCAACGAAGCTCAGCGGTATCGCTCGCAGCTGATCAAACAAACGGATCTACCCTCAGCGATCGTGCAAAAGATTTCGCGATAACGCCTCAGTTAAAAGCGTAGAACACTTGCAGACCCGCGCCCCAGCGCGGGTTGTTTTTTCCGAGCACACCGTATTGTGGGCTAGACTCTCCTCGCAATAGCACTTCAATCGCGAGAGCTCGCGTCGCCGAGTCTGCGACCTCGAGCTCAGCGCGAAGTCCCACAGCCCCTGCCACGTATCCCGTCCAAACGCCCGTGCCGATCTCGGTGCTATCAGAACCCGCACCACTCAGGCGCGTGGAGACATGCTCGCGTGAAAAACCCCATCCCAGCGAAGCCAAAGGCTGCCATGTGCCCCATTCCCCCCACCAGGTCTTCGCTCGGATTAGCCAAGCCTCGCGTCGTCGACTCGCAGCCACACTGGCATTTCCATCCGAGCTCTCCACGTCAACGCGCTCGAGTTGCAAGGCCCAAAGCTCCCCACCCAAGCCTACACTTAAAACGGGTGGGTACTCGAACTCAAAACTGCGTCCATCGACAGCTCGGCGACTGTTGAAGAGCAGACCGACGCCGAGTTCAAAACTCAACTCGCGACTGGCGTCGAGAGATGGGTCACTCTTTGCAACAGCAACTTCCGAGACTGTGTGTTCAGAGGCTGAACCTTCGAAGGCCTTAGCTTCCACACCCGCAGAGGCCAACAGTGCGATGCTAAAACAGGCGCAGATCCAGTTGGACCGGGAGAGTCGACTCGCGGCGATCATGGTCGAATTTCCTCGCGGCAGCCTTCGACATCTTGTTGAATTCCCAAGCCGCGGGCCACTTCGCAAATCGATGGTCGAGGCTTCTCGCTGGCCGCTCCGGTTTCTCGTTGCAAGCGATTGAGCAAACTCTCCGCGACCCAACGCATGGGAGAGCGCGGGTCCAAATCCTTTTTCTCAAGATCCTGCGCCCCGGCCCGCAAAAGCGGCGTCAAACTCTCGAGCATCGCGGCCTGAACCATTTGGCGCGCCCTTGCAGATTCAACCCCTGAAGCGAGCAGGGCATCGTGCAGACGCTTCAGGCCCCGGGCATAGAGGGTGCCGAGTCGGTACGAGTAAAGCACTCGATCCATGTCATCACCACGAATCGCTAAGGCCGCTCGCAAATCCCCGGCCGCCGGTAATGCCGTCAGCGGAGCATCGAGTTTTCGAGCCTCTTGCTCGCGCTGCGAAAGCGAACGTGCGATAAACTGCGTGTCGAGCGAGTAGCTCCAACCCCAAAAGTCGGCAAACCCCTCGTTGATGGCACGCAGTAAGGTTTCATTCACTGCCTGAGTCGAAACCGCCGAGCCCAGAGCCGAAGCTCGCGGTCGAGCCGAAGCTCGGCCTTGAGATGTGTCCTCTGCCGCCGCGATCACGCCCCAATGGCAAGCTCCAAACTCATGCCTATGAAGACTCTGTCGCCCTGAGGTTTCACTCACCAGAGGTCGCAGCAACAGCGCCTGGAACACGCGATGGAAATGCTCATGAGCGATCACGCCTGCGTTGAAGGCCAAGGGTAATCCCTCACCTCGAAACGGCACGACCAACAGAGCATCCAGTCGGCCGTCGTAAACGGCGTTGTCGATCATTAACTCACGACTTGTTTCAGATTCACGTACCCGGGCCATCAAGCCGATCTGTGCGGGGTAACTGAGCGAGCGATTAAGACCATGCACGCGCTCCAACTCATGCAGTCGCTCCCAATGTGCGTACAGGGTGATCGCCTGTAAACTGAGATAGTCTCCGGGCCGAATGATCGAGCCTGTGCGCAACAAGTTGGGCTGAGCTTGCGCAGACACCAAACGCTGACGGCCGGTCGCGGCGTCGGCGATCTCCAGACGCGGGTCGATGAGAATCTCCGCAAGCTCACCTTTGAGATCCTCGGGACGACTGAGGCTTTTCACTTCGACGTCACGCATGGCGTACGCTGTGCCATCATCACTCGGCCATGGCAGTCGGTAGAGAGTCGGTTGCGGCGAGACCTCTTGCACCGGAGTGCAGGCTCCCAAACCTAAAAACAAAAACCACAAGGCCACCAAGCAGGTCGAGCCAAAGGGCGCGAAGCGCTGGAGAAAGTTTCGTAGGTGAGGGCGGGCCATCTTCAACGCCATGGGTCCTTCATCTCATCGCCGCCAACGCAAGGCTGAGGAAGCCTCAGCCTGAGGGCGCAAATCATTGCCATTATAACCGGTGTAGGCGATGCATTCCTGAGGCCGTCCACCGGACGACGCGGACTTGACTCATTGCCCCTAGGATTGGAGCCAGCTATTTCTCGCATTTTTCGGTGGTTTTCGCTACTTAGAAGCTTTGACAGAGTGGGACGACGGATCCTGGATCGAGGGCGTGAGGATGCTGGAAGTGAACCGAACCCTGAACAATCCCCAAGCGACTGAAGCCATTACACAGGGACTCAATCCCCCACAGCGTGAAGCCGTGGAGTGCATGGATGGCCCTCTTTTGATCCTCGCGGGTGCGGGATCAGGAAAGACCCGTGTGCTCACGCAGCGAGCCGCGCATCTCGTGGCCACCGGAAGAGCGACCATCGAGCAAATACTCTGCGTCACCTTCACCAACAAAGCCGCGCGAGAAATGGAAGCGCGAATTCAAAGTCTCTTGTCCCAGCTGGGACTCCAACTCTCCTCGCAGCGCCAGCGCATGTGGATTTCGACGTTTCATTCCATCGGTGCTCGTATCCTTCGCGAACATATTGAGCTCCTCGACTACAAGCCTTTCTTCGTCATCTACGATACGTCAGATCAAATGGCGATGGTCAAAAAGGTGTGCGCCGCTCTTGGCATCGACGACAAGGTGACTCCAGCGAAGACTTTTGCCGCAAGAATCAACTCGGTCAAAACCGAAGGCTATACCCCTGAGGACATCGCCAAGCGCCCCCATCTCATGGACGAGCAACAGCTACGTGTGTTCACTCGCTATGAAGAGGAAATGAAGCAGGCGAATGCTCTCGACTTCAATGATTTACTCATTAAGTGGTATCAACTTTGGCGCGACTATCCCGCTATTCTCGATGTGTATCGCGAACGCTTTCGCTACGTGATGGTCGATGAGTATCAGGATACCAACGCTATTCAGTACAAATTGGTGCGCTTGTTGGCCGATGGACATCGGAATCTGTGCGTGGTCGGCGACGAGGATCAGTCGATTTACTCGTGGCGCGGAGCTGACATTCAAAACATTCTCAGCTTTGAAAAAGACTTCGTCGATGCGCGCGTCGTAAAGCTTGAGCAAAACTACCGGTCCACACAAGTCATCGTCGAAGCCGCGAGCACCGTGATCAAAAACAATAGCCAACGCAAGGATAAGACACTTTTCACGCAGCGTGAGCGTGGCGAGCTGATTTTGATCCGTGAAGAGAACAATGAGTACGATGAAGCGCGTTTTGTCGTCGGCGAAATTTCCAAACTGCTCTCCTCAACGGGCGCCTCTCCCGAGGAGATCGCGATCTTCTACCGAACCAACGCTCAGAGCCGTGTACTCGAGGAACAGCTTCGCGCCCGTTCAATCCCCTACAAGATCGTGGGCGGGATGAAGTTCTTTGACCGCATGGAGGTCAAAGATATCCTCGGCTACCTCAAGCTCATCTTGAATCCCTCCGATGACGTGGCCTTCAAGCGGGTGCTCAACGTACCCGCACGGGGTATCGGCAAAACGACGGCCGATCGTTTGGACGAGATCGCCGCGGGCGTTCGATTGCCCTTGATTGAAGTCACCTCGCGGGCCCTCGATATGCGCGAGTTTAATGCCGGAACAACATCCAAGCTGCGCGGCTTTCTGACCCTCATCGAGGCTCTTCGTGAAGGGGCCATGCGCCTGTCTCTACCCGAGCTGACCTCATTAGTGATCGAGCGCACCGGCTATGTGCAAAAGCTTGTGGCCGAAGACACGCCTGAGGCCGATGCACGCATTCAAAACTTGGAAGAACTCCAAAACGCGGTCACGCAGTTTGCGGAAGAGCGCGGTGAAGAGGGCCACCTCCAAGCCTTTCTCGAAGAGATGGCTCTCGTGGCCGACGCGGATGATGCCGGGCAAGATGAAGACGCCAACGCGAGAACAATCACATTGATGACCTTGCACATCTCCAAGGGCTTAGAGTTTCCCTACGTGTTCATTGTCGGCTGCGAAGAGGGTCTGTTTCCAAGCGGCCGGGCGACGGACTCCAAGGACCCTACGGACCTCGAGGAGGAGCGACGGCTTTGCTATGTGGGCATGACTCGCGCGGAAAAGCGTTTGGTGATGACTCACGCCCGGGCTCGAAAGGTTTGGGGCGCGGATCAAATGAATCCTCCATCACGATTCCTTCGCGAAATTCCGAATTCTCATGCCGTTCGTCAGTCTTCGAGCGGACAACGGCCGCGATTCATGGAACAGGGTCAACGAGGCTTCGGCGACTCTTACAGCGCTCACCCCCTGATGTCGTCGGGCCCTGCCGCTGATCCTTTTCCTGACTATGAAGGCGGCGACTCCTTCGACGAGCCGAGCTCTGCGGCGCCAACGACTTTGACCAAGGGAATGCGTGTGCGACACCCCAACTATGGAGTTGGGCAGATCTTTCAGGTCGAAGGCTCGGGTCCCGACATGCGGGTCTCCGTGGTCTTTGGTGATCAGTCGATCAAAAAGTTTGTGGCAAAGTATGCCCGCCTGGAGCGGGCCTAACACAACTCTCTTTGATCAAACTCCGGCCGATGCAGACGCTGGCCTCATTTCAGAGTGCAACGGGGGTTTCTCAGATTTCGAGTGGCAGTTTTCTAGGGCCAAATTTCTTGTGCCAAATTTCTTGTGCCAAAGTTCTTGTGCCAAAGTTCCATTGCAACATTTCTACTGCCAGATGTCTTGTCGAGTCGTGACTTAAACTGCAGCCTAGGTGTTGAGGATCTCAGATTCTAAAGATTTCGCCCGACAAAGCGAAGCCCACTCTCCCTCATAAGCCTGGGCATCAAGCGGAGCTCTCCAGCGCGAGAGCGGTGGACTGATGTACATGGATTCGACGCCATCCCAGCCCACAAAGGTTCGGCGAGTGCCCTGCTCCTCATCACCTTCGCAGCGAACTTCAAATTGCGGCACCAGCCCGGCCTTTCCACCACCGTCCGGGATATCCAACGAAAGCTGCGGGAGAGCGAGGCCTGACAGTCGCCCCCAAAGCTCACGCTGAACGCGAAGCGAATCTTCCACGCTCGTACGAAGATGATCCGTACCGCGCGAAGGGTCGCATTGAAACATATAGTAGGGTTTCACGCGCAGGTAGAGAAGTCGCCTGGAGAGCGCCTGAACAATTCGCGCATCGTTGTTCACGCCGTTGAGTAAGACCATCTGATTGAAGACGGGATGCCCGTGATCCACAAACCTCTCGAGAGCTTCGGCCGCCTCGCTCGTCAGTTCTCGCGGATGATTGAAGTGAGTCATCACATAAACCGGCTTATGCCGACGCAACATCTTCACCAAATCCTCAGTCACTCGCATCGGACAAACCACCGGCATGCGCGTGCCGAGTCGAATGATTTCGACATGCTCGATTTGACGTAGATCACTCAGGACTCGATCCAGAATCGCATCACTGAGCGTGAGAGGGTCGCCTCCGGAGAGAATAACCTCCCTGAGACCTTTATGCTCGCGAATGTAGGCCAGGGCCTCTTGATATTCAGGCTCCCGCGCAAAGGCGAGCTCACCGCCCGTGAAATGCTTGCGCGTGCAGTAGCGGCAATAGACGGAGCAAAAGTCCGTGACCAGAAACAGAACGCGATCGGGATAGCGATGCACAAGTCTCGGCGCTTTGAGGTTTCGCCGCTCCGCCAGCGGATCCAACTGTTCCTGTGTGATCTCAGTTGCTCCCTCTTCGGCCCGCGGCATGAGAATCAAGCGGAGGGGATCAAACTCCTCGGCCGCACCGGCCTCCGCGGCCAGGGCTGCATAATAAGGTGTGCAGCGGATCTGAAATCCGCTGAGCTCGAAACCACGGCGTTCGTGGGGGCTCAACTCGAAGTAGTTTTCAAAGTCCGATCGGCGACTCAAGGAACGACGCATTTGCCACGTCCAGTCCATCCACGAAGAGGCATCTGGTAGGAGCTGGGAGTCGAGTCGTCCCGATTCCAAATTGAACGGATCGACGGAGGCTCGCGGCTTCAAAACGGGAGCTGGGCGAAACTCAAAACGCATGCGGCAGTGACTAACAAAGGCCGTTGCATCCGTCATCAGGCCCTCGTCGACAATTCAAATTCAGTCTGGCTCCTCTCTCGAGCTGGAGGCAGGCGGATTTGCGTCGTCCCCCCTGTCAGCCCTTTAGGCAGTCCAACCCCTTGATGTGCTTAATGATTTTAAATTGACCAAAAAATATCGACCAGCCCGTCGACGAAACCGGAGTTGGCACCGGGTCGCCAGTAAATTGAATAAAGCAAATGATTACAGGCGCTTGTCAATTTGCTGCCGTTCAGGCGACGGCGGAACGGGCCTTGATCTACTTGTGACGCAGGAAACCCAAAGAGAACCCGCCGCTTTAAAGCTCGGGCTCGAGGAGGAAGTATGAAACTCACGAAACAGACAGCCCTCAAATCGGCGCTGCTTCTTGTCTTGGCCGTCAATGTGTCGTGGGACCACTTGGGATTGATGAGTGGTGACTTCGCGTCCGAAACCGTGCGTGCGAGCGATCAACCTCCAGCGGCGGCTTCACCCGCTCCGGCACCCTCCACCACTCCACCCGCTCACTTGGGTGTTCGATCTACACCTGCACCGGCTGCGGCATCTCCGTCGCGCCCCACAACTTCAGGTGACCTCAAGATTTGTAATGAAAATTTCCGCATCACCTATCGAGAGATTGAGCGTCATGGTCGGATTGAGACCGAGATTCTTGCCCGACGCGAAACCGCGACCTGCGAGAACTGCTATATCTCGTCGATCACTCGCGAAGGGACCTTAGCAAACGTCATGTCCAACAAAGCCGACGCGGATCGCGCGATCACTTCGGTCGTGCAGATCTTGCTCCGCCAGAATGGCTCAGCCTGCCCTGAGAACGTCGCTCGGACTTCGCCCTCCCCTTCGCCGACTCCGCGTCGAGTGGGTCGAAATGACCGTGATCGTGACCGTGATCGCGATCGCAATGACGACGCACGAAATGTTTGCCGAGATGTTCCGCAGGATGAACAACTCGAGTGTTTGATTGGAAAATTGGAAGAGGCCGATCGCAATCCGGGCCGCGGCGACGATCGCGCGCAGAGCCGAACCATCATGGCGCGTATCAACTCACTCGTAAACGGCCCTCTCCGCACACAGATTCGCTCACGACTCTTGTCTCGAGACGAAACTCGCCAAGAAGAGGGTGATGAGGCTGTTGAACGCACGATTGAAGCGATCCGCGAATTGGGCGACGCGCATGATCTGGATCAACGCCAAGTAACGCGACTGGTGAACCAAATGGAAGGCCTGCGTGCCGGCGGCCGCACCGTGCGCTCGACTCGCAACTACTCCGAAGAAGCGCGTGGTTTGCGCGACGAAATGGGTACCGCATGGCAAGAATGGCGTCGTGACCCATCGAATATGTGGGCGGCCTCGCAAGTTGAGAGCCTGCGTCAACGTCACGCGATTCTTAACGACGCGATCAATCGCGAAGTGATGATGGGTCCCTTCCAGCAAATGCAGGCCTTCAATCGCCAAGGCTTCTTGACCGGTCAGGACTATCGCGAGTTCGCACGCCCTGTCGATGAACTGCGAGCCATGATGTTGCAGGCTTTGAATCCCAATCAGATCCGATACTCGAGCGTTCTCGATATGACGAGCCCAAGCTCCCTGAGCCCCTCGCTCAATCCGAACATGCCGCTCTCCTCGGACCTCCTGCGCATGCGCCTCGGAACTGGAACGAGCACAGGGCTTCGCTCGCATGGCATCACGTTGCCGGCGACTCCACCCCGACTGAGTTTTCCGGGTGGAGCGACCTTGAGCCCGACTTTCACGAGCGGATTCCCCAGTTCAGGTCCGACCTTGGGCGGTCGCGTGAACCGAGGCTTCTAAGTCCGTCGCCTGAGTCCCGCGACCGAGTCGAAAATCTCAAAAACCGGCCAAAAAAACCGGCCAAAAAAAACCGGGGAGATCTCTCTCCCCGGGCCCTGCAACCGCGATCCCATCAAGTTGTCTTCAAGTTGCAAATCTAGCTGTTATCAAAAGTGAATCGCGGCCTTGGTTTGAATTCCGTATACCATTTTATTATCGAATGCCGAGGTGCCGCCCTTCCAGGCTTGGCCCGGCAACAGGGCTCCGATCTCCGTCACCCACTGCAAGCGATCAAATGGACGCCACTCCATTCCAAAATCCAACTCGTACCCCAGGTCCGTGTTGGTGTTCGCATTTTGAATCGGATCTTTATTCAAGCGCGCGGTGAGGACTCGGCCGAAATAGCTCCACGTGTCGCTCTGGCGGTAATTAACCGTGGGTGCAAAATACAAGACGTTCGACACAGCCTCATCGTTCACATGCGTTGACGCCGCAGTCGTCGTATCGCGCACCATGCCCGTGCGGAAGAAGTCCGCACGACCCAAGGGATGTTGGAACATCAAAGTGCCGACACGATAGTTCTGCGAAAACACAAAACCCTCATGCGTGTCCTGGGAGCCCGGATCGTCCCCCGACACAAATCCCAATTTCACATCCGCCGACCAAGGACCCGTCTCGGGCTTCCAGTCGACCTCTGCCGCAATCGCGAAAGCATTGAGCTTCACTTCGGTACCACTCGTCGTGCGCACGCCTGTGTCGCCCGAAAGAATCTGGGCCTCCACACCGACGGTCGTCGCGCCCAAACGCTGCGAACTGAACAAGCTGATCAGGTTGTGCTTGTAGTCGCCAACGCGAGTTGACCCCGTTCCACCGTAGTAGGAGTTATTGACCGGAATGTCGTTTCCGGTACCGACACGAACCGCATACATCAAGCCCATCGACAAATCCGTCTCAGGATTGTCGTATTGAAAGTGCAAGATGTAGTCGTTGACGTCGTCTTCGCGATTTAAGGAGCCCTCGTTGACCTTACCCAACACGGGCATGATGAAGAAGTTCCCAGCGATCACCTTATAAGACACCATATCGAGCGTGGTGAAGTAGTGATCAAA